>MHRK01000047.1 GCA_001820955.1 Candidatus Taylorbacteria bacterium RIFCSPHIGHO2_02_FULL_43_32b
GTCATGCGCGGCGACAGAAAGGGGTTTTGCCATATCCCTAGTATAGACGAGACGCGATAATGTGTCCACGGGTTAATTGGGGATAGTATAAAGCACGGCAATACTCATAAATTGAGCAATAAAATTATGAATATTAATGTTTCTGATATGCTCCACGCTTTACGCTAAACGCTTTACCTGCCCGCCAAAGGGAGAGCCGATGTTCCGTTGCGGTACAACCTTCGGATAGTAATTTTTTCTCAACAGCCGTCCATAACTTTCCGTCCTTTGGCGATGGCGGGCGGGCACTCCGTATCTTATAATTGCCCAGTGTATACGATTTACTCTACAGAAGGCATAATTCTTCGGGCCTCCAATTCCGGAGAGGATGACAGGTCGTACTTGATTTTTACAAAAGATTTCGGTTTGCTGAAGGCAGAGGGAAGAAGTGTTCGAAAACTGCAATCAAAACTGAGGTATTCGCTTCAGACCTATTCATTTGTCGATGTTTCTTTGGTGAGAGGAAGGGGCAAATGGAAAATCGCCAGTTGCGTTTTGAAGCGAAATTTTTTTTCGGACATGAATGGTCAAGTTGGAGCCAAAATTATTTTAGCCAGAATTTGCGCGCTTGTGCTTAGGTTGGTACAGGGGGAAGAGCGAAATGAGGCTTTATTCAACAATTTATTAAGCGGTATTTTTTTTCTTGTAGACAAAAAACCCGAGGGAAATTTTCTTCGCAATGTCGAATACTTGCTCGCCTTACGCGTTCTTCATTCTCTTGGTTATTTGGGGGAGGAACCTATTTGGAAAGCTTTTACGGAAACGTCCTTGTTCGAAACGGATTTGTTGATGAAAATCGATCTTGCCAAAAGGGAGGTTTTAAGCACAATTAATAGTTCGTTAAGAGAGACCCACCTCTAGTTGCATGAGAACAAAAAATCAGAAAAACTGATTGATGCCCTATGGTATAATAACCATGCATTTTGCCCGAAGCCCGGTTGGGTTTGGCAATTTGTCGATTTTTTAATTTTAATTTGACACATGCCTCCGGATTATTCTAAAAAGGGCGATGAATCAGAGAAAAGTAAGCAAATGAAAAGCCGTCTTGAAGCTTTGGAAGACAGTGTATATTCACCGCGTTTCAAAGAAAATAGACAAAACGACGCACCAATAAGAAGCGTTCCATTTGCGGTTAGGAGAGATTGGAATCAAGAAGAAGAAAAAAAGGAGTCTGTGCCCGAAACCGTGTCTTCAAGAAATACTTACGCAATTTTAAAACAAATACTGATCGGCTCAGTGGTGCTTTTTTTCGCATCTTTGGGAGTCGCTGCTTACGTGTTCTGGGGAGGCAGTAATATAATTTCTACCAAGAATATTCTAATCAGTCTGAACACTCCATCTTCCGTAGCTGGGGGTGAAAAATTGCCGGTTGAGATTTCAATTATTAACCAGAACAATGTGGCTCTCTTGACCGCGGAGGTTTTGGTTGAATACGGAGATGGCGGTAGGGAACCGGAAGACCTTTCGAAAGAGTTAAGGCGTTACAGAGAGGCCATTGGGCCGATAGAAATAAACGGCAATATAAACAAAAAGTACGAAGTGGTCTTCTTTGGCGAAGAGGGGGAATCCAAGGAAATAAAAGTTACGCTTGAGTATCGAGTGAAAGGTTCAAACGCAATTTTCAAGAAAACTGAGACACAACTTGTTTCTCTTTCGTCTGCTCCGGTGTCGGTGTCAGTTGAAAGTGCGAAAGAGATTAGTGTGGGTGATGAGGCGGTATTTACTGTTAAGCTTTCTGCAAATACTTCTGAAATATTAAATAACCCAATGATTACGGCCGATTTTCCATTCGGGTTTCAGTTTACATCGGCCGATCCGAGGCCTGTTTATGGAAATAATGTTTGGGATCTTGGCGATTTACAGCCCGGATCGTCGAGGACTATCACTATACGCGGTAAATTTGGGGGCACGGCCGGAGAGGAAAGGTCAATGCGTTTTATTGTCGGTTCGAAAGATCCAAGAGATGCGAGAAAGATAGGTGTCATTTTCCTGGCCAAAACATTTACCGTCACACTTTCGAGGCCAAATATCGCATTGGATTTGTCTTTGGCGGGGAAACGGGACATGGAAGTGTCGGTCAAAGCCGGGAACGACATCAGAACAGATGTAATTTTTACCAACAATCTCGACACAAAAATTTCCAATATTGTTGTGGAAGTAAGGCCGAGAGGAACTATTTTTGACAGAAACTCCGTTAGCGTGACCGGAGGGTTTTATCGTTCAATTGATGGCACTGTAGTTTGGGACCAGTCGACGGCGAAGTCTTTGGAGGAATTGGGTCCGGGTGAATCGGGTTCCTTAACATTTTCTTTTAGTACTCTTCGCTCTGCCATTGGAGGGAGAACTCCGACTATGACGGTCGAAGCGACTATCACGGGAAATAAAATGTCTGAGGGCGAGATTGGCCAAATTCGTTCGACTGTCACAAAAACCGTAAAGATTGCCTCTGAAATGTCGGCATCGGCAAAAATTTTGTACAGCACCGGACCGTTTTCGAATACAGGTCCTGTGCCTCCCATTGCGGAACAAGAAACAACTTACACAGTGATGCTTGGAGTTACGAACAGTACCAATGATTTGTCCGATGTTCAGGTGGTGACCAGTCTGCCGATTTATGCCACCTGGCTCAACAAAATCAGCCCGGAATTTGAAGTTTTGAAATACAATCCGGCTGGCGGCGGAATTGTATGGGACGTTAATGATTTGGGTGCCGGAGAAACAAGAGAAGTTTATTTCCAGGTTTCTTTTCTGCCGAGTATCAACCAGATCGGATTTAGTCCGGATCTCATAAAAGAGGTTCGTGCCTCAGGTTACGATAGTTTTACTGGTACGACACTCCAAGTTTCTCCGAGCGAGCGAAATTATGACATTAGGCTTGTCGATGACTCGGCATATTCGAGCAAGGGCGGACCGGTGAAGAGAAATTAAAAAAGAGGTGAGTATTGAAGCGAATAATTTTACATTTTGATTTTTTAAGTTTACATTAGCGATATGTCACTACCAGAAGATTGGACCCGTCCCGTTAGAAGTTTGGCGAACAAGGCTCTAAAGTAAATTTGTAAACTGATTTTAAATATCATGGTTAACAAGCAAGTAAGTGATATTCCTAATGGGATGGAAAAAATAATCTCGCTTTGCAAAAGGCGGGGATTCATTTACCAGGGTTCGGAAATCTACGGCGGATTGGCAGGAATGTATGATTTTGGTCCTTATGGGGTTGAGTTACTTAACAAAATAAAAGCTTCATGGTGGAAAGAACACGTTTATAACAGGGATAATTATGTAGGGTTGGATTCTGCCATATTTAAAGACCCTAGGGTTTGGGAAGCATCCGGACACACGAAGGGTTTTGCTGATCCGTTGTCGGAATGCAAGAGATGCAACACCCGCATTCGGGTCGACAAAGAACTGGAGGAAATTGGCGTTGTCGCCGATGAGAAGATGAGTGAAGCAAAGCTTAACGAACTCTTTAGTGCAAATAAATCTAAAATAAAATGCCCTCAATGCGGCGCTCGTGATTTTACGGAGGTTAGGGCATTTAACTTGCTGGTAAAATCTAACCTGGGCGATTTTACAAGTACGGGTGAGCGTCCGGTTTACCTCCCGGGTGAAGCCTGTCAGGGAATTTATCTCAATTACAAAAATATATTGAATTCAACGCGCGTAAAAGTTCCATTTGGTGTGGCCCAAATCGGTAAAGCTTTCCGAAACGAAATTTCGCCTCGAAATTTCCTATTTCGGACGCGGGAATTTGAACAAGCTGATACTCAGTTGTTTATTCGCCCTCACGAGAATAAGGAGGCGTATGAGCGGATGAAAAAAGAAAGATGGGATTGGTACCTTAGTCTGGGTATACGGGCAGAAAATCTGAAATGGAAACAGCACGAAAATTTGGTGTTTTATGCCTCCGATGCTTGGGATATTTTGTACAATTTTCCTACCTACGGATTTGATGAGGTGGAAGGCATTCACGATCGAACTGATTATGATCTCACTCAACATATGAAGTACTCAGGGGTAGATTTGAGTTATACCGATCCACAAACAAAGGAAAAATTTATTCCCTGGATTCTTGAGACATCAATGGGTTTAGGGCGAGTGTTCCTTGCGGTTCTTTCGGACGCCTACACTGAAGATCTGCTAGGGGGGGAGCCGCGTATTGTACTCAAATTGGCTGGCCATCTTGCTCCGGTAAAAGTAGCGGTTTTCCCTCTTCTTAGAAACAAGCCCGAACTTGTTCAAAAGGCGGAAGAAGTTCATCGCATGCTGAAAGGAAAAATTGCTGGCCTCGTGGAATTCGACGATAACGGCAACATCGGCAAGCGCTACCGCCGCCAGGACGAGATAGGAACGCCATATTGCGTGACGATCGATTTCGATTCTTTGGAGAAGGGCGACGTTACGGTACGCGACAGAGATAACGGAAAACAGGATAGGATAAAAATTGATGAGCTCGCCGCTTTTTTCAAGCAGAAATTCAGTTAGAGCCTGTTCACAATCTAATGCCCAGGCCAAACTTTAAAATTTCGAGCGAAAATTTCACAATTCGACGAGGCATATCGAGATATGTCGAGGAGAAGTGGGTAATTTGCAGCCGAAATTTTAAAGTTTGGGCGGGCAAGCGATGTGTTTCAGCATACTCTTGCGGTTAGATTGTGAGCAGTCTCTCAGATTCCATTTTTAGGTGTTTTGCGCTAGTCTTTGGACTAGCTTATGAACAGCGTTCATTGTTGGGAAATGCGTGGAGATTTTGAATTCAAACTGGACCACTCCATTTTCTATTTCAGTGCTGTGCGTGTTCGCAAACCTTTTAGCGCTGAAGTGTTCAGGATATACAAGCAGGGGAACGACGCCACAGAGTCTAACTTATGCGATATGACTTTCAAAATGGATGATGTCCTTGAGATTAGATACGATGGCAATCGAGTTTGGCCAGTTTAGACGACCAAGGTGATTCCTTGGTTTTTTGTTGGTGGGAAGTCTTTTAATTGGTGCTAAATGTTTACAGGCATCTGTAATGCCAAATTTTGTTGACAAGTATGGCTAATTATGCTACTCTTGTTAGAGCAAGATACCCTTGCGACTGATTCGGCAGATTTCCGAAAGCACATTTAGTAAAGAAAGGAAAAACGATGAACACTGTCATCGACGCAGGATCGGCCAAATTGGCTGGCTTGCAAATCGACACCCTCTCGAAATATCGGGCGGGTCAGCTCACTCTCGATCAATGGGAGCGGTTCAACAACCTCTCTCCGGATGATCGGGAAGCACGTTTCGGCGATTGGAAGAAGCCGGAGCCCCGACGCCAAGAGGCGCCTGCGGAACCCACCGAAAAGTTCGCTCTGCTCGTGGACCTCGGCATCATTACGGTGCCCGATGATTACGTGCACGACAAGCGGCTCACGAAGTTCGGTAAGCAGAACCGCAAAAAGTTCTATTACTACAGCGACGAGATCACCGACAAGAACTTCCCGAATCCGACTCGGGTCCTGAAGCCTGGCGACAAGCTCCGCGTTCGCGCGTTCAAGCAAATCGTCCCCGGCACGACCACCTCGGAAGAGCGTATGGCGTTCTTGGCAACGGAAAAGGCCATCCACACCGGCGCACAAGGTGCGTCCCTCGTCTTTGATCAGAAGCGCGATCAACTGCCGAAAGGTAAGTGGTATACTTCCTTCGATGAAAAGGATCGTCTCTGGGCAGATGCCGACGGCTACCACGAGGTGCCGCTCGTGCTCTGCTACTCGGGCGGTGGCTTCCAGTTTCCCCTTGGCGTCTTCGAGAATGTCTGGGACGACGGCTATGCCTTCCTCTGCTTCTGCGACGTCGAGTAGCCCTTGGAAACTTGGGCACTCAGTTTGTTCTTCGGGTCCTTAGACCCTTTGAGCCCTTGCTTCACCGCGAGGGCTCAATTTTTTTATATAAATTTTGTATAATATTGTCCGGAACCTAGATAGCGCATGCGGCCACGGTTTCATGCCATCGAATTCTCGTTTAAGGAATCAGCGAGCGGTCCGTCGGGTAACCCAGTAGGTCATTCTGCTGAATGAGCTTTACGGACGAGTGCTACCTTTCATGAAAAAATCAAATAAGTCGGTGCGATGTGCCAGCGAGTATAAGACTCGGAATAAAATTCAAAGGGGAGCTGGTGCTCTTCTTGGTGAGATAGACGGCGCGTCGTACATTGCTGATGAGGTATGCCGACGGCAACCACAAGGTGCCGAACGTGAACTGCAACTCGGACGGTGACTTCAAGTTCAACCTTGGCAACTTCGAGAATGTCTGGAACGACGACAATGCCTTCCTCTGCTTCTGCAACTCAAATGATTTCTCCCACTACTTGTTAGTGGGAGTTTTGTCTCCAAGGTTTTTCTTCCATCCACCAAGCATGCGCCCGACCTCATCCAATAGTAAAATGAGAGCACCGTAACTTTTATGGTCAATGACTTTATGTTCCCAGCTTAACTGTAGAAAGAATTTGAGAAGATCAGCTTTTGCGATAGCCTGGGATACCAGGGATAGTTTCTCGAATTTGTCATAGGCAAAACAACCTCTGAATATCAGTTCGAGAAGTGAGAGGAAAATATCATCAACTTTTGCACCGATCGTATAGCGATCGACACGTTTTAAATTTGCGATTGAGCTATGCCACGCTTGATAAGCTTCTTTCGCACGCACAAGAACAAGCGGGATTGTTGCGGGGGGGGGGGTGACTTACTGGTTTATTCTGCTCGTCATGTTTACTCATACATACAATTCTATCATTACGATTGAAAATTTACTCCTGACGTGGGAAAGGTTTTTGCGCGGCAAAAAGCACAAAAAGGATGTAATTAAATTTCAGGCCGAGCTGGCAACAAATATAGCCAGCCTTTATGCAGACCTCAAAAACAAAACCTACATTCACGGTCCATATTCAGCGTTCAATATTTCTGATCCAAAGCCTCGCAACATCCACAAAGCAACAGTGCGCGATAGAGTGTTGCATCATTTGATTTACAAAGAATTATATTGGCATTTTCATACTAGGTTTATTTATGATTCTTACTCATGCCGAAAGCATAAGGGAACGCACAAAGCCCTCGATCGTTTCAAGGACTTTGCTCGCAAGGTATCAAAGAATCATACGCGCACATGTTTTGTACTCAAGTGCGATATTAAAAAGTTTTTTGCGAGTGTTGACCATGCGGTTCTTATAAAAATCCTTGAACGCCATATTGCTGATCCCGATATCCATTGGCTCATAAATCAGGTTATCTCCAGTTTTCACACAACAGCTCCGGGTGTCGGATTACCGCTTGGTAATCTCACGTCTCAACTTCTCGTGAACGTATACATGCATGAATTTGACATGTACATCAAACAGGAATTAAGAGTGAAATATTATTTACGATACGTAGATGATTTTGTGATTATGCATTATGACAAAAAAGTGATCATGGAAGCGTTGCCGAAAGTCCGCGATTTTTTGGAAAATCGTCTCAAATTGTCGTTGCATCCGGATAAGGTTTTCATTAAGACGGCGTCTTCGGGCGTCGATTTTCTGGGATGGATTCACTATCCAAAACATCGAGTTTTGAGAACGGCGACGAAAAAGAGAATGTTGAGAAAGATCACCGCTACTTCTAAGCCAGAGACCGTCGCCTCGTACCTCGGACTTTTATCGCACGGTAATTGCTTCAAATTGAGTCAGACGATATCACGTGGTAGACTTGCAAAATGAATTTTTCAAAGAAAACTTTGCCAAATGGTCTCCGAATTATCACGGTGCCTATGAAAGATAACCCCACTGTCACGGTTTTGGTTTTGGTGGCGGTTGGCTCCAAATATGAGACAAAAGAGATAAACGGTCTTTCTCATTTTTTGGAACACATGTGTTTTAAAGGTACCAAAAAACGGCCGACAGCACTTCATATTTCGCATGAATTAGACTCTGTCGGGGCTCAATACAATGCTTTTACAGGGCAGGAATATACGGGTTATTACGCGAAAGCCGCGGCCAAACACGCGCCGCTTCTTGTGGATGTGGTTTCTGATATTTACTTAAACTCAACCCTGCCGGAAGCCGAAATGGAAAAAGAGAAAGGGGTCATTATCGAGGAAATCAATATGTACAACGACCTTCCTCAGCGAAAAGTTCAGGACATTTTTATGTCCTTGCTTTACGGCAATCAGCCGGCGGGGTGGGATATTGCCGGCACAAAAGAGAATGTGTCCAAAATGAAGCGTTCCGATTTTATCGACTACCGCTCAAAATTTTACACGGCGCCAGAAACCCTTGTCGTTGTCTCTGGCTCGATAGACGAAAAAGAAATTTTAAAGTTAGTGGAAAAACAATTCCAGTCTTCTTCTCCGAAGAAAGGAGGAGGGAAGTTGCCCGTAAGCGAAAAACAAGACATGCCCGCTATTTCGAACCAAAAGAAAGAGACCGATCAGACCCATTTTGTTTTGGGGGTCAGGACATTCGATGCTTATGCCAAAAAGAATGCGGAATTAAAAGTTTTAACCGGAGTTTTAAGTGGCGGAATGAGTTCTCGTTTGTTTGAGAAGATGCGCAACAAGCTCGGGATTTGTTACTACGTCAATGCTTCGGAGGATTCGTTTACCGATCACGGATTTTTTTCCGTGTCTGCAGGCGTCAAAAACGAAAGGTTAGTCGAAGCAATAAAAGAAATTTTGAAAGAGCTGGCTTCTCTTCGGGACACTTTGGTGCCGGAGAAGGAACTTGCCAAGGTTAAGGATTATCTTGTGGGCGGTATGTATCTTGGACTCGAGTCGTCGGACTCATTGGCTGAATTTTACGGCTCGCAGGAAATTATCAAAAAACCGCTCAAAAAGCCCGAAGAATTGGCTAAGGAAATCACTGAAGTGACGAGCTTACGTATTCGGAATTTGGCTAAAGAGATATTTGTAGACAACAATCTTAACCTGTCATGGATTGGTCCTGAAATGAAGAAGGAGGACATGATCAAAATTCTTTCGTTCGGCAAGTAGACTTTAAGAATAGGCTTCAAGCTTCACAAGCCTCTCTATCCGCGATAGCATATAGGTTATGGCGGAAATGCATGATCGAGATCTCCATATTACCATTAGCTCCGGCACGATTTTTAAGGCCGTGGTTATTGTCCTTTGCGTTTGGCTTCTTTTTGCGGTTAAGGATGTTGTTCTTGTTGTTTTGACTTCTATCGTCCTCGCATCTGCCATAGAACCCGTAATAGTTTCCATGAGAAAGTGGCGGATTAAACGCGTGGCCGCTGTCATCATCACCTATTTGGTTTTAGCGATAGTTGCTTCAACTGTTGTGTTTTTTTTCATACCGTCTCTTGTTCAAGATACCGCCAGTTTTTTGGGGCAGGTGCCGAAATATATCGACACTATTTCTTTGTGGAATCCTCTCCAGGAAGATTTTACGGCTGAAAAGAATACCGCCAAGGTGCTCTCTGAGGGTATTACCGAGGGAACAAGGGTGGTTGGAACTGGATTTTCACTGACCGGTTTTATGGATAATTTGTCGCAGATTTTCTCAAACGCTTCGGAAGGAGCTCTTAGAGTAGTAAGTCTATTTTTCGGCGGAATTCTTAGTTTCGTTCTGATTATTGTTTTGTCTTTTTATCTTGCTGTGCAAGAAAATGGGGTTGGGAATTTCTTGGCTGTTATTGTCCCAAATAAATACGAAAATTATGTGCTCGGTCTTTGGAAGAGAGTGGAAACAAAAATTGGTTATTGGTTCCAGGGTCAGCTTCTCCTTGGTGTGCTTGTTGGGGTTTTGGTCTACCTCTTTCTGATAGTTTTTGGGGTGCAAAATGCCATAGTCTTGGCTGTGATAGCCGCGTGTTTCGAAATAATTCCGCTCTTCGGCCCCATTTTGGCTGCCATACCGGCCATTGCTGTCGGGTACGCGCAGGAGGGTGTGACTCTCGCATTAATTGTTGCCGGCGTTTATTTGATTATCCACCAGTTTGAAAATCATCTCATATATCCATTGGTTGTAAAAAAGATTGTTGGCGTTCCTCCACTTATCGTAATTGTCGCTTTAATTGTCGGAGGACAGCTCGCCGGATTTTTAGGCATTTTCCTTTCCGTTCCGATTGCAACTCTTCTTATGGAATGGTTTAACGATTTGGAGAAGAGTAAGCTTAGTAAAGCTTAGCAAGTGCTAATCAACGAATGATACGAATATTAACGAATGAATTACGAATAAGATGGAACCTTTGAAAATCAAATTGTGGCCGTATTGGGTGAAAGGAAATTGAAAATGTAAAAATCAAAATGGAAAATGACCCGCCTGCTTTGAAGTGACGAGGCGCGATGAAAGTAATAGTTATCGAGTAATGTATAAATGTTATGTTAAGCATTGAGACCAGAGCCAAAGCATTTCGGGCAGGCAATGTAGAATTAAAAATTTCGAAGTGGAGTACTTGGCCATATTGGTTGAGGGGAGGAATGTTGTTTGCTATCGTATTCATTCTCTGGCTATGTCTCGGGTCTTATGTTGATAAAATGATCTGTATACCAACGCTAATTGTGGCCTGTCATCAATTTGCTTCTCTTCCTCTAACAAACCAAATAATTAATCCGCTGATCTGGATGCTCTTCGGTAGTTCTGATTTGATAATATATATTGCGAGTGGAACCGTTTACTTCCTTTGCGGGGCAATTCTCGGCTGGCTCTATGGCAAAATCAAACCACATAAAATTTTGTATTCTTAAATTTTTACATTTAACACTGTCATTTTACATTTTGATATTTAAATTTTGCATTTTAATGCTCTATGGCAAAATTAAAAATCGCAAATTGTCTCAACTAAACGCTTCACGCTAAACGCTTTACGCTTTATCTCATGTCTAACCCTTTTTATATAACCACCACTCTCCCTTACGTTAATGCGGAACCGCATATCGGTTTTGCCATGGAAATCATTCGTGCAGATATTATTGCTCGCTGGAAAAAATCACAGGGATTTGACGTTTTTTTCAACACCGGCACGGATGAGCACGGGGCAAAAATATGGCAAAAGGCGAGCGGAGAGGGCATCCCCGTACAGGAATATGTAAACCAGTGCGCCGCAAAATTTCGGGATTTGAAACAGTTGCTTAACCTTTCGGATGGCATCAATTTTATCCGTACCACGGATCCAAACCACATCAAGGCGACCGAGGAGTTTTGGAGGAAGTGTGATTTGAGGGGGTACATTTATAAAAAAAATTATAAAATAAAATATTGCGTCGGTTGTGAACTTGAGAAGACCGAATCCGAACTTGTGGACGGAAAATGTCCAATTCATCCGAATCAGGAAATTCAGCTTATCGAAGAAGAAAATTATTTTTTCAAATTTTCTGAATTTCAGAAACCGCTTTTGGAACTTTACAAAAAACAGCCCCGTTTGGTCGTGCCCGATTTCCGTTTCAATGAGATAAAGGCTTTCGTGGAAAGGGGGCTTCAGGATTTCAGTATTTCGCGCCTCAAAACAAAAATGCCCTGGGGTGTTCCGGTGCCCGGCGACGACGAGCATGTCATGTATGTATGGTTTGACGCTCTCGTAAATTACATTTCCGCGATAGGCTGGCCCGAGGACGAGGCTAAATTTAAGAAATGGTGGCAGGAAACGGGCGGGGTAGTGCAGTATTGCGGGAAAGATAATTTGAGACAGCAGTCCGCCATGTGGCAGGCCATGCTTATGGCAGCGGACTTGCCACCATCAAAAACCATAGTTATTGACGGCTTTATTACGAAGAATGGTCAAAAAATTTCGAAGTCTTTGGGTAATACTGTGGACCCTGTCGGCATTGTTTCGGAGTATGGGGTTGATGCACTTCGATACTATGTTGCAAGAGAGCTCCATCCATTTGAAGACAGCGATTACACTGAGGAAGGGTTCAAGAAAGCTTACAATGGAAATTTGGCTAACGGTATCGGTAACCTTGCAAGCAGGATTACTCAAATGATGATTGCCAATCAAGTATCAGTTGAAATCAGCGAGGAAAAAGTGGAGAACCAAATTTACATCAACGCTATGGAAAATTTTGATATAAAAGCGGCCTGTGATGAAATTTGGAAAATAATACAGAAAACGGACCAGAGAATTCAAGAGATTCAACCTTTTCGGTTGGTAAAAACCGATCTTCAAAAAGGCAAAGAGGAAATTGCTTATCTCGGTAGGGAACTCAACAAGGTCGCTGTTTTACTTTCCCCGATTATGCCTCATACATCTCGTAAAATTAAGGAAGCCATTGCGGAAAATAAAAAAACTGATACGCTATTTCCACGAAAGGAATAATTTCACCGCCATGATTCATAATAATAAAAAAGTTAGCTGGTCTAGTTTTGTTTAAGTGTAATGTCTGCAGTTTATTCGCTGCACATTACAATTTTAAACAAAATTAAATGATTCAACTTAACGATTCCTCCCTTAGAAAGATCATTTTGGCGCTCGCCATCTATTTGACTTCGCTATTCGCCGCAAATACTTTGGGGCTTAAAATTATGCCTTTTATTTTCGGTTCCCATTTATCAGTGGCTGTATTTTCATTTCCGTTTGTTTTCTTAACCACAGACGTTATCGGTGAAGTTTATGGAAAACGAATCGCTAAACTTTTTGTCTTAGCCGGTTTTTTTAGCACGGCCTTGTTTATTGCCTATTCTTTTTTGTCTATCTATTTGCCATGGTCGAGCGAGGGACTGTGGGCAAGGGAAGGCTACAATCAGATGTTTGGCGTTTCGATCCGCATAGCCGTGGCATCACTTTTAGCTTTTGTTATTGCAGAGTATCAAGATGTTTTGTCTTTTTTCTTTTGGAAGAAAAAGTTTGGAGAGAAATATTTTTGGTTGCGCTCAAATTTATCGAATCTCTGGTCGCAGTTTTTGGACACAGTCATATTTATGGTCGTGGCTTTCGCGGGTATTTATGAGACAAAAACGCTTATAAGTATTATCCTCTCATGGCGGCTCTACAAAGTGGCGATGGGATTTCTATACACCCCACTTTCTTATGCCGGAGTCAGGATTCTTCGCGGGAAGGAAGTTTCGGAAAATAAATAATGATAGTTCGGCCTTTAAAAACTAGAATATTTTGGGAGGGAGAAGACATTATTTCTTTCCTCTTTGAGTATGCGGGTAAATTGAAAGAAAGGTCGGTCGTTGTAGTTACCTCAAAAATTATTGCTCTATCGGAGGGGAGGACAGTATTCCCAAATAGTGCTGAAGCCAAGGAGAAAATCATTAAAGAAGAGAGCGATTTTTACATGAAGACTAAACATGTCTGGCTTACCATCAAAGACGGTATGGTGATGGCAAATGCAGGGGTGGACGAGTCAAATGCTAAGGGCAAGCTCATTCTTCTGCCCAAAGACAGTTTCCGGTCTGCGGAGCGCATCCGATCAGAGCTTCTGCAGAAGTTCGGTTTAAAGCGTTTAGGAGTATTGATTACGGACAGCAAAACGGTGCCGCTTCGTGCCGGAGTGACGGGGGTTGCGCTTGGTTATGCCGGTTTCTGTGGTGTGAGAGATTATCGGGGAAAGTCTGATATATTTGGCAGGAAGTTTGTGTATTCGAGATCCAACATTTCTGACGGATTGGCTACTGCTGCGGTTTTAACAATGGGGGAAGGACGTGAAAAATACCCAATTGCCATTATTGAGAATGCTCCGGTTCAATTTTGTCAAAAAGTGCGAAAAGCCGAATTAAAGATAAAATTGGAGGACGATATGTACAGGCCTCTTTTTTCAGGGAAAAAATGATTCACCAAACAACAAATACTCGCTGTTTAATCAAGGCGGCTCGGAATCTTGGCTTGCGGGTCGAGATATTCGACAAGAATGGCAATTTTGTGATGGTTAGAGAGGGCGAAAAAAAATTATTTTTCGCCAACTACGCCACTCCTTTTAATAGTGCCTCTGTAGAAAAAATTTGCAAAGACAAGGAGTTCACCCATTTACTGTTGGAGAGCGTTGTTCGAATGCCGAGAGCAAAAGGTTTTTTCGATCCGCTTTATAATGAGGGGGGCGAGATCAAAAACGGCCGAGACACTTTGGCCTCTTTGACGCAAAAAATAATGGAGAGTTTTACTTTACCTCTAATTTTAAAGCCAAATTCGAGAGCCAGGGGTTTAAACGTCGCTCTTTGCATCGAAAGCCGCCACGTCTACGATGCCTTGGAGAGAATATTTGATCATAGATCCGAGTATTATGATTACGTAGCTTTGGCCGAGGAATACGTAAAAATCGATAAAGAGTATCGGGTTGTAGTATACGATAAAAAAATAGCACTTTTATATGAAAAAGATATTTCAGGCGCCGAATTCAACGGCAATTTAAGCCCACTTCATTGGGACGGAGCCAAGGCTGTGATTATAGAAGACGAGAATTTAAAGAAAAAACTTGCTGAATTTATATCACCAATATTCGATCAATTTGAACTAAATTTCGCGGGGCTTGATATTATTATTGGCAAGGATAGCAAAATATATCTTTTGGAGGTAAATACCCAGATAGGATTTGCAAATTTCGTGAAAGACAACGGCGAAAAACCGCTTATTGAATTTTACGAAAAAATATTTAAACCCACTTTATATGAATAATACGTATACCTACCTGCTTGGTTTAGTGGTTTTTTGTTTTGTCTTTTTGTCCGTAGTGGTTTGGCGGCATTTGAGCCACAGGCGGTTTCTTAATCGCATACAGAAAGTTTTTTGACGTCTGACTTTTTTGCCGGACGTTTTTTGTTGAACCATTATTCATAATTCGTTATTCTTAATTCATGATTCTCAAGTATATGGACGCACACGGGCATGTGAATTTCGTGGCCTATAAAGACGATAGGGGGGAGACGATAAAACGCTCGCTTGATGAGGGTGTCTGGATGGCTGTTGTCGGCACTCAAAAAGACACTTCGAAATCGGCAGTAGAATTGGCGGAGAAATATAAAGAAGGAGTTTACGCCATTGTTGGTCTTCATCCTATACATACGGATAAATCATTTCACGATAAGGAAGAGCTGGGTGTTGGGGGAGCGGAGTTCACATCTCGAGGCGAACAATTTGACTATGATGCATATAGAAAAATGATAGAAAATTCAAAAGTTGTGGCCATTGGAGAGTGCGGGCTCGATTATTACCGTGTCGATTCGGACGGGACAAATTTGAAGAAACAGGAGGACATTTTTCGTCAGCATATCGAACTTTCTATCGAGTCGAAAAAACCGCTCATGCTTCACATCCGAAATGGTTCGGGCAGGTCGGCATATATCGATGCTGTTAAAATTTTGAGTAGCTACAAATCACGGTTAACAAATATTGGTGATGTCCACTGCTATACAGGCAGTTATGAAGAGGCCAAAGGTTTTCTGGATTTAGGATTTAGCATTTCTTTTACGGGGCTTGTCACTTTTCCTCTTCGAAAATCCGAGGCTAAAGGAAGAGAAGCTGGTGCGCGAAGTTACGATGAAATTGTCAGAGCGATACCGATTGAGCGAATTTTGGCAGAAACCGATTGCCCATACCTTGCTCCACAGCCGTATCGGGGCAAGCGTAACGAGCCCTTATATGTAAGCGAGGTGGTCAAAAGTATAGCCGAAATAAAAAAGCTGGAGTTGGAAAATACAAGAGAGCAGATTCTCGAAAATACGCTTAAATTTTTTGGATTGTAGGGTTTGGTGCGGTCAAAGAGAAAGCCGTCGAGAACGACGGCTTAAGAATGTAAGATGGGGAGAAAAAAGCCCCACCGCCCTACAATGAAAAAAAGAGCGATGGGGCTTCCACTCCGACCAGTCAACATGACCCCGCAGAGGCAAATTACTACTTTCAGCATACTCCAATAAAAAATTTGGTCAAGTACTTTTCGCTTGCGACTTTCCAATAGGGAAATTTTGACTTCTGTATCATTATTGTGCTAATCTCACTCCTACAAATTAGTAGTTATAAAGTAAATAATGGAAGAAACAAATAAGGTCACCGAAGCCACCGTGGATACGGCAGAAGAAAAAGCCGAAGGAAAAATCTACGAAATTGGCTACCACATAGTCCCATCGGTGCCTGAGGACAAATTGGGAGCCGAGGTATCCTCTATAAAGGATATTCTCGAGAAGCAGAAGGCCGTTGTCGTGAGCGAAGAGTCGCCAAAGTTGCGCCAGTTAACCTACGAAATGCGCAAAGAGTTTGCCGGAAAGTATCAAAAATACAATTCCGCCTATTTCGGCTGGGTAAAATTTGAGGCTGAACCTACAGATGCGCTCAAAATCGAAGCCGCCTTTAAGAAAAATCCTCAGATTTTGAGGTATCTTCTTATAAAAACTGTGCGAGAAAATACTATGACGGCACCAAGAATTCCTTCATACAGAAAGAGCGAGGTGCCGAAGTTTGAGGAGAAAAAAGAAGCCGATCAGACTCCTAAGAAAGAGGTTTCTGAAACAGAGCTTGATAAGGCCATTGATGCGGCCATAGCGGAGTAGCTGAAAAATAAAGAGCGTGGCGATTATATTTTTCGCTACCCCGTTAAGTTCTTTCAAATACAGCCTCCACGCATTTACCGTTTTCTCAATCCGTGGTACTATTGGCAGGGAGTGTTGTCTATTACAAACAATTTGAAAGAATCTGCCCAGGGCGGATACTTAACGGGGTGATGATTTTTATACTCACTTCGTTCGTTAAAAATCTATCATGTACATAAACAAAGCAATTCTTTACGGAAATCTGACGAGAGATCCGGAAATTCGGGCACTGCCCTCGGGTATTCAGGTGGCATCTTTTGGTATCGCCACAAACCGCGTTTACAAAGACAAAAACGGGGCCAAGCAGGAATCGACAGACTTTCACAACATAGTGGTTTTTGGAAGACAGGCTGAGACGGCCGCACAGTACCTTAAAAAGGGGCAGGGAGTCTTCATAGAAGGAAGAATCCAAACGAGGAGTTGGGATGACAAAGACGGCCAGAAAAAATATCGCACGGAAATAGTGGCAGACAGAGTGCAGTTTGGACCAAAAACGACTCCGGGAGGGAATTATAGCGGGGGTCAAAGTGCGACAGAAAAACCTGCTCCAGTCTCAAAACCCAAGGATAAAGAAGAGGGGGCGATCGAGTATCCTCAAGAAGAAATTAATCCGGAAGACATTCCTTTTTAAACCGAAGGTTTAAAAAGGAATTAAAAATGTAAAGATCAAAATTCAAAGTGACAATGCAAAATTATAAAATGGAATACGTTAAATAGTTTTTCTCCAATTTTTGCATTTTAAACTGTCATTTTACATTTTGATATTTGAATTTTACATTACGCTTGCTACAACACATAATTTACAAAATTTTAGAAACTTAAATACAAAACATGGCTTTTGCTAAAAAACAGTGCTATTTCACTCAAAACAATATCAAACACGTTGACTACAAGGACTTGGAACTTTTGAAGAAGTTTCTGGGTCCTCAAGGCAACATTATGGCCAGGAAGCGCTCAGGTGTTTCTTCAAAATACCAAAGAAAGCTTGCTGAGGCGGTAAAACGTGCCAGATACATGGGGCTTTTGCCATACATCGCTCGATAAATATAAGTGGTTCACACAGCAATTCTGCGGGTCTCTTGTGCCGTGGCCGTTTTTGCTGTTATCCACATCAACGAACAGATTTTGTTTTAAGTTTGTATAATATAGCCATAGCAAAGTAAATTTTTCATAATTATGGCAAAACTTCACGAGCGTCTCCTTTCGAAATTTCTGTTTTATGCCAAATGGCACAAAAATCCCTTGCATGCCCCCTTCCATTTTGGCGTATTTTTTGGATTAAGTTTGGTTCTGACCGCAACACTTATTTATGCCGTTACCAATTGGCCTAACGTGTATGCATCGGCCGCGGCTGTAGCCGCTTTTGACAAATCTGCCGTCAAAAATGAACAAGCGTCTCAAAAGATGGAATCTTTGAAAATTGCGGATAACTATATTGTTGTTCTGAATAGGGGAGAGAGAGGAGCGGAGGTTCAGAAGTCGTTTGGTCTTAAGGCCAAACAAGAGTACCGACACGCGATAAATGGTTTTTCGGCTTATATTCCGAAGGGTCGGCTTGAAGCACTCAAAAAAGACAAAAGAGTTTCTTATGTGGAAGAGGATGTTACAGTTTACGCTCTGGCTCAGGCTGTTCCGAGTGGTGTAAGAAGAATCAAGGCAAACCAGTCTAATGTGGCATTGATCGATGGCGTGGATAACAGAGTCAATGCGGATGTCGCTATCATCGATACAGGTGTGGATTTTACTCATCCTGATCTCAATGTTTATCAGCATGTTTCTTTTGCGGTTGATTCAACGGACGGGATGGATGGACACGGTCATGGTACTCATGTGGCCGGAACGGTGGCCGCGCTCGACAACAATATTGGTGTGGTCGGAGTTGCTCCGGGCGCAAGGATTTGGGCTGTTAAGGCGCTCGATAATTCTGGAGCCGGAGCACTTTCCATTATTATAAAGGCTGTCGATTATGTTACGGAACACGCGGATGAGATTGAAGTAGCCAACATGAGTCTTGGTGGTCAGGGTAGTTCTGGATCCCTTCGACAAGCAATTGCGACAAGTGTTGGCAAGGGGGTTGTCTATGTGGTCGCCGCTGGAAATTCTTTTTTCGAAGTCTATGGTGGTGACAGTCAATTGGGCACCTCGGACGATTTTTTTCCGGCCGCTTATCCTGAAGTCATGACCGTAAGCGCTATTGTTGATACGGATGGCCAAAGTGGGGGCGCGGGGGTGTCAACGAGTTATGGGGAGGATGATACCCTTGCCAAGTATTCCAATTGGAGCAATGTTGTCGACGTGTCAAACCCTGTTGTGTCTCCGGGAGCATCAATTGATATCGCCGCTCCTGGAACTATAATTTACTCAACATATAAAAATGGTGCTTATGCAACTATGTCTGGGACGTCTATGGCCAGTCCCCATGTTGCTGGAGCCGTTGCTCTCTATATTTCTGAAAACGGAAGGGCTAGCGATGCCACAGGTGTTTATCGCATTCGACAATCTATAATCGATTTAGCCGAACCACAGAGTGCGTGGGGAGTTAATAAAACAACCCCTCTCTCAAACGATCAGAAGCCGGAAGGCCTTATTGATGCCGGCAATCTAACAACTGGAGGATCTAATTTGCGACCAACCATCTCAATTTCAAGACCAGTTTCGCAGGCAGTGTTTAATGAAGGTCAAATGATCGCTTTTTTGGGGAATGCTGCTGACGCGGAAGACGGTGATCTCACGGCAAAAATTGAATGGACTTCGAGTATCGATGGCGTTTTGGGTAAAGGAGGATCATTTTCAAGAAATTTGAGTTCCGGAGATCACGTTATTTCTGCCAAAGTGAGCGACTCTCTGGGTTATTCGGCTATTGCTACTGTAAGAATTTCCGTGGTTAGCTCAATCAATAGTGTGCCATCAGTATCTATTCTTTCGCCATTGAACGGGGCAGTGCTTACGACTGGAACATTGGTCGGATTTACAGGTTCGGCGATTGACCAAGAAGACGGTGATATTAGTTCCCGAATTTCATGGACATTTAATGGATCGGTGCTCGGCACTGGTTCAGATGTCAATGTCACTTTTGGTAAAGGAGTTTTTAGAATTCTGGCCTCAGTCACCGATTCTGGTTTGAAGACGGCAACTACATCTGTCGAAATTTCAGTTGTTGATAATCCGGAAAATACTGCGCCGAGCGTTTCCATTATTACTCCGGCCGAAACCTCAAGTGTGATAAAAGGCACGGAAGTGCGTTTTTCTGCTTCCGCGTCCGATAACGAAGAGGGAAATATTACTAATCGTATCAAGTGGGCGTCGAGTATTGATGGAAATTTTGGAACAGGCGGCGATCTTCTTTATAGCTTGTTTTCTTCGGGAGTTCACACCATTTACGCCAACATAACAGATTCGAACGGGCTTACGTCTTCGGATGCGGTTTCTCTTACAGTTGAGGAAAAACAAGCCGATACTGTGCCCCCTTTGGTTTCAGTGACTTATCCTTCTGCTAACTCTGTTGTTTCCGGAGTTGTAACGATGTCTGCTTCGGCTTCAGATAATGATGGAATTGATCGGGTACAATTTATGGTGGACGGGGCTGATATTGGCGTTTCCGATAGCGTCGCGCCTTATACGATTGCGTGGAATACTGATGACTATACAAGTGGAAGTCACGTAATAAGTGCGGTCGCTTATGACACGACTGGCAACAAAACGATTTCTTCGCTCGTTTCGGTAGTGGTTGATCGAGTGCCAACCGTAACAATTACGTCTCCAACGGAAAACACTTTTTTGCCGGGTCAAGCCGTCACCTTTAGGGCGTCGGCCATGGATAAGGAAGACGGTGATTTGTCGATCAAAATAAAATGGTCTTCCAATCTGGATGGGATACTCGGCTTGGGTAGTTCTCTTTCAAAATCTCTTTCGGTCGGAACGCACATCATAACTGCCGAAGTTTTTGATTCGAGAGGACAAACAGCCTCGGCCTCACTTATCGTTACGGTTGCTAATAAACTAGGACTATCAGCATCAACTGATAAGTCGATTTACAATAATAAGGACACGGTCAAAATTACTGCCTTAGTCTCATCAAATTCAGTGCCGGTTTCCGGAGCTTTTGTTTCTGCTACAGTCGTCAGTCCTACGGGAAGGCAAACGGCATATTTATCCGGCACTTCCGATAGTTTCGGTAAGGTTGTATTGACCTATCAGATTAATACTAAATCTGGAGGGGCCGGTTCATACGGAGTTAATCTTACTGCCAGCAAGACCGGATTCGCGAACGGAACTTTGTCGATCACTTTCAAGGGCAATAAGTAAGGAGTTATTGGCGAAGCGAAAAGCGCGAAAATTCGAACGACCGAGTATTTTCGGTGTTGACAGGGTAAATTTTGGAGAAACTAATAAAATTTGTCTCGTCCTCTGCCTGTGTGTACGCGCAGGCAGGCATCCTCGCCCTAAAGGGACGGGGAATTCCCCCCCCAATAAGCGAACAACAAATAACAAAGTGGCCAACGGCCACTTTGTTATTTGTTGTAAAAAATTCTATTTGATTTAGTTTACTCTTTCTACGTATTCTCCAGTCGTCGTGTTTACTCGGATCATTTCGCCCTCGTTGATGAAGAGTGGGGCGTTAATCATAGCGCCTGTTTCGAGTTTAATTTGCTTTGAGCCTCCTTTTGCGGTGTCGCCTTTGACCGCAGGAGGCGCTTCAACCACTTTTAATTCCACTTTGATGGGAAGGCGAAGGCCGACCTGCTTTTCTTTCCAGGTTTGGAGGCCAATCAGAGTATTTCCTTTGAGGAATTGACCACCTTGGCCGACCTCTTCGGCTGTCATTTTGAAGCGCTTAGACGGGTCTTTGACTTCGCAGAACCAGAATTCGCCTTTGTTATTGTACAGATACTTAATTTCACGTTCGTCGATTTCGGCTTCTGGCACTTTGTCGGATTGGTGAAAGGTAACTTCAGCAACTCTGCCACTCATTAAACTCTTAAGTTTTGTTTGATTTACCGGTTTTCTCTGTTGCATTCGAAAGACGCGGGAGTCGAGTACTTCCCAGGGTTCACCTTCGTGCTCAATATATTTGTGGACAGTTATTTCGTTGTAGTTGATCAGTGACATAAGGATAGGCGCCAGGCTTTAGGCACTAGGCGCTAGGAAACTAATAAGATAGGGGAGAGTTTAGCTGAGGTTGCATTTTTTGGCAACTATCGCATTATGTGTGAAGTTTGCCGTAAATAGTTATGAGCGAAAAAAAATGTCATCTGTGTGGGGCTTCTCTATCTGCAGAAGAAGAGCAGCGGATTGACGGAAAACCTGTTTGTGATGATTGTTACTATGAGCAGATGGGGAAAGAAATCGATTGCAATCCTATAATAAATCCAGATCTGGTATTAGAGCGCCAGCAACATAAAGACTAGCATTCCTTGAAGGGGGTGCTTTTTCTTACCTAGTGTTTAAAAAGGATTTGTATTTTATACTTCTTTCAGTTTTTCTCTAATCAGCTTCAAAATCTCGTTCTCTATCTTGGAGTTTTCCTTAAGGAATTGTCTGGTGGCGTCATAACCGCGGCCAATTGATCAGAATTTGAGCTTAACGCCAGTCTTCTTAGCAATTTCTTTAATCCATTCTTCGTGACGGCTGAGCTGCATTTTAATAGCGCTGTATTCAATTCGAAGGTCATCGATAACTTTTGCAAGTCCATCCACGGCCGTGGTTAACCCTTGCACGACTTCTTTGAGTGAAGAAACATCCTCCACTAGCTCTTTCAGGTCGTTTTTAGTTGCCAGAACGGAAGTTAATTTATCGATGTCTTTGTCTGTAAGCATGTTCAAAGTTTAATTTGGTCAAAGCGAGCTGTCAATTTTGTGAAGTCGCGGAGCTTTTGCGAGTTTTTATTTTGCCGTAAAGCCAGCCGAATAGTGCACCTGCAATAAACGTAAAAACAATATTTAGCAGAACACCAGAAGGAGTCGGTAGCGCCCCTAGTTCAGTTTGTCTGAACATTCCTTCGTCTGTAATTATTATACTTGGAATGAAAGAAATTAATCCATTACCGATTAGGGTTAATGGTCCCATAATTTTCAAAAGTGAATGCAAAAGACCTCCTTCTTGCTGCGGTACAATTGAATTATCTATTAAAATTGGAATGCTGATTATTATTACAACAGCCGATATCATAACACCGCCTTTAAACCAATACGGCCAATTTTCCCAAGTTTTCATGTTTGGCAATTATTTGTAACTTTTGTTTCCCGCTTTCGCTGGAACGTTTTACGCTTCACGTTCTGGGTTCTACGATTCCTTCAGTTTTTCTCTAATCAGCTTCAAAATCTCGTTCTCTATCTTGGAGTTTTCCTTAAGGAATTGTCTGGTGGCGTCATAACCGCGGCCAAGCTTAACGGCTTCGCCTTTGCCGTCCGGGGCGGGGAATTCATATGACTGACCAGCTTTTTTTATCAATCCAAATTTCTCGCCGAGAGCAATAACTTCACCTTCGCGCGAAATTCCTTCGTTATACATAAGATCGAATTCGGTCTGTTTAAAGGGAGCAGCCACTTTGTTTTTGACTACCTTTACTCTCACTCTTCCGCCGACAACTTCTTCGCCTTTTTTGATTTGAGCAATGCGGCGGATATCCAATCTAACCGAAGTGTAGAATTTGAGTGCTTTGCCTCCTGGGGTAGTCTCTGGGTTGCCAAACATTACGCCGATTTGCATGCGGATCTGGTTGATGAAAATGACGATGGTCTTTGAGCGGGCCACAATGGCGGTCAATTTGCGAAGAGCTTGTGACATTAGTCTAGCCTGTTTGCCGACGTGCATGGCGCCCATGTCTCCCTCGATTTCGTCTTTAGGTGTTAGTGCCGCGACAGAGTCGACGACCACTACATCAATTTTCCCCGAACGTACCAAACTTTCGCAGATCTCAAGAGCTTGCTCGCCGGTGTCCGGTTGGGAAATGAGAAGATCATCAATTTTTACTCCGATTCTTTTTGAATATTCGGGGTCCATGGCGTGCTCGGCATCTATAAAAGCGCAGATGCCGCCCTTTTTTTGGGCTTCGGCGATTACGTGAAGTGACAGTGTTGTTTTTCCGCTTGACTCGGGGCCGAATATTTCGATGATGCGTCCGCGAGGAAGTCCTCCGACTCCAAGAGCCGCATCAAGTCCGATAGAACCTGTCGGGATGGCGTCAATGCCGACTTTAGGCTTTTCGCCGAGCTTCATAATGGCTTCTTCGCCGAACTTGGTTTTGATTGCGTCTATCGTATTTTGGATATCAACTTGACCTACAGTCTTTGCTTCTTTCGGGGCTTTATCTTTTGTTTTGAATCCCATGATAGTTTAGATTACTAAATAATTTAAAATTTAAAGATCAAAATGCAAAATGACAATTAAAAATTGAAAAATTTCAAGTCGACGAATGCCGGGTCTTGATTTTTTTGATGGACCAACCGATAAAAAGTGCTACCAAGGAAACTGAAAAAAGTATGCTCAGGTATACCACATAGTCATTTTTCAAATTAGTGAGGATGATGCCGAATCCTTTCGGACATGGACTATACCCATTTTCTGCCAAGCCTACGCAGGATGGCTGAGCCATTAACCATAAATCCAAAATTATACTAATGGTTACCCCTAATATTATCCCTCGCAACCAATATTTTTGTGACTTTACATTGCCTGCCCGAAATGCTTTGGCTCTGGTCTCAATGCTTAACATAACATTTATACATTACTCGATAACTATTACTTTCATCGCGCCTCGTCACTTCGAAGCAGGCGGGTCATTTTTCATTTTGATTTTTGCATTTTACATTTCTTTTGGTGTACTCATGACCATAAACTCAAGTAGTTTTTCGGTTTCTTTGCCGAAACGATCTTTAGCTTCAAATTTGATTATATTATAGCCACTCTGGAGTATCAATTTTTCGGAAAACGCCCCAGTTTCGTCAATAAAAATGGGGGAGTCGTTCAATGTTATGGAGTTGACCCTAAAGGCTTTTCCTCTTACTTCCACTTGAGGTCCGAAGATCTCTGTTTTATCTTGCGGGTAGATGATTTGTATTTCCGGACCAGAGAGATAATCACGGCTTTCGTAATATATGTACCAGATCAAAAAACTTCCTGCTACGATCGAGAGGATAATCGAAAATATCATTTTTGCTCCTTTTCTCATTGAGGTTGATTATCTGCAGGTTCCGGGGAATTATTGTCAGAGGGTCTATTCAAAACCTCTCTTGGTTTGGATCCGTCGGAGGGCCCGATTACGCCCCGTTCTTCAAGAATATCCATGAGCCTGGCGGCTCTCGAGTAGCCAACTCTCAATTTTCTTTGAATGTATGAAGTTGAGGCTTTGCCCGCCCGTGTTACTTCTTCTTTTGCGGCTTCGTAAAGATCGTCATCAATTTCTTCATTATCAACCGAATCAAAGACGTTTACACCGCCACTTTCACTTTGATTTTCCGTAAGGGTTATTTCGCTCGGTATTTCATTTGCGTAAGCTTCACGCAGATGTTTGGTGACTTTTTTTACCTCGGTTTCACTGACATAAGCCGATTGTATTCTAAGCGGTTTGGCCATGTCTCCGCCTAAATAGAGCATATCTCCAGCCCCCAAAAGTTTTTCTGCTCCGCCTGTGTCCAATATTGTTCGTGAATCAATTTGAGAAGATACCTGGAGAGCGATTCTTGCGGGGACGTTGGCTTTGATGAGACCTGTAATTACGTTAACTGATGGGCGCTGGGTGGAAAGGATGAGGTGAATACCGACAGCCCTACTCATTTGTGCCAAACGCACTACCGCCGCTTCCAGCTCTCGGGGATAACTGGTCATAATGTCCGCCAATTCATCAATGACAATAATCACATAGGG
This sequence comes from Candidatus Taylorbacteria bacterium RIFCSPHIGHO2_02_FULL_43_32b, assembly GCA_001820955.1. Lineage (GTDB taxonomy): Bacteria > Patescibacteriota > Minisyncoccia > Phycocordibacterales > 2-02-FULL-43-11 > 2-02-FULL-43-11. The sequence continues at coordinate 25,385 of MHRK01000047.1, forward strand.
CATCATATCGGGAAGGTTACTGGTGCTTTCCTCAGGGTTGTCCGCTTTCTCTGCCCCTTTAAGGGCTGGTGCAAGAACATTTTTATGGTACGACTCGATGTCTCTAACTGTATTCGTTTCCAAAATTTCATATCTGCGATCCATTTCTTTGGCCGCCCATCTCAAAGCGAGAATTGCCTTCTTGGCATCTGTAATGACAGGAGTCAAAAGGTGGGGAATTTTATTGTAAAGAGTTAGCTCGACACGTTTGGGATCAATCATTATGAACTTGAGGTTGTCGGGCGAGTTTCGGAATATCAAAGAGTTGATAATGGTGTGAATGGTAACCGATTTTCCCGAACCCGTTGCTCCCGCAATCAAAAGGTGGGGCATTTTCGCCAAATTGCCAAAATGTGATTTTCCAGAGATTGCCTTACCAAGAGAAATGAGGAGCGGTTTGTCTGACTGTTGGTATTCGTCGCTCCCAAGCATGGTGGCGAGCCCCACAGTCGATTTACTGCTGTTTGGGACTTCAATTCCAACGAGTGATTTGCCCGGAATCGGGGCTTCGATTCTTATGGGGTGAGCGGCAAGGGCATATGCCAAATTGTCCTGGAGAGCGGCAATTTTTGACAGTTTGACCCCTTCTGCCGGTTTGATAGCGTAACGTGTGACCGATGGTCCGATAGAAACTTCGTCCATTTCAATAGATATGCCGAAATTTTGCAAAGTTCTTTTGATAATATTGGCGTTGGCTTTGATATCTCCCGCGATTGGTTTGCCGCTGTCCCGTTCGAGAAGAGAAATGGGGGGAGGGGTATATTGTTTTCCAAAAGATTTGAAACCCTCCCAAACTTTGTCGGTGCCCTCTTCATCAAAATCGTCAGACAGTATCCCTTTACTTACAGTCGGCTCATCATCTTCCACCTCTTCTTCCTCGGGGGGCTCACTTTCTGGAGGTTCTTCAGGCTCATCCTCTTTTTTATAAGCATCATCCTCGTCTACCTCGATCGTTTTCTTTATTTTAGGGGTAGGGGTAAAAAGTTGACGGAGGTCTTGAAAGAGGCGAATAAAAGGTTGCATAGAGAGGCGGACTTCAAATATTACCAATATGGATGCAATTACCAGAGCGGAAAAAATTACGATGCTTGCTCCGACATCAAACAACCTAATAAATGGAATGGCAAAATACTTTCCAATAATACCCCCGTTTTCAAATAATATGTTAATAAGTCCGAGACCCGCTAAAAGAAAAAAAAGTGATCCCAGTATTTTAGGGACAGGCAACCTGCGATTATCGAACGATGTCAAAAAAGAAATACCAAGCATAAAAGTGGCAACGGGGAGAAGGAAGAAACCAATGCCAAGTAATTTTTCAAGAATCGCAAAGGTGTAGTTACCAGCAGGACCGGCTTTTCCGACGGCCGACATTGTAAGCAAAATTGCCGCCACAAAAAGAATTACCGCAACTACAGCGTCTCTTGTTTCTTTGCGCAAACCATCAGATTGGATTTTTTTTACCATGCAACAATAATAGCAAAAAAAATATGAGCTGTATAAACAAAACAAAAAACGCAAAAAAATAAGCACGAAAACATAAAGCTCCAAGCGTCATGGCCTCCGCTTTTTCTAAAAGACAAAATCAGAACACACGGTCCTCGTCTACGGAATGTTGCTCCGTGAGAGAAGACACCTATAATGGACACATTCATTCACGTAGAGATTGGACAAGAGATAAACATAGCAAAACAGATTAGATCACTTTTAAGGACACACTCATGAAATCAAAGGGACATATAAGGACAGTTATTGAATCTTCACCAATCCAACAACGGACACTGGAGGCGCATTTTGGGGGGCTCTTTGGCCAATATGTGTATGGTAAATCAAAAAGAATTGCGGAAGCCGTATTTCTACTTACCGCACATTTATCGGAAAATGATCCCCTGAAACAGACACTTAGAATCAAATCAATTGAAAATGTCACAGTGTCCGTAATGATTAAGAATGATAGTTCAGGTAAAGAATCCGATGTCCAATTCAATAAAATAATAGATAACATTATCTCCATCGTTTCCTTGCTTGAAATTGCCGCCGTATCGGAAACAATTAGCCCATCGAATTATTTCATCGTGACTCGTGAATTGGAAATTGTTTTAAACACTATTCAAGATAAAAATAAGGACAAGAAGACATTAGGAGCAACAATTACAGCGGACTTCTTTAACGTTGCTATAAAGGACAAACTCTATACGGACAAGGATCGTCAAAAGGACAGTTTCGTTAAGGACAACATGGCTGTATCTATTGCCGATCAAAGTTCTGGGGCAGCTGCAGGTGTGTCTTCTGGGCGGATTTCGGATCATATGGAAGTCTCGTCCGTTAATAACGTATTGCGTACTGACGAGAGATTAAAAAAGGAAAGATTGGTGATGTCCTTTTTCGCTTCGGGACGAAAACTGACCGTTAACGAGTTGCATCGTTTAGTGCCTCAGTATGGTGAGAAGACTGTCCAAAGAGAGCTTATACGTCTCGTTAATGTTGGTCGTCTGACGAAGGAGGGCAAGAAAAGATGGACGAGGTATTTTTATGTCGTTGACAAGTGACATAATATGTTGCGAATGCTGAGTTTTTTCGGTGTTTAATATTTTGGTGATGAGTCGGGCTTTCGGCCGTTTTTCGGGGTTTAGGGGGTGTGCGCTTGACATTGACTCAGCGGGCGTACTGTGCAATAATGGCGCAAGGGATGAGATATAGGATTGTAAACAAAAATGAATGACGAAAAATGACGGGTTTTAGCCCGTTGTTTTGTAGTTATCCACAACGTCATTTTGCAGGTAAGCTGGTCCGGACATATAATAGTCATACACGGTAAAGTTTTGTCCGCGACATGATTGTGCGGTTTACAGTTTTAATGAACTTTGACATATAAAATAGAGAGAGCAATTTACTGAAATTCTTTCTTCATTAATGGAAAGATTATTGTTGTTTTTCCGTCTTATTTTTTGTCACTAACTTCGATAGCTTTTAGTCGTCCGGACTTGTAAAACAGGTACGGAGAAAGTGGTCGAATTAGTTTGGAAAAGTCGTTGATTCCCCGATTCGCCGGTTGGTGAGTGTTGGGGGATTCTGAATTTAGTATTAATGTCGCGAATTGGTTTTTGTCGAAACTAAGTTTCTCTAATATTTTTTTGGAGAAGTCGCGGCGGTAACGATTGTCCGCATTGTTTAATATATAGAACGGGCAAGTAGTTATCATTATAAAGTTTATAAAGACAATGAGTAAATCTACGAAACTTTTTGCGGGTTTTGTGGGGATAGTTCTCACTCTCGCTATTATTGGCGGCGTGGGAATTAACACAGCAAGTGCTGCCGCTTTGACTCAGGCTCAAGTTGACTCAATCATTTCAATGATTCGAGCATTCGGAGCCGATCAGAGTACGATAAATAACGTAATGGCATCACTTACTGGCGGAACCCCAACTACACCTACAACCCCTTCAATGGGTTACACTTTTTCGCGTAACCTAAAGCAGGGTGACACAGGAGAAGATGTAATGAACCTTCAGAAAGTCCTTAACATGGATGTCGCGACTCAAGTTGCGGCAAGCGGAGTTGGTTCTTCGGGAAATGAGACTTCATACTTCGGTCCTGCGACCAGAGCGGCAGTCATCAAATTCCAGAACAAATACGCTTCTGAAGTTCTGACACCGATTGGTTTGACGTCAGGTACAGGTATTGTTGGAGCTATGACACGTGCGAAGTTGCAGGCCATTTCTGGCGTTGCAACTCCGACCACTCCAACCACTCCGACGACCCCAACCACTCCGACAACTCCGACAACCCCGGCTGGCACAGGAATCACAGTTGGCGACCCAGGTCAGCCTGGCGTCTCTTTGGCTCCGGCTAGCGCTTCAAGAATTCCTTTCACTAAGATACTCCTCACAGCTGGTTCTGACGGTGATGTAACTGTTAACTCGATCACGGTCGAGAGAACAGGTCTCGCTGTCGACACCAACTTTGCCGGCGTCGTTCTTCTTGATGAGAATGGCATGCAGATCGGTGATGCAAAGACCTTCAACTCAAATCACCAGGCCACGATCGGAACTCCGTTCGTAGTCAAGGCTGGTACGTCGAAGATCATTACCATCGCTGGTAACATGGCAAACTCCTCAACAGTTTCAGCCGGTCATGTTGCTTCACTCACAGTTGTGAGCGTCAACACGAACGGTGCTGTTGTTTCTGGAACCCTTCCAATCACAGGAGCTGCCCACACAATCAATGCAACGCTTTCACTCGGTTCGGCTACTCTCATAGCTTCAAGCTTTGATCCGAACACAGCTGCTACCAAGGAAATCGGAACAGCATCGTACAGGTTCTCAGGCGTTCGCTTGACAGCCGGTTCAACTGAAAAGGTTAGACTCTGGAGCGTTCGCTGGTACCAGTCCGGTTCAGCCGCTTCAGGAGACCTTTCAAACACGAAGACTTACGTTGACGGTGCCGCTTACGAAACAACAATTTCTTCAGATGGCAAATATTACACCACGCTCTTCCCGGGTGGCATCTTGATTGATAAGGGTGCTTCTAAGGATATGTGGATTGTCGCTGATATAGTTGGTGCTTCATCTGCAAACCGCACGATACAGTTCGACTTGTACAAGACGACTGATATCTACATGACGGGAGAAACCTACGGCTATGGTATTACGCCTTCAGCCAACGGTAACTGTGCGACAACTGCGACAACTGGTACAGAATTTATGTACAGTACTGCGGCTTGTGCCGGCACAGCCTCAACCCCATGGTTTGACGGTTCAAAGGTAACCATTAGCGCCGGTTCAGCCACTTCAATCACCAAATCAACTTCAGTTGCGGCTCAAAACATCGCAGCTGGCGTTCCGAATCAGGTCTTGGGTGGTTTCGAAACCAACATCAAGGGTGAGCCGATTTCAGTTCAGAACATGACATTCACAGTATCAACCTCGTCAGGTACAGGTACAGGCATTTTGACCAGCGTCACTATCGTTGACCAGAACGGTGCGGTAGTCGCCGGTCCGATTGATGCCGATACTGCCGGTACTTCACTTGCGTTTACTGACACAATCACATTCCCGATCGGAAAGCAGATCTACACCTTGAAGGGTAAGATCTCAACTTCAATCGGAAATAACACACAGTACTCGATTGCTTCAACCCCGTCCTCGCAATGGACGAACGTAACAGGTTTGGTTTCTGGTAACACAGTATCGCTTACATCGAATGGAATCTTCACGATGAACACGATGACTGTTAAGTCAGGAAGCCTCGCTGTTACTGTCGGTTCAACACCGGCAGCGCAAACAATCGTTGCTGGTGGAAACGCTCGAACCTTCGCTAACTTCCAGCTTGATGCTACACAGTCTGGTGAAGACGTTCGCTTGTCTTCAATGAAGGGTAGTCTGACTTTTGGCTCTGCTAACACAGCAGATAATCTAAGCGGCTGTCAGCTCTATGAGGGCGAAACTTCGTTGACTTCAGGAAACGTTGTAAATCCGGCCAATGCTGATACAACTGGTGATGAATACGTATTCACATTCGACACAGCTTTGGTTGTCCCGAAAGGCACAGTCAAGACTTTGGCTTTGAAGTGTAACGTTTCAACCGCGGCTGCTTCCCCTGAGACATTTGCTTGGGGTATTGAGGACACTGCGGCTAACATTGTTCCGACCGGCGTAACTTCCGGTACAACAATCGGTGAGACCGTAACAGCTTCAACTGGTCAGACAATGTCAATTGGTTCAGGCGCTCTTGCCGTCTCAACAGACGCTTCAAGCCCGTCCTACACCATTGTCGCCGCTGGCACAGCGGATCAGGTTATCGGTGTCTACAAGCTTGATGCGACCAACGAGAATATCAACTTGGCTAAACTTGGTTTGTCTTTGACAAACACAGCTTCTAGCTCGGCGAAGGATATTGTTCAGGTTACGGTTTGGGACGGTTCAACCAAGGTTGGTACCGCCACATTCACAGGCTTGAGCACAACGGCAACTTCAACCTTTACTTCACCTGTCTTGGTTGCGAAGAACACTTCCAAGCTTTTGACTATCAAGGCTGACTTGTCCAATATCGGAGTTGACGAATCTGCTACTTCATCCGGCCACATGCTTGCGGTTGATTACCAGAGCGGTCAGGGTACTGGAGTTGAGAGTGGAGCAACGAAAGAAGCTTCAGGTTCAACAGCAGTCACAGGAGTACGCATTATGAAGTCCTACCCGGTATTTGCTCAGGACACATTGTCATCAACTGGTGTTGCTGATGGTAAGCTCCTTCGCTTCAAGGTTACGGCGAACTCAAAGGGTCCGATCGGAATCACGAAGTTTGAATTGAGTCTTTCCACCACAACCGCTTCGGTTAGTCAGCTCAACATGTTTGCCTACACAGATTCAGCTTACTCACAGGCAGTCAGTGGGTTGTCATCAGGCGGTCAGTTGCAGGCTTCTAACGCATGTTCCGCAGGTTCAGGCGTCCTAAGTTGCAACACAACTCCGACAATCGCTCTCTACTCTCAGACTTCAGCTGGTGCTACGACGACTGTTCAGATTCCGGCCGGTACGACTTACTACTTCGAAGTTCGCGCCACTGTAAGCGGCTCAGCCTCGGGCGCTTCAGTCATCACGACTTTGAAGGGTGACTCGGCCTATCCGTCAATCCCGCAGGGTGGAGAACTCCGCTGGATGGCGTCCACAACCAGAATCGATATGGTAGAAGCTCAGAACTCGTTGATTTGGTCACCCAACTCAACCAGTACAACTGACAATGCCAACGATAATGACTGGACAAACGGATACGGTATCTACGGTTTGCCTTCAAGCGGTATCATTCAGAACCGCAGCAACTAACATTAGCTACTTGTGCTCGCCCCTTCGGCGAGAGCTAAACAAAACCCCCCGCTTCGCGGGGGGTTTTGTTTTACCATCCCCAATTAATCTATGAACACCAAGCCCCGGAAATTTTTGGCTACTGCTACCCGAAAATTCCTCGACATATCTCGATATGCCTCGTAATTTTCTGTTCGCCTCGCCTAAAAATGTCCGGACTTATGCCCAGATCTTAATTGTCGATGGTATTACGCCAATATTATGCTAATATTTTCTCATGCAAGATAAAATGAAGTGGATATTTGGTGGATTTGCACTACTCGTCGTTACGGGGGTTGTTTTGTTTTCTGGTATTTTCAAATTGGGCGAAGAAGGGGAAAATAGTCCTGTCGCTTCATCTACAACATCAGGCTTTGTTTCTAAAGATGGGATAACAGCAACCGGCGACTTTACAGTTGAACCTGTAGAAGAAACTATAGAAATTCCGAATTTGAATCGTCCAGTTGTTTTTCCTTCCGATATGCCAAATGAGGCTAGGGAAGTGTTAAAAGAAAGACTGGATGAAGCAGTTGTCACGATTCGTGGCGACCAGAGCTCGTACGAGGGCTGGTTTAAGCTTGGGGTTAATCGCAAGGCCATAGAGGATTATGTCGGGGCAAAGGAGGCGTGGGAATTTGCCTCATATCTTTACTCAAAAGATGCTGTTTTGTACTCAAATTTGGGTAATTTGTACGGCTACTACTTAAAGAATACCGCGCTGGCAGAAACAAATTATCTGAAGGCCGTTGATCTCGAACCTTACATAGCTAATTGGTATCTACGCACGGCAGATTTTTACCGAGAAGTTGTGGGTGATTCGGTTAAGGCCAAGGCAATTTTGGCTAAAGGTTTAAGTATGATTCCAGGTGACACGTTGATCACAACCGCGTTAAATTCAACCGGCCAATAAAAATGAGACTTTTGAATAAAGATTTCTTTAGGTTTTTGTCGGGATTTATGGGACTTGTTTCTATTAGTCTCGTTTTGATATTTGCCGTCGGTTTTTACGAATCTCAGATAATGGAAAAGGGTAGAGAGGCTAATACTATTGGCCGAGAATAGAGAAGCATGTTTTCATAGAAGATATGTGTTTTTTGGTTTGCTGGGGCGTCAGAGTAAATTTCCAATTAGCGGATGTCATCAATTGTTATGTGGACATTGTTACGATTACTACTCATTATAACGTAGCTATAGCTATGTTATAATGAGTGGAAGAAATTTAACAATTTTTTCAAAAAAGTAAAAAAATGGGACAACTGGAAACCGAATCGAAAATAAGGACTAGAAATTCAAAAATAAAGAGTGCGATTCTAACCACGCTCGCTGTTTCGATTGCAGGATCGCTTAATGCTGGTGCTTTGGTACGAGGGGTTTTGCAGGAACTGAAGAAACCAAAGGAAAAACGCGTTCTTGCCCAAAATGCCATATACAACGCGAGAAAAAGACTGTCACAGCTTGGGCTCATCTCTTATGAAAATGGATTGTGGTATATAACTGAAGAAGGAAGAAAAGTGCTTTCAACTTCAGTTTTCGGCCAGTTTGAACGGCCTAAAAAGTGGGATAAAAAATGGCGAATATTGATTTTTGACATAGGTGAGGATAGACGCACACTAAGAGAGAAAGTGAGGAGAACTTTGGTTTCTGTGGGGTTTAGGAGACTGCAGGATAGCGTTTGGGCGTATCCATATGATCGCGAGGACTTGATCGCGCTTATTAAAACCGATTTCAAAATTGGCAAGGACATGCTTTATATTATTGCAGACCAAATCGAGAATGATATTGAATTGAGGCGCGAGTTCGGTTTAATGTAGCTTGTGTTATTCTATTTACAAACTGCACGATACTTACACTAGAAAATTTTCACGGTTCGCTACTCATTATAAGAAAGCTATAGCTATGTTAAAATGAGTAAAAAGGTTATTGATTTGTAGCGGATTTAAGTGAGCAGGTAGTTCAAAGACGGGTACTTTCTTATGAGCGCGTGTTTGTAATACCAAAAAAGACAGAGAATCTTTCCAAAGGGATGTGCGGGTTAAGTTTGAGGAGGGGCTTAATGTAACGCAAAATTAAGGAGGGGTTGCGCATAATCCATTTCTTTGTTACTGTTGTCTTTACAGGGCTTCAGAGACTGAAGGTGCCAATTTTCAAGGAGCGTTAGCGACTATGAAGATTGAGCATCCCGAACCGCTTTTGTTAAAAAGAGGTGAGGGACAGCTAATGCTTAATTTCCTTCACAGAGGTCGATTCTCTTAAATTGAGATCGAAGCCTATTATATTATTAGAGTTAGGCGCTAGGCGTTAGGGAGAAGTTTAATTCTAACGTCAGTGACCGTGCCTGCATTTAAATGGCGCTAAGATTTAGGGTTGAGGTTTTAGGATTTCCTAGAGCCTAACGCCTAAAACCTAGAGCCTGTTTCTATCGTGGCAATCTCCAAAGAAAAGAAAAAAGGAATTATCGAAAAGCTCGAGAAAATTTTCTCGGATGCCAAGGCTGTAACCTTCGTAAATTTTAGCGGTTTGACCGTGGCGGGGGCGACGGAACTCCGCCGAGTTTTGAAAGCGGGTGAAGTCGGGTATTTTGTGGCAAAAAAAACGTTAATCAGGAAAGTATTGGGCGCAAAGAAATTGGAAGGTGAAATGCCGGAACTTCCGGGTGAAATAGGTATTGCTTACAGTGCCGAACCAACGGCGCCCGCAAGAGAAGCTCACACCTTCGCAAAGAAGATAGAGAAGGGTCTCAAACTAGTTGGCGGTATTTTCGAGGGTAAATTTTTGAACCAAGAAGCCATGCTTCAAATAGCATTGATTCCGTCTAAGAATACTCTTCGTGCCCAGTTTGTGAACGTTATAAATTCGCCGATCCAGAGGTTGGCGGTTGTGCTTAGTGAAATCGCAAAGAAAAAAGTATAGTTTGACCAATATACGAATAATGCGAATCTTGACGAATGACTACTAATTCTCAGGTTCGGAGTTATTCGTATACATTAGTTAAGATTAGCATCATTAGTATATTTGTAATCATTTTATGGAAGAAACAAAAAAGGATGTTCAGATTCCGGACAAGTTCAAGTCTATTGTTGAAACGATTGAAAAGATGTCCGTGCTTGATCTAAACGAGTTGGTAAAAGTGTTTGAAGCCAAGTTTGGCGTGTCTGCTGCGGCGGTTGCCGTGGCCGCCCCGGGTGCCGGAGCCGCTCCTCAAGGCGAAGAGAAGACCACTTTCAATGTTGAATTGAAAGACGGAGGCGCTCAGAAAATCGCCGTAATCAAGATTGTAAAGGAAGTTTTGGGTCTTGGTTTGAAAGAGGCCAAGGATGTTGTCGACGGTGCTCCGAAGATGCTTAAAGAAGGAATGAAGAAATCAGAAGCGGAGGATCTTAAGAAGAGAATTGAGGAAGCCGGAGGGAAAGTTGAGTTAAAGTAAACTTTAACTCAACTTTACCGGAGGTCCTGACGAATTTTAATAAATTCGGAAGGGCAGGGAGGTTTCCGGAGGTGCCTGATTTTTCGCATCACGAAAAATTAGGCCAAGGAGGTAAAGTTGAATTGAAATAAAAACTTTACTACAAAAAACCGCTCGTACAGCAAATGCTTCGGGTGGTTTTTTGTTGTCTGGACGTTTTTTAAGAATTGCTACATCCTGGTGGAAGTAAAGAAATAACATTGAGAATATGATTAGACGAGATGAACCTCCGGGTGGTCATTTACCCACTGAAGTGGTGGAAGTCGACGATCGCAGGCGACCCACGAGACAGGGAGTATCCTATGGTTGTTTCGAATCCGAAAGACATACCACATGGATCCCCAAAAATAAAATTTACGCCGTAGTTAAGTGGCTCCGCGATAAGTTCTTGTCGCCGTATTTATAAAAAGCCTTCCCTTTTTTGGGGCGGGCGCTTTGTTTTTTGGGATTTGAAGACTGTGTCGCCAAAGAAGCTCAATCCTAATTCCTAATGGGCACCATTAGGAATTTCAATAAGTTCGTAAATAGTTTAGTGCTCGTGATTTTCTGACGGATAATAATTGGAGCGCTTGTGTGCATTTGTTTAGCAGTATATAACAATGAAAAAACCGACCCGGGTCAACTCTCGCATTTTTGATGAGGTAAGCATAGAATACACAAACGTTTTCAGGTCTGGTCTGTTTTCTGATTCGTTAAGTTGATTTGTTTAAATTCGTATTTATTCGTTGATTTGCACTTGCATGGATATATTGGAAAAATTGTTCGGCAGCGGGGATAGGGTCAGGATAATGAGGGTTTTTCTTTTTAGCCCCGACGTGGTTTTTACCGTGGAGGAGATAGCAAAAAGAAGTAATCTTTTTCGTCGGGTAGTGGACAAAGAATTATTTTTGTTACAGAAGGCGACATTTATAAGGCGCAAGCCCTTTCCCCGCGTATCTAAAAATGGCAATGGTTCGCGGAAAAAGGGAAACGGTTGGGCGTTGAGCAAAAATTTTCAGTATCTTAAGCCAATGGAGAGCTTGCTCATTCAGCAGGTACTAATTACCGAATCCGATTTAATTAAGAGGCTCGAGAAAGTGGGGAAGCTCAAGTTACTACTTATTTCGGGATTATTTGTTCAGGATAGTGAGGGCAGGGTTGATCTTCTTATTGTTTGCGAACATATGAAAAGGAAGACTCTTGAACAGGTGATAAAGTCTATGGAGGCTGAAATAGGCAAGGAACTTCGTTACGCGGCGTTTGAGGCGCCGGAATTTGAATACCGAGTAAAAATGTACGATAAGCTGATCAGAGACATATTCGATTTCCCTCATAAAACCATATTAAACAAACTCGGTTTGGTGGAGGATAGATAACCAATTTTTTAAGGCTCCTTGTTTTTTGGGCAATTTCGGTATCAACACTTGTCAGCTTGAAAACTGGTCAATATGTTATAATTTGTGAGGAAATCAAGAGGCTGGGTATTGGAATGAGCTGGTCTCTCCGTTCCAATTTTCGTTGGCCTTTTTATAAATAAAAAAAGTTTATTATGTTAGAAACATGGAGTGAAGCCTTGCAAACAGCTTTTGAGGATTTATGGCTCGGTGTTCTCAATTTTGTTCCCCGATTGGTTATGGCCCTGATCATTTTTTTGGTGGGTTGGGCGATAGGGGCGCTTTTGGATAAGGTAGTTGCCCAAGTTGTCAGCTCTTTGAAGATTGACGCAGCTCTTCGCCGCGCGAAATTGGATGAACTGCTTCAGAAAGCCGGTTACAATCTCAATTCCGGTATGTTTTTGGGCGGACTCGTAAAATGGTTTGTCATAGTCGCCTTTCTTATCGCTTCCGTTGATGTCCTTGGTCTTCAGGGGGTCAATGATTTTCTTGTCCGGGTTGTTGAGTATTTACCGAATGTCATAGTTGCCGCCCTTATAATATTAGTTGCCGCGATTATTGCTGAGATTGTACAGAAAGTTGTGGTTGGGGCGGCCCAAGCCGCCGCAATCGGCAATGCCAGTTTCGCCGGCTTGGTTGCCAAGTGGTCAATCTGGGTTTTTGCCATCATGGCCGCTTTGCTTCAGCTTCAGATTGTCGCTCCGTTTATTCAGACATTGTTTACCGGAATTGTTGTGGCTATCGCGCTTGGACTCGGACTATCATTCGGTCTTGGTGGTCAGGAAGCTGCCGCAAGAGCTATTGAAAAGGTGACGACAGAGATTTCAAACAGGAGGCACCATCAGGGGTAAGAATTATGAATTAGGAATAATGAATTAAGGTAAAGACCAGATTCAAGATTCAGAATAAAAGAAAAAGCCGCCGTGTCCGAAAGGTCACGGCGGTTTTCGTTGAACGGGGCGTGCACTTTTCGGTTTCGTCTATCGAGGCGCCCCTTGAAGAACATTATACCTGTGGCCGTTGATAGACCACTTAAAATAATTCCGAAAAGTAGACCAAATATAATTGATCGGGAAGTGACGGGTTCCCAGAAATCCCTGGTTAAGTGGGCGACAGGCAGCCAAATGATAAAACCGATCAGGAAGCAGATAGTTCCAAAGAGCATAATTTATAGGGTTGAGACGCAAACTTCTTTTAGGGTGGCAGGTTATTAAATTAGTGTCAAGAAAAATAAAACGGTTATTTGTCAACGATTTTGGCATAATTCCTTATTCCTAATTCATAATTCACCTTTTTTTCTTGCCAACAAAGTGAGGCTTTGCTAGCCAAAAAGCCTTGCGCAGGCCGACGGGCCGAGCAGAGAAATTTGCCAGCAGGCAAATATTCGTGTTTTTGGGGAGCAAAGTCGAACGATATCCACACCCTATCCACGTCCATTTTCGGCCAAAAGATTTCCCCGTAGTGAAATTTGGCCTCGTGACTTTGGCGTTTAGTCTAAAATATCGTTGGTAAATAAGCATTCTACCGGTCTATTGCTATAAAGGGCTTGCTGTGTCACAAAGCAAGGCCAAATTCTACTACGGGGTTTGACAGTTTTTGGCCTATCTGTATAATGGCTCCTATTCAGAATATGTTAATAAAAATCCAAACTTTAAAGCGGCAGAGATGATAGCGCCATTTAGGTGTTGACACTCTGGAGCCCGCTAAAAAGCGGGATTTTTAGTCCCGAAAGGGTACTCAGCAGGGCTTGTTGATTGACAAAGAATGACGTTTTGCTAAGCAAAACGCAGAGTTATGAATCAAAGAATAATGAATCACGGCCGAAAATTGCGAAGCAATTTTCGGAAAACCATAATTCATAATTCATCCTTCATTATTCTGCGCCTAGTGTAGCCAGGCGCATTTATCCTGTCGCGACGATCAAGATATCAGGTCTTTTCAATGTCGCAGACAGTTGGTTCTTCGCCTTAGTTGGCGGAGACCATAAACCATTCTGCCTAAGAAACAGAATGGGTTAATCAGGTAAAGAAGAAGACGTTGTTGGAGCAAGAGGCTCTAGGCTTTAGGCTCTAGGCTTTAGGATGGAAGAGAATTCTTTCCTAGTGCCTAGTGCCTATCTACCTAGTGCCTAATTTGATTTCATACAACGGGACAAAACGTTCGAACTGCGAGTGGTCGCGGTGCGAACGGTGGTTAAAATATTTCCTAACAGGAAATAAGAGCATATGGTGGATGCCTTGGCTCGAGAGAGGCGATGAAGGACGTAGCGTGGCTGCGATAAGCTTCGGGGAGGTGCCTAGCAACCTTTGATCCGGAGATGTCCGAATGGGGAAACCCTGCGGCGTAAAACGCCGTAACCGAAGCATCACATGGAATGTGATGAAAAATGCAAAATGTAAATATCAAAATTAAAAATGACAGTTAAAAATGTAAAAATGAAAGAAATTGGAAAATGTTTTTGTTTTCAATTTTAAAAATTTGCATTGTCATTTTACACTTTGATTTTTTAATTTTAAATTTAAAGCATCGCGTTTCGCGCGATGCTTCGGAGCGTACCCTGGGAAGTAAAACATTTCAGTACCAGGAGGAGTAGAAACTAATCAGCATTCCGTAAGTAGCGGCGAGCGAAAGCGGAGAAGCCCAAACCCGGCCGCATCTCATTGCATTCGATGCGGAATTCTTAATTTTTAAATTTTGTAATTTTTTAAATAATTTTCTAATTTCTGAATGTTTACACATTTGGTCATTGGGATTTGTTTAGAAATTAAAAATTAGAAATTAGAAATTCCACTCGAGCGTAGCGAGATGTGGCAGGGGGTTGTAAGGTAACGGCGTCGGTTTTATATCGAGAAGAGTTACAAAATTGTTTGTTAATTGAATCTGCTGGAAAGCGGAGCCCAAGAAGGTGATAGCCCTGTAAGTGAAAATAAACAATCTCTTTTGCCGTTATTCTTGAGTACTTCGAGACACGAATAGCTCGGAGGAATCTGCCGGAACTAACCGGTAAGGCTAAATACTCATCGAGACCGATAGTGAACTAGTACCGCGAGGGAAAGGTGAAAAGCAGTCCGTTGAGGACGATGAAATAGACCTGAAACCATATTGCTTACAAAGAGTTGTAGCGGGCGCATCACATGGGATGTGATGCGGATATGAATTATGAATAAGGAATTATGAATTATGCCGGGAAAATTGCGTAGCAATTTTCCCCAACCATTATTCATAATTCATACTTCTTAATTCATGCTTGAGCATCGCGTTTCGCGTGATGCGTCCGTGGCAGCGTGCCTATTGAAGAATGAGCCAACGAGTTGATGCATTCGGCGAGGCGAACTCCCGTTAAAGGAGGAAGCCGTAGGGAAACCGAGTGTTAATAGCGCGAATAGTCTAATGCATCAGACCCGAAGCCAAGTGAGCTTGCCTTGAGCAGGATGAACCCTCGAGAAATCGAGGGGAAGGTCCGAACGCTAGAGCTGTGCAATACTCTGCGATGACTTGAGGTAAGAAGTGATAAGCTAATCGAACTTGGTAATAGCTGGTTCTCTCCGAAATAGCTTTTGGGCTAGCGTCGAGTGATCCTTTAAGGGGTAGAGCACTGGATGGTCTGGACAGGTCGAAAGACCGCTAGACCAATCAAACTCCGAATACTTAGAGTTATAACTCGGCAGTTACACCGTGGGGGCGAAGCTTCACTGGTGAAAAGGGAAACAGCCCGGATCTCCAAATAAGGTCCCTAAATTTATGCTAAGTGCATCACAAGGTGGTGAAATTTCTCAAACAATGAGGATGTCGGCTTAGAAGCAGCCATCATTCAAAGAAAGCGTAACAGCTCACTCATCGAGAGATTTTGCGCCGAAGATAATCGGGGCTAAGCATAGTACCGAATTTGAGGGCACAGGAAGCATCACATTGCATGTGATGCGAATTATGCAGTATGAATTATGAATTAAGGTTTTCGGAAAATCGCTTTGCGATTTTCCTCCATAATACATAATTCATTATTCATAATTCGGCATCGTGCGTAGCGCGATGCTTCTCGTGCGGTAGGAGAGTTTTCGCATCTGCTGTGAAGGTGAAGGGGTGACCCACACTGGAGCGTTGCGAAGTAAGAATGTTGGCACAAGTAACCACATTAGGGGTGAGAAACCCCTACGCCGAAATACCAAGGTTTCCTTGGCAATGATTGTCAGCCAAGGGTTAGTCGGTCCTAAGGGAATGGCGAAAGCCGCACCCGATGGATATACGGTTAATATTCCGTAACTTTCGTGCGAAACGATGAGATGACGAAGTGTAGTATGCTCTGCGCATTATTGGATTTGACGTTTGACGCGTCAGGACGGCTTTTAGGTAAGTCCGGGAGCCTGCCTTTAATGGCGATTCCAAACGCGGCAAGAATCCCAAGGGCAACCGAGGGAAATAGGGCAAAGCACGCTTCCGAGAAAAGTCTCTAAGTTTATTCGCATGAAATCCGTACCGCAAACCGACACAGGTGGTAACGTCGAGAAGACGAAGGCGAACGAGTGAAGGTTCTCCAAGGAACTCGGCAAAAAATCAGCCGTAACTTCGGAATAAGGCTTTCCAGCACCACTTTTTGGTTTTAAAATATAGTTGTGTATTACGTCTATTTACAAAAACACACTGTAACCAAAGAGATTTATATTGGTAAAACAAATAATCTCAAGCGACGTTTGAGCGAACATAATAACGGTGAACAAAAATCTACACATCGGAAAGATGGCGAATGGAAATTTGTTTATCTGGAGGTATATCGCTCAAAAAAAGATGCAGATGATCGTGAGATGAAGCTTAAGCATCACGGTCGTGCGAAACAAGAGCTATATAAAAGAATCAGCTCGTCGCTTGAAGATTAAAACCAAAAAGTGGTGCTGGATGCAACGAAAGACTGCTTGGCAACTGTTTATCAAAAACACAGCTCCCTGCGAACTCGTAAGAGGATGTATAGGGGGTGACACTTGACCAATGCCAGAAGGTCAAACGACGGCGTTGCGTGCATCACATGGAATGTGATGCGGGATGAATTATGAATAAAGAATTATGAATTATGGAGGAAAATCGCAAAGCGATTTTCCGAAAACCCTAATTACTAATTCATACTACATAATTTAATTCTCACATCGCGCTTCGCGTGATGCACGTGGTGACTGTCGTAAGCCCTGGTGAATGTCGGCCTTAACTATAAGGGTCCTAAGGTAGCGCAATTCCTAAAAGACTGGGACCATCCAAAAGGGATGGAAAACTTGGCTGTATGCGGGAAACTCCGGTAGTATCTCGAGACTACTTTGTCGGGTATAATATGCCGATGAGTAAAAATGTTTCGAGTGGCTCCGATTTATGTCGGAGGCCGGACAATCCGCAGGAAACGTATGAAGTTAGTAATTTCTATTATTCAGGATTCTTTGCAGCAGAAATGTCCTGTTCGATCATTAAAGCAACAAATCATCATCCAAAAGGCTATTACTATGCCGTTGATATAACGGTGTCGAATGCGGATGTAAAGTTGCTGAAGAAGGTGAATCGGGCAGTCATGAAAGGCTCCGGGATTATAAGCCCCGTAAAAGGAGCTTTCAATCTTTCGGCGCGCGGAAAAGAAAAGGTTCGTATTGTCCTGGATTTTCTTCAGAAGTATCCGATTATTGTTGGCGATCTTGCTAAAAATCGGATAGCGATCTTAAGGAAGGCGCTTGCGTATCTTGATAATCATCAAGGGCACGTAACGCATGAAGAAAAAACAAAAATCATGGATACAATGCGGCGTAATCTCCGAATGCTAAAAGAAAAAGGAGTAATTGAAAAATCATTTGACGTCGAACCGGTGAATACTGATGCTGTTGGCTATTTCCTTTCAGGAGTAGCGGATGGTGAGGGTTCATTTGGGTCTAAAATGTCCGGTGATCGTAAGGAACCGTATTTTTTTGTCGCGATGAAAGATCAGAAAATTATTGATCTGTTCCGAAAATTTATAAATTACGGAAATGTTCGGGGGCGAAAAGATAAAGTGTTCCATTGCGAAATAAATAAACGGGATAAGCTAAAAGAAATTTGTACCTTATTTCTTTTGCGATATCCTTTGCATAACGCGCGACAAAAGGCGCGGTTGCGAGAACTTCAGCGGATCCTCAACGACTATACGCCAAGCCCCGCAATGGCGGGGATGATATAGTCTGAACTGCATGGCGACATGCAGAGTTCGGCTCGCGTCGAACCGCTTCGATTAATTTTAATCGGAGTCAAAATCTTGCACCCGCAAGGTTTCAGTAACAGAGTGTGTCGGGTAAGTTCCGACGCGTTGAATAGTGTCATGTCTGAGCAACTGTCTCGGAGAACAGCTCGGTGAAAATACAGTACCGGTGAAGATGCCGGTTACCTGCAGCTAGACGAAAAGACCCTGGAAGCTTTACTACAACTTGGTATTGAGTATATGTTTTTTATGCGTAGCGTAGACGTTAGGCTTTGAAGTGTCCCTTTCGGGGGGCATGGAGCCGCCAATGAAACAGCGTTCTTAAAAAATATATATTCTAACCTGTGCGGCAAAAACGTACGGGAACAGTATCTGGCGGGTAGTTTTGGTGGGGCGCTATCCTTGAGAACGTGAATTTTTTCGTGTTCTCAAACTATGGCGCCTCCGGCAAGGTTAATCTCTTGCGAAAAAAATAAAGTTAGAGGGCGTCATAAATTCAAAATGCAAAAATCAAAATGAAAAATGACCCCAGTAGCAGAGCAAATCTCGCTACGGGGCAGGCAATTGCAAAATGAAAAAATGACGGGTAAATCAGCGATATGCTGGGAAATCTGGTGTATCCGCAGCTACTTGGTGTACAATAGGAATGTTATAAATATCTAAATTTTTAATAACATGTCCGAAGAAATGCCAAGTGAAAATGCTAGCGGTGCAGAAAACCAGCAGGAATCTACTAACGAGCTTATTGAACGGTTTAGAAACCAACCAATTGAACAATATAAAATCGAGTTAATCAGAAAAGCCGATGTAATTGAAAATAGGATTAGACATGTTAAAGACCTAATTCAAGAGTACGACGGAACTCATGGCGATATGAGTAGTATTTTTACGGGTCGATTGGGTGCAATAGGAAGAAAACTTGATGAAATGGAGGAAGCCTTGGACTTTAATTTGAAGTCAGTAGCATTCATGAAAAGTCAGGAAAAGTAGTGGATATTCCTCAGAGACCACCAGCTGATGCCTGTGAATACAGGAATGATTAATTTTTGAATTTTTCAATTTTTAAATAATGTTTCAATTTCTTAATGTTTAAGACATTGGGTTATTGGGGTTTATTTAGAAATTAAAAATTAGAAATTAAGAATTCCGATGTACTCATCGGTTAATGTATGGTCCGAACTCTACCCTTCGATAAGGAGGGCTTGCCCGACTCAGGGCAAGTAGCGATATAGAGAGACAGGCAGAAATGTCCTGTCTGTAAACAAGATTTGTGCTTTCGTTTGCGCATGTATTCGTAGTCATTCGTTATGATTCGTATACATTCGTAGATTGGCACTTAATTTTGTTGTACACAACAAAATTGTCTAAAAAGTAACGAAGGAGTCTATTAAGGTTCCCTAGGCGCGAATGGAAACCGTGCCGATAGTGCAATGGCAAAAGGGAGCTTGACTGCGAGGGGGACATCCCAAGCAGGTGCGAAAGCAGAGCATAGTGAACCGATGGCCCGCGTTAGACGCGGCCAGAGATTATCGGACAAAAGCTACTCCAGGGATAACAGGCTAGTTCCGCCTAAGAGTTCATATCGACGGCGGAGTTCGGCACCTCAAATCGGGGCGCCATACCAGAAATGGTATTAGCTACTTCGACATAACACACAGGAGTGAACCCTGTTATGTTGTTGAAAAATATTGGCTTATAACGGTGGAATCCTACGAATAAATTTTTTGCAAAATTTAGGCGAGGACAATCCCGTGGGAACCCAGCACCATTTATCGTAAGACGGTGAATGAAGTGGTGTTGGCGGCAGTGCTATTTATGTGACTATTTCCAGAAAGTAAATAAATGGTGCTGGACCCGTAGAGACTTTCTCGATGACCCAAATCGAGACTAGTCCGGAATAAATTTCCGGGCTAACACGCCAACTCCTCATCCTCCAAAAGAGGGAAGGAAGAAGATATAGTCCATACAATTGGAAACAATTGCTAAAAGATACGATGTCGGCTTATCACATCCCGGGGCTGTAGAAGGTCCCAAGGGTATGGCTGTTCGCCATTTAAAGTGCTACATGAGCTGGGTTCAGACCGTCGCGAGACAGGTTGGTCTCCTATCTGCTGCAGGCGTTGATTCTTGAGGAGATTCGTTTCTAGTAAGTAATTGCTACTTTATGGAGTAATCCATAATGACAATTTGGCTAATAACGGTGGAATCTTAAGGTTTTTGGTCTGTTGATAACCATATCGAACACGGTCCGGTGATTATGGTACAATTTACTTGAGGACCAGAAATATTTAAGACAATACCGTGGGAAGCATTAGGAAATTAAAAATGCAAATATCAAAATCAAAAAATACTGATTAAATTTTGCGAAAGCAAAATTTACAATCTGAATAGAATTTGTCCGCCTTCGGCGGACGCTTCAATTTTACATTTTGATTTTTAAACTTTACATTTTCTTTTGCCCCGTAACGACTGGAGTCCGCCTTATCGGCGGACGAAGATAGTGGTGGCGAACGATTTCGCGCCATTATAATATGCCAACGACCAATTAGATTGGTCGAAGATATAGTCTACACACGTAGTGATACGTGAATATGTGACGAGAGGACCGAAACGAACTGACCTCTGGTGTACCTGCTGTCGTGCCAACGGCACCGCAGGGCAGCTATGTCGGGAACGGATAACCGCTGAAAGCATCTAAGTGGGAAACCGCCTCCAAGATTAGGAATCGTTTAGACCCGTGGAAGACTACCACGTTGATAGGCTTTAGGTGTACGCACAGTAATGTGTTGAGCCGTGAAGTACTAATCCGTCGATCTTGTTAGGAAATATTGGAGCCACAGGCTCTAGGTAGTAGAGCTCTAGGCTCTAGGTTGGAAGAAATTCTTTCCTAGCGTCTAGTGCCTAAAGTCTAGTGCCTAATTTGTCCCGTTG
Organism: Candidatus Taylorbacteria bacterium RIFCSPHIGHO2_02_FULL_43_32b; assembly: GCA_001820955.1. Classification (GTDB taxonomy): domain Bacteria; phylum Patescibacteriota; class Minisyncoccia; order Phycocordibacterales; family 2-02-FULL-43-11; genus 2-02-FULL-43-11. The sequence goes on from MHRK01000047.1 coordinate 46,226, forward strand.
TGTGGAATTGATAGATGTCAGTTCCATTTGTACCTTGATTAAAATGTCCGCCAAAGGCGGATCAGCCGAGGAGGCTGAAAAAGCAGCGTAAAGCGTATAGCGTTTAGTTTGGAAGATTTTCCGGACTTAACGCTGTACGCTATTCGCTAAACGCTTTAAAGATTTTGGACGCGCATGTAACTCAGCGGTAGAGTATGGCTTTCGTAAGGCCAGAGTCATTGGTTCAAATCCAATCATGCGCTCCAAGCTTTCGGAGGGGTGGTGTAATGGGCTCTGGGCACATTAGTTGTTTCACTTGATGGGTGAGAATTTGTCCAAGTTCAAAACTTGCCCCTCCGCCCAATTTTCGGGCTCCGTCCCTTCCGCGGGTGCGGAAACTGAGTGCCCGTAACTAACTGGGGCGCAACTAAGAATTAGAGGACAATCTTTCGTTCTCTTCTAGCTTAGTTGTCGCCCCGGTTAGAATTATGCTAATCTCTTTGCATTAAAGGTTTTGTTCCCCAGTACAACAGCAAAGCTGTGTACGGGGCAGGCGGGTGATTTATTTCAGGGACTAAATCACGCAAAATTTTGACAATATAATATTTGAACTCAAAGTCTCTGGTGCTTTGGCGAGAGGGAAACACCTCTTCCTCCGCCTCCGTAAAGCTTTGGCGGATTGCGATTTGTATCCAATCGCTTCGCTTTTGGACAAATCGGGAACATTCCGACTTGCCCCGTCAGAAAAATTGAGTATATTGATAATTAGTTCACTTTTTTAGTCTGGTGACTTGACGCGGTGGAAACACCTCTTCCCATTCCGAACAGAGCAGTTAAGCACCGTAGTACCGATGATACCCTTTGGTGGGAAAAGTAGGTAGTCGCCAGGCTAAAGTAGTGAACTCAATTTTTCTTTCCGGGGACAGAGCAGTTAAGCCTCTTAGCGCCGATGAGTCACGCATAATTTTCTGCTGAAAATTTGCGCGACCCCGCCTCGGGCCGCCGCCCTCCGGCTTTGAATCCTCCAGGTGTTCGGATTCAACCCTTTGGTGGGAAAAGTAGGTAAGTGCCAGGGACTTTGTGTTTAAGTCAAAATTTAGGCGGGCGAACAGAGCAGTCAAGCTCTGTAGAGACGATGAGTCGTGGCTTTCTTGACATAAGTTTGTGCAAAAGTATTCTTAATGAGTAAAGGAACAAATGAAAACCGTCCGCGCTAGCCGGTTAATTTTAGGGCTTTCTTTCGTAGGTATAATAAATACCCTGTGCCTCATCCTCGTTGCGAATCAACTTATATCGCAATGGTGGGTGATAATGGCTTTGTTGTTTTTGACGGCGTATGTCCTTTGGATTGTGATTTTAGTTGATAAAGCTCGAAATGGGCAAATCCTGATTAAGAAGTAATCCTCGTTGCGGGGGCTCTTTTTTTGTTTATCATAAACACTTTTGCGGACTCATTGTTTGTTGCTGGTTGTTTGTTTATACTTTAGGGATGTTTTCTTGGGGACGAGGACGAAAATTACTTTATCTATCAACAGCATTGTTTTTCAGTGTTTTTGCAATGATTCTTATTGCTGTAGTTACTTGGTACGAACGGCCTAACTGTTTTGATAACATGAAGAATCAGGACGAATTCGGTGTCGATTGCGGGGGAAGTTGCGCCAAGGTTTGTACCAATGAAATTGCGCAAATAAGTCCGGATTGGGTCAGGTTTTTTGAAGTGAAATACGGAGTTTACAGTGTGGCGGTGCGGGCTCAAAATCCGAATAATCTCGTGGCATTTTCTGTTCCTTATCGCATTAAACTTTACGGAAGTACTGGCCTACTGCTTGGCGAGAGAGATGGGGAAGTTTACATTCCGCCCAATCAGGCGTTCGGCATTTTTGAAGGCGCGATTAGTGTGCCGAACGACAAGCCTGCTCGAGTTACATTTGAATGGCGAGATAAAACTAATTGGGTGAAAAATTCAGCTGTTAACAAGCCTATGGTTATCAAAGATGTGATAAGGAGTTTTAATGGCCCCGGTTTCCCAAGAGTGACCGCCCTAATGGAAAATACCAGTCTTCAAACTGTACGTAATGTAAGGGGTGTTGCCATTGTTTATGACTTGAACGGGAACGCAATAGCGGCATCAAAAACAATAATCGACAAGGTAGCTGGAGGGGGAAAAGCGGAGATGGTTTTTTCTTGGCCTGTTTATTTCGGGCAGGAGGCTAGAGTTGAAATTCTTCATTGGCTTTTGCCCATGGGTGAACAATAGGATTTGTTTAAAATTAAAATATGTCCGGTAAAAAAATTCCCTTTATTCATATCGATTGGCTGTTGCTAACGGCAGTTTTGCTTATTTCCGCCGCCAGTCTTACTGTCATGAATTCCTTTGTTGGAGAAAGCGCGTTATTCGAACGCCAGTTTGTTTGGCAGGCGGTTGCTGTCGGTGTCATGCTTTTTGTCAGTTTAATTGATTGGCATTTTTTAAGGCGCACAGATATTTTGGTCTACTGTTTTGGACTGACAATTCTTGTTCTTGTCGCGGTGCTTTTTTTTGGAATTGACGTAAACGGATCTCATAGCTGGTTTCGTTTTGGCGGGGTTTCTTTCCAACCATCTGATTTGGCAAAGATTGTGATTTTGCTGATACTTTCAAAGTATTTCTCAAGAAGACATATTGAGATAGCCGATATACGCCACATTATCGTCTCAGGTTTATACGCATTCGCCATTTTCATACTGATTTTTCTTCAGCCGGATTTTGGGTCGGCTATAGTAATTTTTCTAATTTGGCTTGGCATGGTTTTGGTTTCGGGAATATCCAAAAAACACCTTCTCTTGGTTTTTGGGGTCGGATTCTGCGTTTTTGCCGCTCTCTGGTTTTTTGTATTCGCCGATTATCAAAAGCAGAGAATAGTTACATTTATTAACCCTTTAAGTGACATCAGGGGCGCGGGTTATAATGCCGACCAGTCGGTTATAGCTGTCGGTTCGGGGGGGTTTTGGGGTAAAGGGCTCGGCTATGGCACTCAATCTCGCCTCAATTTTTTACCCGAGTACGAAACTGATTTTATTTTCGCTGCGTTTGCTGAAGAGTGGGGTTTTGTCGGTGTGGTAATGCTTCTCATTTTGTATTTGGGAATTATTTGGCGCATTGTTAAAATAGCGATGAGAGGTGCTACAAATTTCGAAGTGCTATTCGGTTTGGGTGTGGCGGTTTATTTTTTGTGCCATATCGTAATCAATATCGGTATGAATCTGGCACTTTTGCCAGTAACCGGAATCACGCTACCTTTTATGAGCTATGGCGGATCTCACTTGGTGGCTGAGTTTTTGGCAGTAGGAATACTTTTTGGAATGAATCGGTACGGTCGTTCCACCGACAGGGAAGCGGTGAAGAATGAGGTGGTGGGGGTGTAGGGGGGAATGAATTATGAATTAGGGTGAATGCAAAATGCAAAAATCAAAATGGAAAATGACAATGCAAAATGCAAAAATTTTGTGAAATAGCAATATACTGGCAATTCTGGGAATGGTAAGATATTTGTATTACAAGTAGAAATGTTCGGCTATCTGCTGGACAGGTAGCAAACTAACTTTATGGAACTATCATCAGAAAAATTTGATAATGATCTGGAGGAGAAAGTTGAATATGATGAGGGCATTAGGCATTTAATACAAGTGTGTGAGATGGCCGCCCCATTTTTTGAAAAGGCCAAGGATCCGGAATATCTTAAGAGAATTCCATCAGCATGGTTTATAAAAACAGCCGAAGCTTTGACTATGTTAGGGGTAATAGATCAGATCGTGGAAAAAGAAAACGAAAAAGAGAAATAGTTTTTTTGTAAGTGTCTCCGGCCATGGGGCACTGCTTGTATTTCTTGAGGGCTTCCTTTCGCTTGAACATACAGAAAAAAACCGGGACGTTATGTTCCGGTTAATTCATGTATGCGTTCGACTACGGCGCTTATTTGGGGTGAATAGGCGATATCACCACGCTTACCGTATGTTTCAATGCGGAGAAATTCGCCCCAAATGAGCTCGGTGTACCTCTTGTCTTTGTGCCAAAAATCAGGGTTTAATGTTCCGGGCGTCTCAGACGATGTCCATACGTAGCCGCGTTGCTTTAAGTCCGCATTTTCGAGGTATTTCTGGAGGGTCAAGCGACAACGTCCGCAATGCCCCCATGCCGCGATGAAAACAATTTTTTTAAATCGATCAAGACCAAGTCTCAAGGCATAGACGACATTTTCGAGAGTATTTTTCGAAACTTTGTCACAGTAGAAAAAAATGTTTTCCGGCAAAGTTTTTTTGGCCAGAGCAAATATTTTTTCTGATTCGCGTTTGCCGTCCCCGGTGTCTTTTCCTCCGGTTATGAATACGTTTTTAACGCTGGTCAGATTGATGATGTCGGAGAGATGTTCAATAGCCAGGAAGTGTTTTTCTTCATGAGGAGTGCCAAAAACTAAGACAGCGTCAGTTTCTTTGTCGGCATTCTCGTTTTTACCAAAGCAAAGCTCTGTTAGAAGTTCGACTGCTTCCTCTCCCAGTTTTGGGGGTGTTGGATTCTTGGGTATTTGATTTTGCATAAGAACCTTATACTTACGCAAAATTACAGTAATTGTTGGTTGGAGTCAAAATTTCGCCCTTGATTACAAGGGCTCAATATCGCGACAGAAGACCTCCATCTGCATTCTCATTATGTTATTTCAGTTTTAATGGTTTCAAGCGCCTCGCAAATGCGGTCTGACATTTCAATAAAGTTTGGAGTAGGTTCAAAGTCCCAATCTTTTTCTTGCTGCTTCTGTTCGTAGAGTTTTCCCCAACTATCGTATTCCTGCAGTATCTTTTCTATTTTGAGCACTACCTCAGGCATGAATTCTTTTGCCTCGCCAAGTAAAATACTTTTGCTGACGGAGTCCGCCAAGGTTTTTTCTTTAGTTGTTTCGCCGGTAATTTTTCTTAAATCACCTTCGAAGGCTCTCTCTGAAGGGGTTTGAAATTGGTTTGATCCATATAACCCATTACCGGATATTAAAAACCCTGTACCTTTTAAAGTTCTTTTTCCGTCTTCAAGCCGGCCGTTTTGAGCAAAATCCGCATTGCGTTTCGCGTAATTTATAAATTCATCTATTGCGGAAAGCAACAAAATCTTAGTCTTTTTTACTTTCTCATTTTCGTCTAAAAAATCTTTTTTTTCGAACATGTTTAAAATTATTGCTTATAAATTTCTTGTGTCCGCTCAAGCATCTTTTTAAGAGAAAATTCTTCCGAAATTCTGCGTTTTAGTTTACCTCCGAATTCAAGAATTTTATCGGGATTCTGTTCGAAAAAACGAAGAGCATATGAAATTTCTTTAATTGCCGCCGGTCGGATTAATATACCCGTTTCCATATCTACGATGACATCTTTAGCTCCGCCTACGTTTGTAGCCACCACAGGAAGTCCAACTGAGCCGGCTTCGAGAATAGTGTAAGGGAGACCTTCCTTAAGTGATGGCAACAAAAAAATGTCGAATGCCGAAAGCAATTCGCCTGCATTATTTTTATAACCCGTAAAAAAAACGAAGTTTTGTAAGGCAAGTTTCTTCACTTCATTTTCCAGCTTTTGTCTTTGTTCGCCTTCGCCGATAATGCCGAAGATGATGGGGTGATCGTTGTCAGCCTTTTGTTTTTTTATTTCGGCGATGGCTTCTAGCGCGTATCTGAGTCCTTTATTTGGATGAAGTTCTGCAATTGTGCCGATGGCAAGATTTCGCTCTGAAATGATGGCCTCGCCGAATATGATTTTTCGGGCATCGTCTCTGTCCCGATACGTTATTGGAGAGATGCCATTATGGATTAAGATAAGTCTGTTTGAAGTTAAAAATTTGGGTGCACGCACTAAGTCGTCTTCCGAAACGACTATTGTCTTATGCGATAGATATACCGTGAACCAAGAAAGAAAGTAAATAATTAATCTTTGGTAGTTTTTTCTTGATTCTTTGAATGCCCATCCGTGAGCAGTAAAAATTATTTTAGGCTCTAAGCGATCGGTTCTAGCTCCTAGGAAAGAAAAAAGAGTAACCAGACGACACGCGAGAGCGCCGACTCCGCCGGCTTTGGAGCTGTTCAGGTGAACCACATCGGGTTTTTCTCTTTTTATTATTTTATATAATTCAAAAAAAACGAGCGGTTCTTTAAAAAAAGAGATATCTCGCATGAAATTTTTTACCAAAATTGTCCTGATGCCGGATTCTTCGAGTTTGTTATAAAGCAACCCCGGTTTGGCTTTAGATTCTCCGGAGCCCCCAAGCGCAACGATAGGTTCAAATTCGTTTTCAGGCAGGGAAGTGGCCAGATCAAAGACATATCGTTGGGCGCCACCAAAGTTAGACTTGGTGATTATGTAGAGAATCTTTTTTTTCATATCGTTAATACAAATATACGAATGTTACTAATCTTTCTAATGTCAACGAATTCTCAAAATTCGGGTTCTATTCGTATACATTCGTTATGATTAGTGTCATTAGTATATTGGTCAAGTTATTATAAAAACTATACCATGCCAACGTGTTTTTTCCACGGAGCTAGATTTAACAGGATTTTTGTTGTACCATACTTCCGTCTATGACAGGCCTAAACAAACAAGAACCGCTCATACTTTTTTTGGGTGATGTTGTTATTTTTGCCATAACGTTGTGGCTGGCCCTTTTTTTGCGTTACGGGTCGGTACCTCCAATTGACCGTATACAGAGCCATTTTTTGGCTTTTTTGCCTCTCGTAGCAATATGGCTTGTTGTTTTTTTTATCGCCGGTCTATATGAAAGGCATACTTTGATTTTAAGGAGCCGTTTGCCAAATATTGTCATAGGGGCACAAATAGCCAACGGAATTGTTGCCGTGGCTTTTTTCTACTTCGCCACATATCTTACAATCGCTCCGAAAACTGTGCTGTTTATTTATGTCGCGTTGGCGGCCGTCGCCGCAATTTTGTGGAGGCTTTATGGATATCCCATAATCGGAAGCCGCAGTAAGCAAAGAGCCTTCTTGATTGGCCAAGGCGAAGAGATTCGTGAATTGGAGACTGAAGTTAACCAAAACGATTTTTATGCCATGAAATTCGTTTCGTCTATTGATGTGGATAAAATTGCTGGCTTGGATATCAGAAAAGACCTTATTGAGGAAGTTTACGCTGATGAAGTTTCGATTATTGCTCTCGACACAAGAAACCCAAAAATAAATCCGCTTCAGCCTCATTTATACAACCTTGTTTTTTCTAACGTGAAGTTTATCAGCCTGCACAGGCTTTACGAAGAAATATTCAAGAGGGTGCCGCTTTCCCTTGTCGGTTATGAATGGTTCTTGGAAAATGTTTCCAATCGTTCCAAGCCTGTTTACGACGCTTTGAAAAGAATAATTGACGTTGCGATTTCATTGCCTCTTCTAGTTGTGCCTCTCCTTTCATTTCCTTTTGTGTACATCGCGGTAAAAATTGAAGATGGCGGACCGGTTTTTATTTTTCAAACCAGGGTAGGCGAAAATAACCGGCTGGTCAAATTTGTGAAGTTCAGAACAATGCTATTTAGTGAGGACGGTGAATGGCAGGGAAGAGGAAAGGAAAATAAGGTGACAGCAGTCGGCGCATTTCTCCGAAAAACTCGTCTTGATGAATTTCCTCAGTTGTGGAACGTTCTCATCGGGGACGCGTCTCTTGTTGGCCCGCGTCCGGAGTTTCCGGAGCCCGTTCGGCGTTATTCAGAAGAACTGCCATATTACAATGTTCGACATATGATAAAGCCTGGCTTGTCAGGTTGGGCACAGATATACGGAGAGCATCCTCACCACGGGGTGGATGTAACGAAGACTGCCAATAAATTGGCGTATGATTTGTACTACATCAATAACAGAAGTCTGTTCTTGGATTTGGAGATCGCACTGAAGACAGTTAGGATTTTGCTGACGTTTAAGGGAAAATAAGATTAATGTAAAATGTAAATATCAAAATTCAAAATGACAATGCTAAATTATTAAATTTTACATTTTTAATTGTAATTTTGCATTTTGATTTTTTAATTTTGAATTAGCTTAACCGACGTAATTGAGAATGAAAAACAAAAATTCGGATAGTGATAAAAGCAAGGGGGTGAAAATTGTAGTGACTGGCGGAGCCGGATTTATCGGCAGTCATATTGTCGACGCCCTGGTTGCTTCAAATAAATACGAAGTCCATGTTATCGATAATCTGTCGAACGGAAAGCTGGAAAATGTAAACAAGAAAGCAGTATTTCATAAAGCCGATATTAGAAAATTGGCTGAAATCTCACCCATACTAAAAGGTGCCAAATACGTTTTTCACGAAGCGGCCTTGCCCCGCGTTCAATTTTCTATTGAACATCCGGATGAAACAAACGAAGTCAACGTGACGGGCACCCTAAATGTTCTTATCGCCGCGAGAGATGCCGGTGTAAAAAGATTAGTCTACGCGGCTTCAAGTTCGGCCTACGGTGATCAGCCAAGTTTACCTTTAATTGAAAATATGGAGGCCATGCCAAAAAGTCCTTATGGCCTTCAGAAATACATTGGCGAACTTTATCTTAAACTTTTTACCGAAGTTTACGGTATGGAAACCGTGTCTCTTCGGTATTTCAATGTCTATGGTCGACGTAATTCAAGTGAGGGTGCTTATGCGCTTGTGATCGCTAAGTTTTTCAAATTGCTTAAGGAAGGCAAAGCTCTGACCATAACCGGAGATGGCACTCATACCCGCGACTTTACATCAGTTCACGATGTTTCGCGCGCCAACCTTTTGGCAATGACAAGTAAAAAAGTGGGAAAGGGGGAAGTCATAAATATCGGCGCGGGCCACAATTATTCTGTTAATGAGGTGGCCAAAATGATCGGCGGGAAAGCTGTACACATTGCTCCGCGATTGGAGCCGCATGACACCCTGGCTGATAATTCTTTGGCCAAAAAATTGCTTGGCTGGACGCCGGAGTGGACACTGGAGGATGGCATCAAGGAACTCAAAAAATTGAATTAGTCAGTGAATTAGCTCGTCCTCTGACGAGACATGGAATTTTGGCAATGAAAAACCGCGGGCTTAAAGCCGCGGCGATTTGCTAGTTTTTTTCGCATTGTTTAGAACGACTTCGCTCGAATCGAAGAGTCTGTGCGTGCGAGCGTTAACGCGGGCATGTATAACCCGGTTCGGGTGTTCGATGACTGTTGTGTTGTGACACCACCAGATTTGATCTTTCTCCGGCGTAAAACCGTGGTCTGTTAGCCACTGTTCGGCTTCATTACTTTCAAGCGGACCAACACATAAGTCCGCTGACGTTGCAAACGGGGCCCTAAGTTCAATTACGGTATTTTTATTCATATTCTCCTCTCTTTATAGGATAGTAAAACTAAAAAGGCATTTCGTCAATATTTTGTATCATTGCTGTCCCACTAAACTCCCGCAAGTTGTAATTGGAGCATTTTGTCAGGTTTGAATTTGTGCAGATTCTTTGGGGACAAAGATAA
>MHRK01000048.1 GCA_001820955.1 Candidatus Taylorbacteria bacterium RIFCSPHIGHO2_02_FULL_43_32b
GTTACAAACAGATACATCGAGGGACTCTATTATTATTTCAAGGTCTCGAGTAGAGACATACCTCGCAGCTCTGCTGCGGGGTAGTTGATTCCGGAGGAAATTTCCTACAAAGATTTACTTACAGTTTTTTTCTTTGAACACGATCCGACTACTTTAAATAAGCAGGGCGCTGATGTCGGCGAACAATATCGCTCTGTCATCTATTACATGAGTGAAAATCAGAAAAAAATGGCCGATGATTTTATAAAAGAGTTGGAGGAAGGCAAGGCGTATGACAAATCGATTATGACTTACGTTCTGCCGTTTGTTAATTTTTATCCGGCCGAAAGTTATCATAAGAATTATTATGAGAATAATAAAAATTCCAATTATTGTGAATTAGTGATCACGTCTAAGATAGAGAGACTCGAGAAGAGGTTTGGGGAGTTGTTGAAAAATCAAAATTGAAAAATGAAAATGGAAAATGACAATGTAAAATTACAAAATATTTTCCTGATTAGTTGTTTCCAATTTTAGATTTTGAACTGTAATTTTTCATTTTGATATTTACATTTTGAATTAATCTCATAAATATGGATAAAAAAGAAAATTTAGATCCCGAGCTCGAGCGAGTAGCGTTTGGTAAAGGCACAGAGGCGCCATTTTCGGGGAAATATTGGAATGAGCACAAAAAGGGAACTTACAAGTGCGCCGTTTGTGGCGCTATGCTTTTTGCTTCAGAAACGAAATTTGACTCTGGTACGGGGTGGCCAAGTTTTAGGGAGCTCATAAATATGGCGAATGTTGTGCTGAAGGCAGATACGAGTCATGGTATGGATCGCACAGAGGTCTCGTGTCGAAATTGCGGGGCTCATTTGGGACACATTTTCGACGATTTATCTCCTTTTGCGGGACAGACAGGTCAGCCAAAGAAAAATGGCAAAAGGTACTGTATTAATTCGGTCTGTTTTATACCATCTCTAATTAACCATTCCACACGAATTCCCGAATTTTGGCTGCAAAACTTCGTTTCGCGCTCGCCATATCTCGATATGACTCGCGCTCCAACTCGTTTTTCGCCCAAAATTCAGAAATTCGTTAAATGTGAAAGCGTTAATTAGAGATGGTATTAATTTGGAGGAAGAGTCTTCAAGTTAATTTTCTAACGGTTTCAATTGGCACTTTTTTTCTTTTGTAATACAGTTGTTGCATGAATTTTACCTCGACATTAGTCGAAAAACGTTTGCGTTCTTTTGCAAGTCAAAAACGCAAGGAGGCCTCTTTGTGGTTTTTTAAAACAGGTAAGGGGCAGTACGGAGAGGGTGATAAGTTTTTGGGCGTATCAAATCCCCAAATGAGAAAAATAGCGGTAGAATTTTTTGACTTGCCCATCGGTGAAATTGAAAAACTCCTAAAGAGCCCGCTTCACGAGTTTAGACAAACAGCTTTATTTATTCTGGCTCGCCAGTTCGAGAAAGGTGACGAAAAAAAACGAAAAAAGATTTTCGATTTCTACATTTCTCATACCAGGTTTGTGAACAACTGGGACTTGGTTGATTGCAGTGCTCATAAAATTGTCGGTTGTTTTCTTTGGCAAAAGAAAAGTGATATTCTGATAAAATTGGCTCGCTCCAAAAATATTTGGGAACGTAGAATTGCTGTCGTCTCCACCTTTTATTTTATTAAGAAGGGAGATTCTGAAAAGTTTTTACGAGTTGCTTCAATTTTGATCAAAGATAGGGAGGATTTAATTCACAAGGCTCTAGGGTGGATGCTTCGAGAAGTGGGGAAATGTTGCGGCCAAGAAATCGAAGAAAATTTTTTAAAGAAAAATTACGACAAATTGGCGCGAACAACTCTCCGTTATGCCATCGAAAGATTTCCGGAGCAGAAAAGAAAGATGTATTTACGCGGTAATATTTAATAATGAACTATTTAAAACTTAACAGGCTGGCAGTAATCGTATTTTTTACAATTTCATTTTCTGCTTTTTTGCTTGGCTTATTTTCTCTGATCCAAGATGGCGAGAAAAGTGCGGAAATTGTCAAAAATGCTTCAGTTTTTGTTCGAGGGGTTGAAGTTTTCGTGGAAATCGCCAAAACCAATGAAGAGTTATCGCGCGGTCTTGGAGGTAAGGAAACTCTTTTCCCGAACACCGGCATGCTTTTCGTATTTGGTGAAGACGGCATTCACAGTTTTTGGATGAAAGACATGAAATTTGCTATCGACATGATTTGGATAAATAAAAATGGCGAAATTGTCGACATTAAGGAAGATGCAAAACCTGAATTTTTTCCGGAGAGATACAGTCCTCGTTCGAATGCCCGTTTTGTGCTTGAAGTGCAGTCTGGTTTTTCCAAAAAGCACCAAATCAATATTGGCGATCGCGTTTTACTTCCTACTTTTGTGCTCAAATAGCTATACCTGGTAAAAAAAATTCCCACCCGCCGTAGACACCGCGGTTCTTTTATTTTTGAGTGATAAAAATAGCTTGTTATCCACTTTCCCACCTCAAAGCTAGGCTGTAAACTATATGGGCGAATAAAACTTTTTAAAAATAATTTCTTAATCACTATGGGTAAGGATGGTAAGAAGGATAGCAAGGTCGACGGCAAAATTTCGAACTATGTTCGTATTGTCCAAAAGAGAGATGGATCAATTGTCCCGTTTGATCTCGATCGTATCAGAACTGCCATTTTTAAAGCTATGGTTCAAACAGGGGAAGGTTCTGAGGAAGAAGCTCTGCTTGTCGCTAACAAAGTTTTAGCGGAGTTGGTTAAGATTGCGAAGCACCACAAAAATTTTGTGCCGACAGTTGAGGGGGTGCAAGATACCGTTGAAAACGAATTGATTTTGAGCAGTTACGTCAAAACTGCCAAATCCTACATCATATATAGAGAGAAGAGAGCAAAGCTTCGCGAAAAAGGATTGATGGTGCCCGAAAGAGTCAAGAAATTGGCCATTGAAAGCAAAAAATATTTCCGAAATTCACTGGGAGAGTTTATCTATTATAGAACATACTCTCGTTGGATCGCCGAAGAGGGGAGGCGGGAGACTTGGATTGAGACAGTCGATCGATATATTGCGGCAATGAAGGAGAATCTCGGCAAAAAATTGAAAGATTCCGAATACAAAGAAGTGCGGGAAGGTATTTTGAAAATGGAAGCAATGCCCTCGATGAGACTTTTGCAGTTTTCGGGCAACGCCGCCAAGGTGACTAATGTTTGCGCGTATAATTGTTCGTACATTGCGCCGGAAAGTTTTAAAGATATTGCGGAGATAATGTATGTTTCGATGTGTGGCACGGGCGCCGGATGGAGTGTTGAGAGTCAGAATGTGCAGAAATTGCCACAGATCAAATTGCAGACTGGAAAAAAACTTTCCACCCATACGATTGGAGATAGCAAGGAGGGGTGGTGTGACGCGTTTACGCTCGGCATGGAAATTTGGGCGAAGGGAGAGGATGTCGATTTTGATTATTCAGAGATTAGGCCGGCGGGAGCGCGACTTAAAGTGATGGGGGGAAAAGCGTCCGGTCCCGAGCCTCTCCGAAGGCTTTTGGATTTTACAAGATCAAAAATTTTGGCCAAGCAGGGCAGAAGACTTTCGAATCTTGATGTTCATGACATTATTTGCATGGTTGGAGATTGTGTTGTTGCCGGTGGAGTAAGGCGAAGTGCTATGATTTCTCTCTCTGATCTTGATGATGATCAGATTCGCGATGCCAAGAAGGGACAGTTTTATACTACCGAGCCACAAAGAATGTTAGCCAACAATTCGGCGGTGTATATCAGCAAACCTTCTAATGTTGAATTTTTGAACGAATGGACGGCTCTTATGAATTCTGGTTCCGGTGAAAGAGGTATATTCAATAGGGGTTCTTTGGCTAAACAACTTCCAGAAAGGCGTCTCAAAGTTTTGCGAGAATTTATGGATGCCAGCGGTACAAAAATAACCGGTTCTGTCGGAACCAACCCTTGCGGAGAAATAGTTTTGCAATCAAAACAGTTTTGTAATTTGTCCGAAGTGGTGGCTAGGAAGGAGGACAGTCTTGATTCGCTTATGCGGAAAATGAGGTTGGCCACGATTCTTGGCACTTATCAGTCAACTCTCACTAACTTTCCTTATCTTTCAAAGCAATGGAAAGAAAATTGTGAAAAGGAGAGATTGCTCGGAGTTTCGATCACAGGGCAGTGGGACAGCCCGGAGGTTAGAAAGCCAGAGATTTTGAAAAAACTGAAGAATGAAGCAATTAGAGTAAATAGAATCTATGCTAAGCGTTTTGGTGTAAATGAATCGACCGCCATTACTTGCGTGAAGCCTTCGGGGACGCTTTCTCAGATGGTTGATTGTTCTTCGGGAATGCACGCGCGTCACGCGCCGTTTTACATTAGAAGAGTTCGCGTTATGGCAACCGATTCACTTTTCAGAATGCTCCGTGATCAGGGTGTTCCTTTTCATCCGGAAGTCGGGCAGTCCGCGGAAAGTGTTACCACTTTTGTTCTCGAATTTCCGGTCAAGGCTCCGGGAGGGTCAATTTATCGAGATGATCTGTCCGCGGTTGAGCAGTTGGAATATTGGAAAGTGGTCAAAACAAATTACACTGAGCACAATCCTTCGGTAACGGTGTCCGTTGGGGATGACGAATGGATTGCCGTTGCCAACTGGGTGTACAGTAATTGGGAGATTACTGGCGGGCTTTCATTTTTACCGAGAGAAAAACATGTCTACAAATTGGCACCCTACGAGGTGATAGATGAGAAGACCTACAATGAACTCGCGAAGCGATTTCAACATATTGATTACTCTAAGATTATTACTTACGAAAAACAGGACGAAACCGAGCTCAAAAAAGAATTGGCTTGCGCGGCTGGAGTTTGTGAGATTGCGATATAGAAGACAGGAAGTATGAATTAAGTAGAAGAAAGGCCGCCGGGGCGAATACGTCCCGGCGGCTTTCGTTTATAAGTAAAAAACCAGCAATTATGCTGGCTTGAGTGGAGCTCTGCGTAAATCTTCAGGTCGAAACCGTTGGCCGTTCGGCCGATGCCCGACCGGCGGTTCATCGAGATCAACGGCTATAAGGCAATCATCAAAGCCACGAACGTGGCCGTGCCAACCTTTAAAGAATTGATCTTCGACAACCTCGACTCTTTCGGTTGTACAGACCTGGTCTGATCATCTGGTGATCAGACCAGGTCTGTACAACTGTGCAGGTGGGAGTGTCTGAC
>MHRK01000049.1 GCA_001820955.1 Candidatus Taylorbacteria bacterium RIFCSPHIGHO2_02_FULL_43_32b
AGCTATATTTCGAATTTCCATTTTATTTAAGAAACAATTTTATTTTACAAAGCGCCGTAAATTCCGACATCCCCAATCTTTCTTTCCAAGACGAACGACAATTCCATAATGAAGTAATGCCCCGCCTGCTATTGAACTCGGAACATCCTTCATTCGCCAGGTAAACCCCCTTGAGTGTTGTGGGCGAAAGCAGAATATACACAAACAGGCGAGGCAACAAGATTAAAACACGCCAACAATAAATTGGCAAGCATAAGATAATTATCCTATCGATTATCCCCGCTACCGCCTATTTGCCCCCTATCAAGCCTGGAATACAGCTTTTCAATATTCTTCGCGGCAATGCTCTCCAACTCCAAGCCAAGCTCAGTGGCAATCTGAGAAACATACCACAGCACATCGCCCAATTCTTTCTCTATTTCTTTTTTCTTCTCCGGCAATACTTCTCCGCCATCATCCCTTATTACCTTTTTTATCTTCTCGGCAACTTCTCCCGCCTCCCCCGCCAAACCCAGAGTCGGATAAATAAAATTACTGCCCACATCCGGATATTTGGCAGTTTTTCTTGATTTCTTTTGATAATCCGACAATTCCATAACAGACATTATACCATCTCTAATTAACGCTTTCACATTTAACGAATTTCTGAATTTTAGGCGAAAAACGAGTTGGAGCGCGAGTCATATCGAGATATGGCGAGCGCGAAACGAAGTTTTGCAGCCAAAATTCGGGAATTCGTGTGAAATGGTTAATTAGAGATGGTATTATGGCATATGCAAAAACGCGCCTAATTAGGAGCGACCCCCGCAATTTAAAAATTTACCTCTCCCCTTTCTCCAAAAAATATCATCCCGCCCAGGCAAATTTTTCCAAACACCACCGCCTCCACAAATAGTTCTTTACAAACAAGAAAGAAAATCTTCTGGAAGATAAATTCTTTCAATACCGAGTCTGCCACATTGCTCATGCTCCCATTTCGCACCAAAAGATTTTTCCCATCCAGGAATGAAGTGAACAGTCTTTATATAACCACTCTCAAAAACAGGCTGATAAAACTCGGTCAAAAGGGGCATGCAGTAACCTTGGCCTTTCCAACTTGTCCCAAGCCTAATCATGACGCCTTGAAATGGCAGTTGGTGAAATACGTTGTGCCCTTTTTCCGAAAGCAAATCAATCGCCCTCTCAAATACCTTCAAATTCTTTTCGATTGAACCTTTTCCGCCGGTCGATATTGGCCCGGATACCATACTTATAGGCTGTGGCATTTTTTTAATTACCTTCAAACCAATTGGAAAAAGATGCTCGAAATCATTTACTTTTTCCAATTCATCATATATGTCTTTCGTCCAATATTTATTCATTTAAATATTCAAAGATTGTAATTCAATCTAATGCACTTATCCAAATCTTCAATAATATCCATCTTAAGCGCTTTTAGAGGCTCGACAAACATGAACAAGGAGTGCTCTCGCGGATCAATTATAATTTGAGACGGTCCTATAAAGCGAAGGAAAAATAGCGTATAATACCATCGACAATTAAGATCTGGACATAAGCCCGGACATTTTTAGGCGAGGCGAACAGAAAATTACGAGGCATATCGAGATATGTCGAGGAATTTTCGGGAAGCCGCAGCCAAAAATTTCCGGGGCTTGGTGTTCATAGGTTAATTGGAGATGGTATAAGTAAAGTCAAATTCAGAATATTTAACAAAAAATTTTCCGACTAATTTTGGTTTAACACCCACTATGCCGGTTTCCTCTCTCAATTCTCGAATTATTGCATCTCTCGGACTTTCATCTCCATCAATTTTCCCCCGGGAATTCCCCACTTTAGAGACTGAGGCCGTAAATGACTCCTTTTTAGAATCAGGATTTTCCCATTCCAATCCACAAAACAGCCGACAACCTTTATTGTCGGGGGAAAAACTTTTGGTTTTGTATTGTACAACATGAGATTATTTGAGGGGCACAAATGAAAAACCAGGGTATTCCTTCGATTCGATGTTGCCGTCATCATCCTTCCAAATTTTCCAAATAGAATCCTTTATCGGCAACACTAAATTTCCACCGTTATTCAATTGAGGAAGAATATTTTCCGGTAATTCTTCGCTCGAAGCGGAAACCAAAATCCGATCAAAAGTCAAACCCGGTTTGCCAACCGATTTTTCGGCCATTTCGAGTTTAAGCTGTTTTAAACCGTATTTCGCCACATTTTCTTTGCCGATCGAAAGCAACTCCGGCACAATCTCAAGTCCAAGCACACTTCCCTTCTCTCCCACGATTTTTGCCAACAAAACTGAGGTCCAAGCGGAACCGGCGCCAATGTCCAAAACCCTATCGCCCTCTTTTGCGTCCAAAAGTTCTAACATAAACGCCACAGTTGTCGGTTGAGAAATGGTTTGCCCGAATCCGATCGGCAAAGCGTAATCTTCATATGCCTCCACTTTGTAATCCAAACCGACAAAATCAGCCCTATCCACTTTCAAAAAAGCCGACCGGATAAGCGGGTTTTCGAGCACACATGTCTCACTAATCAGCCGTTCGTTTAATTCATCCCTGTTCATAATCAAATTATATTAACAAAATATACATTTTGAGCCAGAGAACCGAAAAAAAAGAGCCGATATTGCTATCGGCTTACCTTGAGACGATGACGACGTAAACATTTATTTAAAACTTGGCGCCACGCAAAATTTTCTGGACCGTCATGTTTCTCATAATGTTCCCAAGCGTGTTTCTCATCGACCGGTTGCCCCACAGTTTCGGCGGCATAAAGTCGATTGTCGTCACCTAATGTCTCGCGGATTTGCGACAAATTTCGCAATTTCGTACGAAAATCAGCATTGACAGCGCGAAGATTTTGAACATCTCTTTCTAAACGCCGAATCCTTCGCTGTTGCTCGATGAGCTTACAAAACAACATTACCAAAAAATGAAAAACTTTTTCACTCATATGGCCCTCCAAACTTTCATTATCTTAGCGTATTCAGCCATATAAATATACTTGAAAAGTTCACAACCCATTTTCCTTTTCAAGCAACGCTCTCTTGGCATTTGGCCCGCGATTATACCCGCCCAGTGTGCCGTCAGATTTAATTACCCGGTGACACGGGATAGCAAGATCATAATTGGTACGCAAAACCGCTCCGACCGCCCGCGCCGCACCCCCAAAACCAGCGAGGCTGGCCACCTCTTTGTAAGTTTTAGTTTCACCTTTTGGAATTTTTCGCACAACTTCGAAGACTTTGTCTTTAAAAAAGACTTTCCGTCGCGCCCTCGCCTCCACCTGTTTTTTCTTTTTTAACGATTTTTGTCCTTGGAATGATTTTCTCATTTACTGTTTTTGATTCGATAACTCTTCTAAACGCCTTACCTGCGGACTCGCGATACTTGCAATAATCACAATCATCGCCGGGCGCCGGTATATTTTCGTTTTCCAAACATTCCTTGATTTTGTAAAGCGTCGGCTCAACCCAATCTGTATTCCCTGTGTATGGAATAATTGAAACATCAAACTCAAGCCTGCCATCGAAAGCCTCTCTGTCAGTTTTGCCGTTAACATACACAAAATACCCTGTATCGGAAACCTTGAAATTATTCTGGCGAAACAACCATTGATAAGTTTCCATTTGTCTTTTGTATCCATCTTGCCACTCCGCATCCAAATTTACTTCGCCATCCTTGCTCGTCGCTTTGTAATCGACAACAATAAGCTCTCCTGAAGGCTTCGCCCAAACATCGTCAACCCCGCCTCTTACAAACAGATTCGTCGGCTTGTGAATAAAACTGACTCCGGCGCGCAATGAATCTCTCCACTCGTCCATTTTTGGATGGCTAAACGGTACGGCATCGATGCCGTATTTTTTCATAAGAGGGTGCGCCGTTTTGCCCGCGCGATGTATATCAAATTCTTTTTTTAGTAAATTATCAACCGCGCTATTTAAGTTAAAAGGGAAACCGGGCGGACGAGCCACCCCAAGTTTATTGTCCGTATAAAAACAGCGAGGACACTCCAAAAACAAATCGATTTTTGAACGAGAAAGCTTCCAATTTGGACCGCCGTAATTCCAGTCCGGTTTTCTGTTGGGCTTATAATAGTTACTCATTTCAAATATATTTTGTTAACGCGCAAAGGCAGACAAAATGTCGGCTCCGGTTTTCGGTGGGTTGATAATATGTGCCTCCTCAATAATCTCATCAATTTTATTTTCGTCAAAACCAAGTTCTTTAAGCAAAGATGGATTCGTGATATCACGGCACAAAACAAGACCACTTTCTATCAGTTTATGTTTTTCGGTAAGCGAGAGAGACGAAATAGATGTTACGGGATGAAGACCGACATCTTCAATTAAATCATGAAGATTGCCGTCTTCGGGATAATTCCAGCCAACAATTCGTAATCCGGCACACGCGGCGTAGCTGATAGCCTTTTCGGTAAATTTGGTGTTGGTAATAAGCCACCCCTCATCAAGCTTTCTTTTTTTGCCGTAAAAAAAATCCACGCCCCGGAGATCATCAAAGCGGGCTTTTACATACAGAGCCACCTTCAAATCCGACTTCAGTCCGAGTTCGTTGTGAAATTTGGCCTCGACCATAAAAAGGCGATTCTCATTCCAAACAACAAGATCAACTTCATGTTCCGTACAATGACCTTTTATAAATTGATTGGTTTCAACATGAAAACTGCGTGCCCGAAAAAGTTCCGCCACGTATTGTTCAAACGGGAAACCGGACGGACCAAGATCGGCTAAAGCCCGTTTAAGAGAATATCGAGCGCCGGCAGGCTTTTCCATGCGCCCGAGTAGAAAATTGGCGTGATCGCGGATCATCGAAGT
This sequence comes from Candidatus Taylorbacteria bacterium RIFCSPHIGHO2_02_FULL_43_32b, assembly GCA_001820955.1. GTDB lineage: Bacteria > Patescibacteriota > Minisyncoccia > Phycocordibacterales > 2-02-FULL-43-11 > 2-02-FULL-43-11. The sequence continues at coordinate 4,838 of MHRK01000049.1, forward strand.
CGACATGCCGTCATCAATTTCCTTCGAGATGTGCTCCACGATGTGCACTGCGGTAGTTTTCGAAACTCCGGAGTTTTGCAAAGATGAAAAAAGTTTCTTGGAATCAAAAATTTCCCGTGTACCATCAGCTTTCGTCACATACAACTCTTTTGTCATTCCCATATTATACATCATAACTAAAGTCTAAATAGACTGAAATTGAAAACGATAACAACAACAAATATTGCCATCATTGGAGCGGGAAGCACGAAAAAATAATTCCATGTATAATCACCGTGTAACCACACGACACTAGTAAGGTTTTAGTTTGGTACACGTCATTTTATTAAGACTTCATGAATTCTGAGGGAATTATCAAAAAAGACATACTCGACAGCGCGCTACTCCTTGACTACGTCACGGAAGCTATTGTCGTATCCGACAGCGAAACTAGGGTGCTCTACGCAAACGCGGCAACCAAAAAATTGCTGGGCTTTGAGAATTTAAATCATGTAAAACTTTTTGACCTTGTGCACCCCGAGGACAAAAATAAAGTTAAGGAATACTATCAAACTTTAAAAAAGACGACGAGCCTTATCAGCATCAGAAGAATGAAAAAGAAAAGCGGCGAATACGCTATTATCGAGAGAAACGCCCGAATATTAGATGACGGCAGTACGATTTCTATACTTAGAGACGTAACCGAGCGATTTAATTTTGAGCAAAGAAAGGATACTTTTATATCTGTGGCCAGTCATGAACTTAAAAATCCGCTTAATAACATCAGTCTCTATAGCGAAATTGCGCAAAATTATATCGCTGAAGGGAATATACCAAAAGCCCGCTACGCACTGAAAAAAATTCTTCCCCAAATAGAAAAAATGAGCAACTTAATAAGTGATCTACTCGATTTGGCCAAAATCCAGGCTGGTAAACTTGAGTACCGAATGAAGTTATTCAGCTTGGACGAAACAGTAAGAGAAGTCGCGGATGAAGTAATAGTTTTTTCGAAAAAAAAATTCCACATTGATATCAGGGGAAAGATTCTGAACCCGGTTTACGGAGACAAAGACAAAATCAGCCAAGTGCTTCAAAATCTGCTTGCCAATTCTATTAAATATTCGCCTAGTCAAAACACTATAATCGTAAACGTATCTGAAAACGCCGAGACTGCTTCGGTAAGCGTAAAAGATTTTGGCATTGGTATAAAAAAAGAAGAACAAAATAAAATTTTCGAGAAATTCTACCAAGCTCCCAGTTCGTCAAGATACGCAAGCGGCATGGGAATCGGTCTTTTTCTATGCCGGGAAATCATAAAAAAACACGGCGGTCGTCTTTTCGTAGAAAGTGAATACGGAGCCGGCTCAACATTTACTTTTGTTTTACCACTTGGCAAAGTTGCTTCCTAGATTGGTAGATGTACTATAACGATAAAGAGGTCTTTAACAAAAGAAGGGGGAATAAATGAAATATGTTCTGTCTCATCGTCTTTATTTAGAAGGCGATACAATTCTACTTCGATTGAATATTCCAGACATCGATCAGCCGTTTTTGGATATGTGTTGGAAGGATCCCATAGTGCCGGATGTCTTTGACACTAAAAGGCCATTCAACGACATCAGTGACGAAAACAAGAGGGATGTAGTTCATCTGAAGTCTCATGGCTTTTACACGCGTCCGGAAGCACCAGAAAGTATGCGCCAACTGGCCAAAAAAATAACCCTGATTGCCTGTCCGCTTTCTACACCGGACATCCAAATCGGATTATTCGTGATGTTGATGGATTGGGACAAGAAGTTGTTCCATACCCGCTCTTATCTCACGGAAAAATACCGCCAACAAGGCAAGGGCAAGGAAATGAAAATACTGAGTTTTGAGTTTGCATTCGAAGAGCTCTTGTTCGATAAAGTTTGTTCTGGAGTCATTAGGCCAACCCGCAACAATATGCGAACGAACATTGGGTGCGGCATGGAAAGCGTAAACGTCGTTTTGCACCACTTCATGGTTCACGGCAGAGCTCAAGATTCAGTTGATTTCGAGATGAGAAAAGAAAAGTGGCGGGAATATTTAGAATTCTGCCAAACATACAACGTCAAACGAGCGTTTTTTGAGAGGCTCGAAAACGAAAATGGTTTCTTAAGCCGTCGAAAAGAACAAAATCGTTTGAGTTGCATTCAGATTGCGAGAATACTTTGCAGTTTGCCAAAAAGATATGGCTAGTTCTTTGTATAGCCCGGCTCCCTGAGCCGGTTTTTTTATAAATTTTTTCACGACTAAACGATTATTCCTCCGCCCAAACACTCTTCTCCTCGATAAATTACCGCAGACTGCCCAGCCGCCACAATTTGAGGCTCCTCAAAAGTTACTCCCAATTTGCCCTGCTTATTTGCCAATTCATAATTCATAATTCTTACGCGCTGAAGCGGTTGCCTGTAACGTATCCTTGCCGATATTTTTTCACCAATTCGTGGTCGATTGATCCAATTAACGTCTTTTACAATAATTTCGGTTACCGGCAAATTCTTGCGGATTTTTTCGTGCCCGACCATAATCTCATTTTTCACAATATCTTTCTCCCAAATGTAATACGGCGAATCATTCGGCGTCTTTTTTGTAATTGTAAAACCATGCCGTTCTCCCACGGTCAAAAACAAAGCTCCATTATGAAAACCTATCTCTTCCCCGCTTTCGCTAAAAACTTTCCCAGGCTTTGACTTGATGTAATGAGACAAAAAATCCTTAACATCTATTTTACCCATAAAACAAAGCCCCTGACTGTCTTTTTTGTCCGCTGTCGGCAAGCCAAAATTTTTAGCCAAAAGCCGAACTTCGCTCTTTGTGTATTGCCCGACGGGAAACAAAATATGCGAAAGCTGATCCTGACGAATATTCCACAGAAAATAGGACTGGTCTTTGTTGGAATCGAAACCAGCCAAAAGCCTGTAATTTTTAATTTTTGAATTTTGAATTTTTAAATAATTACCCAATTTCTCATTTTTTAAAAATTTGGAATTAAAAATTGTTAATTCTCGTATCGAACTTTGTTCGATACGAGCGTAATGCCCTGTCGCGACAAACTTTCCTCCATTCTTCATAGCCCAATCGTAAAATCCGCCAAATTTTACATGCTTATTGCACATAACATCAGGATTAGGAGTGCGACCTAACCTGTACTCGGCAATCATGTAATCAGCGACTTCTTTTTTGTACTCTTTTTCCAAATCAAGTGTGTAAAATGGAATATCCAAATGAGCGGCAACCCGCATAGCGTCCAGTCTCTCTTCCTTCCATGAACACGGAAGCCAATCCGGCGACCACGTTTTAATAAACACCCCATGGACGTCAAAACCGGCCTTTTTGAGCAAGGCCGCGGAAACCGATGAATCAACCCCACCGGAAAGGCCGACGAAAACCTTGGGTAAACGTTTAGGATTTAGCGTTAAGCGTTTAGTTTTGGATAATTGACGCGACATCAGACGCATGTTACTTTAATTTTAGACGGTCTGCAAATTTATGGAAATAATCCTATTATCAGATGGACTGCGCCATTACGCCAAGGTGGGGACTGACCTAAATCACCATGCCAGCTTTCTGGCAAAATTATGCGAGCCGGCAATAATTGAACTCAGCATGGATCAATGGGTATTTCTGCAAGGGCAAATTTTGCTAGCGGCTACAGACGCAAATCCTGACCAAATCAACAAAAAGGCACTGGGCCAGTTAGTACCGGTTGTGGCAAGCTTCCACTACCTCAACAACAAGTGCGGAACAGGCACACGGCCAACTTGAACAGAACGCAATCGCGTTCTTTTTTTACAAATTCCTAATTCATGATTCTCACAATTCCCGATTCTCGATTCACTGTTCTATCTCAGATATCTCTCCTTATTGATGACATGCTCATCGTGAGTCATCGCGTAATGCATAACCCCGTCGCGATCGGTCAAATAATACAAATACGACGTTTTTATCGGATTCATAGTCGCCACTATCGAGTCTAGCCCGGGATTGGAAATTGGGGTCGGAGGAAGCCCGGCCCTTGTATAAGTGTTATACGGAGAATCTTTTTCTAGATCATCCTTGGTTAATTCGAAAGTATTTTTACCGCCCGTGTAAAGAAAAGCCGCGTCAACTTGAAGAGGCATACCGATATCGAATCGTTTCCATAAAATTCCGGCAATTGTTTTTCTGGTGTTAAGAAGCCTTCCCTCTTCCTCGATGATAGAAGCCATCTTAATAACATCGGTAAGTGAACGTCCGAACTTTTCTATATCCGGTTTTAGGGGAGCTATCTTCTTCTCAAAATTGTCCAAAAAAATATTGAGTATCTGATCCTCGCTCGAATCAAAAGTAAAGTGATATGTGTCGGGAAACAAATAGCCCTCGCGACCAAGTGAAATCCTAAGAAACTCTTCTTTGTCAAAATTTCTTATCTTTTTTGACAATATTTCGGCAATCTCCCTTGCCGAAGTACCCTCCGGAATGACGACAGCAATATCGGAAAAACCCCTGTCTCCATTCACCAAACGGCTGGCAACAGTAAAAATATTTTGCTTTTTATCAAAAAAATAATCGCCTGCTTTAACCCCCTTTTGCCCGTCCAAAACACGCACCAACATTCTAAAAAGCAGGTCGGAACGAATAACGCCATTTTTCTCCAATATATCGGAAGCGGCCAAAAGAGAAGTACCGCTCGGTATCTCGACCACTTTATTTTGAGGAAAATTTGATGGCGCGGCGAAAGCCAATCTGTAACAAACAAGAACGGTCATGAGGGCAATCGAAGCAAGCAAAAAACGCCGCCGGCCGTATTCCGGCAATTGACGATACTTATCGAAAAAAAAATTTTCCTTTATGCCGTGCGGATTATCTATAGACATTATTGATCTAGAAGTTTTGGTTGCAAATAATATTTTGATTTTCCCCGTTAGAGTTTTGCTAAAAACCTCCAACTTTGACGCTTACGTTTTCGAATAACAAACTTTCCATTACCGATTGCACGTTATTAGCAAAACTCTAACGGGGCAAGTTCGACGGCGGCTCTGCCTTCTTGGAAGAAACCCTTTCGAGCGTAGGCGTTGCCGAAACACTTCCCGGGAAATGAAATATCGTGGCCAATTCTTCAGTCGTCAAAATGCAAGGCTCACTTTCAAAATTTTTGAACGGATATTGGAAAAAAGAGCGAAGCTTGTACGCTTCAAGCATTTCGATTTCCATGTGATTTCGGCGCTTTCTTTTATAATCTCTCCACGGCAAATCCGGATCAGTATACCATCCCAATCTAAATCCGTTTGAAGTATTGGAGTTGTACTGACGAAAACTGCCGATAAGTCCGGTCACGCTTATGGGATTGAACGCTTCTTTTTTGGCAATATAAAAACCTCGGATTGCTGTCTCGAATGGAAACTTTTCTTTGGATCTTTCGAGTGACTTTATCGACTCAACCTGGCCTGGTGTCGAGTGTGGCACACGCCTCACTATCCCCTCGCCCACTTCTTCTTCAACCATGGATTCTTCTCTTATTTTTTCGACTTCTTCGTCAATTTCCTTTTTCCAATCAGATTTTTTATTGAAGAATCTTCCGTCAATTAGCTTTTCACCGCGATGAGCCATAATCATTATCTGTATCCAGGCTTGTTCGCCCTTCCGGAGCGATCCCAAATACTCAAGCGTGGCCGTTATAGGATCGATTTTGTATTCTTCTTTAATATCAAGCTTATCGAGACCGTAATCAACATATGTTTTTATCGGATAAACCGATTCTTTCTCCTTGATAAAATATGTCGCCCAAAGCGGCAAATTCTCGGGATCGTGATACACCGAATCGGTATAATCCGCCACTTCGTGGATTTCGAGCGTAGGATATTGAGCATAAAGCTGGGCCTCTATCATGTTGCGCCACTTTCTAAGAGACCAAATGAAAATGTGCACCTCGCCCCCCAAAGACACGAGCTCAAAGGAAAACCAGGGTCTGACTTTCCCTTCCCAAAAGGCCTGCACAACCGTGGCCGATCCCGTTTGATATAGCGCTGTAAAAAATATTTCCATCGCGAGCGGGGACCTGTTTGTTTCTTTCGGAATTTTAATTTCCAAAAGAACCGAACCCTCTTTTTTAATCCAGTATGCCCGGACGTAACGCATGTAGTATATGAAAAAAACGCGGAAAAGAGCGATTGGAAGCCATATGGGCATCGTCACCGCCAAAATCCAAATGCCGTTCCTCACCACCGGCTGTTCCAAAATGGTGCTACCAAAAACAATGACCGTAAAAATGAACAAGACAACCGATACCCAAAACATAACGAACTGCCCCAAACTGTGCCATTTTTTTGGTATAAACAGTCCCTCGACAAAATCTATAAAATTGAAAATAAAGCCTTCCATCTAATTAGAAACCCGCCTGCCATCGCATCAAAGCGAAAGAAGTGAGCAAATTATCATTAGTAAAGAGGATCATTGTTTCTATCATTTTGATGTGCGTTTGCTCCGGCTTTGGCGGGCAGGCAGAAAACGCAATGCCCCCTTGGCAGAGCGAGTCTTATTGTTAATGTAGAAGTGTAAAAAAATATCATGGAATATATTTGAACTGTTTCCACTGCAAATCGGTTTATACCGGAACGTACCCACATATTGTATCTTAAAAACAGATGCCTTTCCAAGAACAGTGTTCCTAATGGGCACCATTGGGATTCCCCTTCCCAATGGTGCCCATTAGGAATTGAGAAATGCGACAAAAATCACCCCGGAAGCCGTACGGCTTCCGGGGTGATTTCGAAACTTCATCTTTAAGCTGTTGCCACAGGCACAGCCGAATATCGTCCCTCTTTATCTTTTTTGAAATACTTCAGGTTCTGCAAATTGACCACAATGGTATTTTCTTTGACATATCGCTCTTTCATAACCTTGTCGATAATCTCGAGTTTCGTCAAAGGACCATTCTTGTCCAAAACTTTTCGAATTACGTCCTTAACCACCCCGCTCATATAACCCCATTCTGCGAGAGCATAGAGACCTCTCCCAACCAGTACGAAGCGGGAATCCTTAATCAATTCGTTGTGAGTTGTGGCTACATGAGCTTTTTTGCCAAACAACTTTTCTATAGACTTCGCAACTTCTCGGAAATGAATTGGTGACCCGTGTTTTCGCAAAACCAAAAAAGCATAATCACGTATTCCTTTAGCGTGAATATTTGGAGAAGCGACAAGCCCCCATTCGCCAAGAGGATTTTTGCCAATGGTTTTGGAAATCGAAAGCCAGCGTCGGATTATATCTTCTTTCTTATAGTGATCGGCGACATCTTCAACATGAGTCAAAAATTGAGCCACGATATCCAGTTCGGAAATCAAGTGGTCATTATTAAGACCTTCATACAGTTTCTTGAGCGCCTTATGCACCTTTTCTGCCAACTGTTCACTGATAAACCAACGATGCTTAAAATGATCATCCTCCTTCTCTCGCTTAAAAACGTCGCCCAAGACTAGAAGAAAATGTATGTGATTTTGAGTGCTTTTATCATTTGAAATGTCGCTCAGTAAATCCTCTTCAGAAATGATTCCGCCCAAAGTTTCAAGCAATTTTTCCAATTCCGTAAAAGTTTCTTTTTCCTTTTCAAATTGATCAGCCTTTTTGATGCTGTGAATGGCGTAATTTTCGATCTGCCTCACGCGCTCGCGCGTAATGCCATACTTTTTGCCAATGGACTCCAGTGTTAATTTCACGGGATCCTTCCCTAGTCCAAATCTTCCGACTAAAACATCTCTTGCCCTTTCGGGGAGAACAGTCAACAAACGCTTTACGACCTGCTTTGGTTTTGAGTTAATCGTAATTTTTGCACTCATAAGTAGTTGGGCGAATTAAATGATAATTTATTATATGTTCTATCATCCTCAATAATAATAGTCAACACCATGATATGTCAAGGGCAAGCCCTGTTTTGATTTTTTGTGATAACCCAAGTTCGACACTGGTTTTAATTTTCAATCTTTTCGTAACTACTTTCTCACAGTCGACGAAACTCGATGATTTTAATCCGAAGACTTGATTAAAAAGTCTCATACCTTAAGATGAAGAAGGAGGAGTTCATGAATAAAAAAATCATTATCAGCCAATGGACAGAAAAGCTTGACCCCATAAGGCTTTTCTATAGAAAAATGGGCTATGTCATAGAAGAATCCTTGCAATCTTCGGACATGATTCTTGTGGCAAAATCCGGTAAGAAAATTCTGGCGGCTGGACGAATATTTAAAACCGAACATTTCAATATTGTCGATGACATTCAGATGTCCATAGCACACGAAAACATGGGCTTTGTTGAAGAGTTGAGGGATGAGATTGGCACCCGACTTGCGAGAGAAAGCTTTTTAATCACTCGTCTACGCCATGCAGACTTTTATGTCCCGATAATGTTTCGCAGAATTTCGGAGTACCGCGCTCCAGCCATTCTCGTGCAAAGGATTTGCCGCCGCAGAGAAAAGCACAGAGACGAAGAATTTACCATTATGCGCCGCATGCCTTGCTATTGCTAAACCCGCACGAAATGTGCGGTTTTTTTTCGCTTGTTCAAACTGGATTATTTAGGATGCCTCGGCAATTTTTATACTTTGCAAAGTCATCATGATTTTAAACTGCATATGGAAATCACCCGAACACATAAAAACGCGCAACAAAAAATAATAAATTGTCTCTTCTTCTGCCTGTGGATACACGCAGACAAGCATCCCCGCCCTAAAGGGACGGGGAATTCTCCCCTCCCCCAATCAAAAATTGTCCGCAAGATGTAAACGGTCACCGGACATAAGTCCGGTGGTTCTTGCTTGTAAGTTGAAGTGGTTTAATAATGTTACTATAGTAACATTATTAAACCACTTCAAAAGTTTAAAAAAATTCTCGAGACTTTTGGAGAAATTCTTTCAGCTTTTTTGCATCAATTCGTCTTAAATATTTCGACAGGAGGACATTCTTCGAAAGTCAAAGGATTGTCTCTCTCCTGCGTCCCGCGCCATCCACAGGCCACTAGCCCCCTCACACTCCCGCGTAAATTTTTTATACGACAAATTGGGAGATTTTAGGGGGAATGCAAAGCTTTAAACCATCTCTCGCCGTTACATTGCGGATAAAATCTAAACAACAAAATTTATCAATCTTCCTTTTACATATATTGTCTTTTTAACTTCTTTCCCCGAAATCCACTGCACAATCGACGGAAGTGACTTGGCCATACTCACAACCTCTTTTTCGGAAATATCGGAACTAACTTCAAGTTCTCCGCGCACTTTACCGTTAACCTGAATTACGATTTTTATTTTTTCCGTCAATATTTTTGCCTCATCAAATTCCGGCCATTTGGCAAGACTAACCAGATCTTTATGGCCAAACATAGACCATAATTCTTCGGCTATGTGCGGGGCAAACGGTGCGATAATTTTTATGTACAACTCAAAAACTTCTTCCGGCACATCGAGCTCCGCATCCATTTCATTGGCGCAAATCATTAGAGCGCTAACGGCGGTATTGAAGCGCATACTCTCAATATCTTCCCCCACCTTTTTGATGGTCTTATGAATAGTTGCCTGCAATTTGGCATCGTCTTTTTTCTCGATCTTGACTTCGCTATTTTTTATTTTCTGCCCTATTCTCCAAACTTTTTCGAGAAATCTTCTGACCCCCACGAGACCATCAGTTGACCAAGCAATCGCCTGGTCAAAGGGACCCATAAACATTTCGTAAATTCTGAGGCTGTCGGCACCAAACCTTTCCACAATCGATTCCGGGTTTATGACATTTCCCTTAGATTTTGACATTTTGACTCCGCCTTCGGCCAAAATAAGTCCGTGGGTCGTTCTTTTTTTGTACGGTTCTGACGTGGGCACATAACCCAAGTCAAACAAAAATTTATGCCAAAAACGCGAATACAAAACGTGCAGGGTGACGTGCTCCATACCACCGTTATACCAGTCGACAGGGCCGGGAGAAGCGTTTAGCGTAGAGCGTTTAGAGTTTAGCTCTGAAGAAATGCCGGACCAATAAGCAAGCTTTTCCGAGCCGACAAATTCTTTTTTGTTTTTTGGATCAACGTAGCGAAGATAGTACCAGGAAGAACCGGCCCAGTTTGGCATCGTATCAGTCTCCCTCCTTGCCTTGCCGCCACAACGCGGACACTTGGTATTTACCCAACTAGAAATTGACGCAAGCGGAGATTCCCCCGTATCAGTCGGCTGATATTTTTCAACATCAGGCAATTTAATCGGCAAACTTTTGAGCGGTAAAGCCACAATTCCCTCGTCGTCAAAAATTTTCAAAATTTCCGGCTCGATATCACCGCGAAAATGCCTCTTTGTGGGACTAGCCAAAATCATTTTGGCATCGAAAATTCTGACAAGCTCCTCAGCCTGTTCTTTTGGTATAGTCGAAAAACTTTCATCTGCTAAAACCACAAATTCTCCCGCCGCTTTTTTAATCTTCGAAAAATTAAACTTCCAGTCATCAGCATTAGCCACTTCAGGCCTCTCCTTGTCAGTAAACTTCGGCTTCAGCACAGAGTCCACAAAAATCGCCTTGTGGATTTTTGTCTTGGTCTTTTCAAGCACTCTCATCATTACAGCACCGCCCAAACTGGAGCCAATTAATATTGTATCCAAAGCTTCCCCAGACACCTGGTGTCTGTTTCTACAGACACCAGGTGTCTGTAGAAAATCTAGAACCGCCTTGGCCTGCTCTTTGACCTTCGGATGATTTGGATTCGGCAAATCCGGACAAAAGACCCTGTGCCCTCTTTTTTCGAGTTCAGATTTTAGCCATGGCCGCCAAGCTTCACTACCAGAAGTGCCATACCCATGAAGCACAACTATGTTGTATTTCCTGTCCTTGCAATCGTCGCAAAATACGACAGGAATCGGCTCACCCCAATAATGCTGTCTCGAAAAAATCCAATCGCGCAGTTTGAATTTGGTCACTTTCCTGCCCCCAACAGTTTTTGTTATGTCCCATTTAGCATCTTCCGAATCCATGCCGTTAAATTTAACCGAATTAACGAGTTTTCCGGATCCAATGTAAGCATTTTTATCAATTTCTCCGCCAATTATTACCTCTCTGATGCCCAGATTATATTTTTTGGCGAACTCAAAATCTCTCTCATCGTGCGCGGGAACAGCCATAACCGCGCCAGTACCATATTCGGCCAAGACATAGTCAGCGATCCAGACCGAGACTTCCTCACCATTAGCAGGATTAATGGCTTTAACACCTTTCAATTCCACTCCAGTTTTTTCCTTACCCTCCGCAGTCCTTTCAATCTCCGATTTTTTCTTGGATTCATTGATATATTTTTCTACCTCTTCCCAATTTTGAATTTTAAATTGTAATTTTTCATTTTGATTTTTAAATTTTGCATTTGCGACCTCCGGCGCCAAAACCAAATGCGTTACGCCGAAAAGCGTATCCGGCCTCGTCGTAAAAACCTTAATTCCTAATTCATAATTCATTATTCGGAATTCAATTTCCGCTCCCTCCGATCTGCCTATCCAGTTTCTCTGTTGAAGTTTTATTTGCGGCAAATAATCTACCGTATCGAGGTCTTTATCCAACCGGTCGGCATATTTAGTTATAGCGAGCATCCACTGTTCTTTGTTTCTTTTTTCCGTAGGCGTGCCGCATCGCTCACAATTACCATCCACCACTTCTTCGTTAGCCAAAACAATCTTGCAAGATGGGCACCAGTTTACCGGCATCTTTTTTTTGTACGCCAAACCACGCTTTAGGAACTGGAGAAAAATCCACTGCGTCCATTTGAAATATTCCGGGTCGGTAGTATTTATTTCCCTATTCCAATCAAAACCAAACCCAATCGACTTCAACTGATCTCTGAAAGTGTCCGTGTTTTTCTTTGTAACAACCGCGGGGTGAATTCCAGTCTTAATGGCATAATTTTCCGTAGGCAACCCAAAAGCATCCCAACCAATAGGATAAAGCACATTGAATCCCTCCATGCGCCTTTTCCTCGTAATTATGTCCATAGCCGTATTTGAGCGTATGTGGCCGACATGAAGACCCTCTCCGGAGGGGTACGGAAATTCGATTAAACCATAAAATTTAGGGTCTTTTGACGCATCTTTGGCTCTAAAAATCTTTTTCTTTTCCCATATCTTCTGCCATTTTGCCTCTATTTTTTTGGGGTCGTATTCGTTCATAGTTAGAACCAAATCATACAGCGACTGGGCGGTTTTATCAAAGGCGCCCGCCGCGTACTCGCGGCGGGCGCCTTCTACCTACTTCTCATTATCGACTTTAGTACACCGGCTTTGGAACAACCGTTCCCTTTGGCTTCACCGGATAAAGTTCCTCATCAACCACCCTTTCAAAACAAGTTCTGCCTTCCCCGTGTTTCCAAGAATCATTTCCTCTTACAATAGTCTCATACGGAGAATACGTACCCTCGCGGCCAGGCAGAGAAAAGGTGGCGCACAACTCAAAACTTTTCGGACCAAGCACTTTAAATTCGTATGGAGCCTCTGTGGCCGGATCAACTGGAGCTTTATAGCCGGAAATGCTGTCTGAAAGCGCGGCCAAATTTTCAGGCAATTTACCCTTTGCCTGCCAGAAAAAAACGACATTGTTTTTGATATTCTCTAAATCGTTAACCTTTTGATCATCGAATCGGCGGAGTCTCTCGGTCATGGGCGAACCAATAACCGTAAAAGCCCAGACGAGAGATGCGACAACCAATATCGAAGTGCCAATGGCAAAATAATTGCCCACTTTATTAATGACCCCCTCATTCCGTAAATCATAAAAGTAATAACCAAAAACTGCTCCAACCACAATTAATAGAGCCAGCACTTTGAGCAAAAACTGAGTCGCCAAATTTCCATCCAAAAATCTGTTTATGAGAAGAATAAGATCAATAACTGCCGCTAGAATTGAAAGGAAAAGCGTCAGATAAACCAACCATTTGCGTACCCAAAACTCCCGCCTCGCCGGGTCTGTCTCAAAACTTTTTCTGATGTAGCGCGTAATTAATATGTATATCGGGAAGAAAACCACCAATGTAGCGATTGATGCCTGGATAGGTCCTGAATATCCTTCAGGATATTGCATTCGTACCAAAGGATCAGGAAAAACCCTGTTGATAGTTTCAAATAGCAAATTCAGCAAACTAATAACCCCCGCATAGAGAGCAATCAACCAACCGACATTCAAAAAAAAGTCTTTCGGCGTAACTCCTACCTGACGTGTTCCGGAAACATTTTTATTTTCCATATTTGTGTTCATAAGTTCATAAACAATAATTACTGCAGAGTAAGACTACTACAACTAATAGTGCAATAACAGTCATGAACTAATCATGAAGTCTTTCTAGTTGAGCGTCCAGGTTGCCAAGATCTTCTGCATAGCCTTGTCAAAAACCGGCATGGAAGTTATCTGGAACAAATGACCATTGGCCGCAAACCAAATCTGCCGATTTGTTTCCGAATTCCCTTCCTCGCCATCAAGAAAAGTCGTGCCCTTGCCACGGCCTTCGCCCAAATTTACCTCCTCCGGTTTTTTTATCACCATATCGGGAATATCTTTAAGAATACGCTCTGGCGTAATATCCGCGTTTTCTTCCAGAAATTCCGAGACGATGATCTGGAATCCCAAGCCCGTACCATTTTGTTCGAAGATAAACATATCACCTGTGTCGCTTTCAGGATCGGCGGGAATTAGAATCGGCTCGAGACCCGAGGGATATTTGAGAGAAAATCCGTAAGTGGGATCCTCGTATATCTCGCTCAAGTCTGCATTAGCAAAAGCGTCCGCCTCGTCTTTGAGACTCGTATCGGTTAGAGATGCGCTATCCGTATTTCCGGAATTTTCGCCGACAACTGTCGGAAAAACAGAACCGTTCGTCTTGTACAGCCAATATCCCAAAACCACCAATATGAGGACTACTATTAGCACCAAAATTTTTTTCATTTTCAGCAATTTACTGATAAGAAATGTGCACTAGTTAGTATAAAACAAATCGCGGCAAAAATGTACGTCCACTCTAACCAAATTTCGTAACCTTGACATTTTCTCAAATTATAGGATAATCGTAGATATGCAAACAGCTCTTTGGCTACTGGTAGGGATTGGCATCATCGGAGGCATAGTACTCATCGCTTCGTTGGTGATCATTCTTAAAAAACCGACGCCCACCTTCAAACTCGATGGATCGTCACCCGAAACACCAAAAGCTAATCCCTAGGATTAGCTTTTTTCTAAACGCACTAGTCCAATTCCAAATTCCTAATGAATTCCTAATGTGAATTCCTAATGGGCACCATTGGGAATTCCGTTTGCATCTTGCGGGCTGACTCCTTTGTTGACTCCAGTATGTGGGAAGGTCAGACACTCCCACCTGCACAGTTGTACAGACCTGGTCTGATCACCAGATGATCAGACCAGGTCTGTACAACTTCACCCTCATTCCTCTAGAGATAATCGCTTTATATAATCAACATCACCAATATCGATTCCACTGGCTTTGCTTTTTCTGCCAATTATCATATCTCTGCAAATATCATTAAATTCCTTTGGTCCCCCGACCATTTCTTTTAGTAACTTTGTGTCCACGATAGGAGATTTCCTCGTACCGCCGTAGTCCCCCAAACTGGAAAATGGATACTGAATCGCCCATTCCCAGGCAACATCAAAATTTTTTGCACACCAAGTGTAACCTTTTGGGTGCATCTCGAATGTATTTTTACACATTACATATGCGGCGACCCAGCGCAGATATTTGTCCGAATCAACTACTCGAGCCTGATAGGGACCCTGAAATATCCCTCCTGTTTCTTTATACCGTTCATTGTAATACCTGGCGCGGCTTACTCCTAACTTTTGCATAAATGCCGAAATCCCTTTTTCAACAATTTCAGAATGCAAATTGTGATCATGATTATCGAGCAATGTAAAAGCCGCAATAGAAACCAGCGGCCTGCGCACAGGCCAATTTTTTGGCCACTCAAACAATTTGATAGTCCCAACCGTCAACATCAAATCAATATCCCTAAGAGTTGTATTGTGCGCATGCTCGTCATTCAAATAATATAGGGTTTTCAAATATCGCCATCGATCGGCATCTCCCCTTATGAAAGGCATGCCTCTACTACCTCGACGTACAGTATGGACAATATTTCCTTTAACCCATTTTTCTTTTCTCATAAACAAATTTTAGCAACGTCCACCCATGATGTACAGACCAGGTCTGATCATAAGTACGGTGATCAGACCTGGTCTGTACAACTTGTTGCCCGCTATCTTCCCATGTTATATAACTGCTTCACTTCACTCGCACTAAGCGCCCTGTTGTAGATGCGGACGTCGTCGATGAGGCCGTTAAAGTTGATTGTTCCCGTGTATGAGTATGCGCCAAAGGTTAAGTTTTGAGCATTTGCAGGAGAAAAACCAGTAACCGGTGTAGGAGTACCGCAGACACTATCTATACAAGCAACGATATAGCTTCCATCATAATAGGCCGTAAATAGAGACCACTTATCGTTTGTTATCACCCCCTTACTGGCTGTCTTTTGATTTCCGCTTCCATCATAATAGGCAAAAATCAGGTTACTGCCATTTCTAATTAAATAAAAACCAGTGCCTGTTAAGTCAGAACTAGTATGTTTGGTTATAATTCCTTGAGAATTGGTTTTTGCAGATTTTACCCAAGCAGATATAGTAAATTGCCCAGAAATTTGAAGAGCACTGCTATTGCCCGTCTTTACATACTGCGTACTCCCATTAAACTTCAACCCCTGCCCAATCTTCCCCGCCACCTTCATCGAACTTGTAGCATTAGTCGGCTGTAACAATCCATGGTTGCCATTGCCCGACACATCCTTAATGTTGGTCGCAGTATCCTTCCCATCAAACGTCCAGTAGCCCACCAACCCCTCTTTCAAACGATTAACAGGAGTTTTGTTAATCGTGGCCTGACCCATGTTGTACAGAGCTTTGATTTCTGAAGGATTGAGGGCGCGGTTGTAGATGCGGGCTTCATCCAAAACACCTTTAAACCAAGTGACGTTTGCCCCATAATTTACGGCTCCTATGGTAACTCCGTTTGTAGCCGTGATTGCCCCCGTATCTAAAGTCATCGTTTTTGAAAATGCACCGTCAATATAAAGTGAAAATGTTGCTCCCTCTCTAGTTCCGACCGCATGATGCCAAGTATTATCCGCCAAAGTTGTAACAGTAGTTGCGGTTTCAGCAGATGTATCGGTTTTTGCCCTAAATCTCATGCCAGTTGCTGTGTGTTCCAGTGTTATCCCAGAAAGTGAACCAACACCAGCCGCCCCATACGCAATCGAGCTACTATACGAACTCGAAATCCTATTTGGTTTAAACCAAATAGACATCGAATAATTTTGACCAGGTTGAACGGATACAGCATTTCCGCCCTTCACGTACTGATTCACCCCATTAATCTTAACCCCCTGCCCGATCTTCCCCGCCACTTTCATACTGGAGGTGGCGTTGGTGGGTTGTAAGAGGCCGTGGTTTCCACTCCCACTCAAATCCGCCACGTTGTTATAAAGAGTATTGCCATCAAAACTCCAATACCCCACCAGTCCTTGATTAAGTCTGACAGGTTGTATTTTGTTTACGATAGTCTCCCCACTTTTGTAGAGGTTGTAGACTTCGGTGGCTGATAGCGCTCTATTATAGATACGCACGTCGTCGAGGGAACCCAGGAAAAAATACTGACTACCGTTACTACTCATTTTGAGTCGACTTGACCCAGAAACAGAACCAAACCCTGTAATATCGGTACCAACCCCCACGGCAACTCCATTCACATAACCTATCATTCGGTTGGCACTCCTATCCACAACAACAAAAAGGTGTGTCCATTTGTTATATATTCCTAAAGCGCGCAAACTAACTTGCTTAAGAGGAGATACGCCATCAGAAATATTTGCCGTCCAAGCCGCACTACCGAGTTCCATATCAAATCCGTTTATGGACACACTACTTCCACCCTTCCAAATAGGTATATCGTAAGTACTTGAATTTCCAGTGGGATTCACCCAAACCCCGTAACTAAATGAACCAGTTCCAAAATTTAATGTCGCAGTATTCCCCGCATCCACATACCCACTACTCCCATCAAAACTAAGCGCCTTCCCATGCTTCCCCGAAACCCAGGTTGGTTTGGTGGTGCCAGAGAGGGTGCCGCGATTGTCGTTGATACTTGCATCCGCCGCTGTCGTTCCCGATCCCTCGTCGAATTTCCACCAACCGACAAGACCCGTTTCGGTGCCGGGACGGAGGGTGGCCGCCTTGACCACTCCTGGGGCCGTGGCCAAGGCGGCCACGGCAACAAGCACGGCGACACCAATGGTGTCCATTAGCACCCTGCGCCTCTCCCCACCAGCACCCCTGGTGTCATTACCACGCCCGTTTTTTGTTTTGTTAATCAATTTTGATGTCATAAATTCCTAATGGGCACCATTGGGAACCCAAAAGGCTGACTTCCCAATGGCACGCTGACTCTTATTTCCCAATCGTTTTTCATTTGACTTTCATGTGTAATTTGATAACATAATTTAGTATCACCAACAGAAAAGACAACCCTACAAGGTTCCATCCTTGCGGGGTCTTTTCTTATATTCCAGTTTAGTTTTCAATTCATTCATAAATCTCAACGACGGTCGGAAAAGTTTGTTTTTTAACAATGCCGAAAACTTCATTCTATTCGGAATTAAAAGCGCGCTTAATTTGTCTTTTTCTATCAAATATTTGATTATGCAATGAAAATCCCCGTCGCCCGTCACGATTACAGCCCTATCATATTCGTTAAAATCTATCATCGCCTGTAAAACGAGCTCCGCATCACAATTCCCTTTTGTAGTTCCATCCTTATAGATAAGTGTGGGTTTAAAAACACAAACAAATCCCGCTTCCTGCAAACCTGTATATAAATCACTATTGCCTTGAATAAATCCGATAAATAAGTAGGCTTTTGCAACTGAGTATTTTTCGCTTAAATAAATTCTAAACCGGCGCCAGTCCAAATACCAACCAAGCGCCTGAATACTTAAATTCAAATTTTGGCTGTCTATGAAAGCGTAATTGTTTGGCTTTTTATTCATAAATCGTAATGTGGCAATCGGCACCATCGGTATAATTACCCCGCCCGTTTTTTGTTTTGTTAATCAATTTTGATGTCATAGAGAATTCTTGTTAACTCCAGGAGTCAACAGCACCTCCCATAATTTGTAATTCATTATTCATAATTCATATTTTACCGGCCAATGTTTGAAGTTGTACAGACCAGGTCTGATCATAAGTACGGTGATCAGACCTGGTCTGTACAACTTGTTGCCCGCTATCTTCCCATGTTGTACAAACTTTTAACTTCACTCGCACTAAGCGCCCTGTTGTAAATGCGGACGTCGTCGAGAGTACCCTTCAGATAATAAGAACCAGGAGATGCATCCATGCCTAATTTTAAAGTATAGCCTCCGGAGCCAACATTACCAGAAATACTTTTGGCAACAGAATTTACATAGGCTCCATTTTTATAGGACGTAATTCTGTTAGCATCCAAAGTAATCACGATATGATTCCATTTTCCTAAACCTGATGTAGCCCCCGAAGACCACGCCTGTTGGCTAGTTCCGTTTCCCCAATAAAAAATACCGTTATTTAAAGTCATAGCGTATCCTGACACACCATTCCACCTCATATTCCCAATATATGATTCCGCATTCTTATCATTCCGAATCCAGTATGTGAGCGTCATGGCATCAGTAACATCAACTTTACTGACAGCCGCCACAGATTGTGTACTCCCATTAAACTTCAACCCCTGCCCAATCTTGCCCGCCACCTTCATCGAACTTGTAGCATTAGTCGGCTGTAACAACCCATGATTCCCATTCCCCGACACATCCTTAATGTTGGTCGCAGTGTCCTTCCCATCAAACGTCCAATAGCCCACCAAGCCCTGATTCAAACGATTGACCGGAGTCTTGTTAATCGTGGCCTGTCCCATGTTGTACAGAGCTTTGATTTCTGAAGGGTTAAGTGCGCGGTTGTAGATGCGGACGTCGTCGATCAAGCCGTTGAAGAAGTTAGAGGCGTTTGCTGAACCGCTTAATGTATAGGAGCCAACCCTTAAGCTTTTGTTGGTTATTGCGTTGAAAGCAGCGGCACTAGAGATATCCACTGGAGTGCCATCGCTGCTCCCATCCACATAAAGGGTCATCTTCCCTGTCCGGTTCCAGGTGCTGACAATGTAGTGCCATTTGCCGTCGCTAATTGAAGTGTTGGATGTTACGACGTTAGATGAGCCGGTGTCGAAGACTGCCTGGGCTTTTTGGTTATTTAACACTAATGCCCAGCGTCCATCGTCGGCGCTGCTATCAGCTTTCTGGACAATTCCTGTATAACTGGTCGTCTTGTCCGCAGTCTTCACCCACACAGCTACCGACCAGTTCGAAAGGCCGATATCCAGAACGTCGCCGTGTTCAAGGTAAGTGCTGCTCCCGTTGAACTTGAGAGCTTGGCCGAGTTTGCCGGCCACTTTCATACTGGAGGTGGCGGTCACGGGTTGGAGGAGGCCGTGGTTTCCACTCCCACTCAAATCCGCCACGTTGTTATAAAGAGTATTGCCATCAAAACTCCAATACCCCACTAGTCCTTGATTAAGTCTTACAGGTTCTATTTTGTTCACCACCTGCGAGCCTGATTTGTAGAGGTTGTAGATTTCGGCGGCCGACAGCGCGCGGGAGTAGATGCGGACGTCGTCGATGAGGCCGTTGAAAAATTTATTTGTTCCATCATAATTTTTTCCAATTACTAGATTATTAGAACTGATAGGTATTGTTCCGACGTATGGTGCTGGAGTACCGTCGGCAATTCCATTGACATACATACGCACATTCGACCCATCAAATGTTCCCACAATGTGATACCAAGCACCTTGTTTCAAGACGGTGTTTGAAATTGAAGCCGCTGCTGTGACGCCAGTTCCAATTACAAATTCAATGCGTCCATCCGTTGAATAAGTTTGCAGTTGATAAGCGTTTGTACTGACTTGTTTAGAAATTATACCGTTATATCTTAAAGTCTTGGGGTCAACGTTATATTTTATCCATACCGAAGCGGTAATCGCGGTTGTTAAATTAACGCTCGACTGATTCCCCGCATCCACATACCCACTCGTCCCATCAAAACTAAGCGCCTTCCCATGCTTCCCCGAAACCCATGTTGGTTTGGTGGTGCCGGAGAGGGTGCCGTAATTGTTTTTGCCGCTAAAATCATTGGCACGCAGTCCAGTGCCTTCGTCGAAAGTCCAGTATCCGACAAGACCAAGGTTGCTCGCGGCACGGAGCGAGACGGCGGTAGCGGCGTTTGGAGCGAGAGCGACAAACGTTGCCGACAATCCTACGAGTCCCGTCAATCCTATTTGTGTTATTTTTTTTGCAATTTTATGCATTATTGTATTTGCGGAAGTGTTTAATGGACATATCAGACCTATCAGACCTATTAAACTTATTTGACTTATCTTGTTCATAGATTTTGCGACCAGCTACTCCAAATTTGTTTTTTCTTCTCTTCCTCTTTTTTTTGTTTCATCTTGTCTTCCCAGCTATCGCCTGTAGCATATTTTTCTTCCAATGCCCGAATTTGCCGGTCCAAAAGATAATTACATTGGTTGATAGTGCAAACCATGGCGTTCCCAGCCGTAGCAGGGTCAGAAAGATAGACCCTGTAAGGTTGATAGGACTTATCGGACTTATATGTCCCACAAGACTTATTCTGATAGACCAAATTTCTCACCGCCTTGGCTTCAAGAGAATCGCGCTCCCAAAGCAACAAACCCCTCTGGCGAAGAAAGTCATGGTAATCCTCAAGAAGTTCCGCAAATGAGGCGCGGGCAACGCCTAGCAGTTTCAGTTCGTTTTTGCTTGATGTTTTTTGCTCAACTCCTTCAACTATATTTTGCTTGCCGGATCGGGCGGCTTGTTCCATTTGATCCTTTGTGCGTGATTTTGAATCTATATACCGCTCTACAAACTCGACGGTAAAATCGTGGATGATAACAGCGGACTGATAAGATTTTAGATCGCGGAAAGACATAAGTACTATAGGTCAATAAGTTTTATAGGTCTAATAAGTCAATAAGTAAAATAAGTCGACTAAGACTATTGCTCGGGGGTCGTTGATGCCGTTTCTTCCGTTAAATCGGTCGACGTCGAAACGGGTTCAATAATTGGGTCCGGGTCGGCTTCCTCGGTTACGGTCGAATCGGGCGGGGTTTCTTCGCCACCGCCAACAGGGTGGACGATTACCGTTCTTGTCGAAGTCGAGAAGTTCATAGCGCCGTCGTGCGCTGTCCAAACCACTTCATACGTGCCGGCTGTCGTCGTGTCTACGTTATTTGAGTAAAGGTCGGGGAGAATGTCTGCTCCGGAGTCGTCTGTGGCTGTCGCGCCGACGTCGTTGTAGGAAGTGCCGACTGTGATTTCCGCGGGGTTGTTGCCAAGGAGAGTGATGACTGGCGGAGTAGTGTCCGAAAACGAATTATGAATTATGAATAATGAATTATGCGGGGAAGAGGAAGAACCGCAAGCACCCGGGGTGGAAGTGGAAATGCCGTTATCATCAACCGAAAGACAGAACGGCTTCCCGGAGGGGCTGTAGAGCGTGACGCCTGTTGGTTTGTCGGCGGAGCCGACGGTGAGGTCGCCGGTCAAAATATTCGTAAATTTGGAAACCGTGGCGGAAAGACGAACGCCAAGAGATTCGAGCCACGTGGAAACGGTGTCGACAATGGTGCCCATTGCCAAAGACTCCCCGGCAATGGGCACCATTGTCGGAGTGGAAGAAGCGATTGATTCAAGAATTTTAACTCTGGCATCCAATTCCTGAATTGCTTTGGCCAAGACTGCGGTGAAATTTTCGTATTTGAATGTGCGCGCCTTTCCATCGGAGCCAAGACCGACAAGGCGCGGATCGATGAGTTCAGCCTCTTCGGCGATAAAGCCCAACTGTTCTGTCGAAGTGGCCGTTGTTGAAGCAAGCTGATTGTAGAAGAAAGAAACGGGGCGGAGTTTGAGTACAGTGTCCAAGCCTGACATATCGAAGTCCCTGATGTCATGCTTGAATTTGGCGGATGAAGTGACACAGCCCGCGGCCACGGTGTCGGCTATCAATTGGCCTGCGTCGTCCATACAAATGTCGTAGGTTTGATTGACTCCGGACGTGATGAGGTTGGTCATGTAAACACGGCCGTGCAGATTGCTCTGCCCCTGAACGGAGAGAACAGCCGACGGGGTCGTGGTGCCGATTCCGACAAGACCGTTTAGATCGACAATAAAGGCGGTCGAGGTGGCGGAAGCTGTTGATGTGCTGATGACAAAGAGAGGCATGTTGGAAAGAGAATTGGTGGAAGTGGCCGCGACAGAAAGCATAGCCCAGGGGCTTGTCGTGCCGATACCGACAGCGTTACCGCCTCCGAAAATAGCGTCATAATTGGACGAACCGCCGGAAATCGCAGAAACGTATAAGCCGATGTTTTTTGAAAGCGCGCCGCTCCATGAACCGGTCGACTGGATGTTAATGCCTGTCTTCGTTAGCGAGGCCGTGGAAGAAGTTGCCTGGTTTGAAATATTAAAAGCGTTATAATCTGCTGTTTTTCCTGTTGTAAACGGAGTCGTTGAACCGGCGAAAACATCGAGCATGGCGAGAGGAGTCGTCGTGCCGATGCCGACGGCAAGATCATTTCGGATTCCGCCTACCCCATCGGCCGTGGCATAGACCGTGAGAATGGAGTTGCCGTTTATGTTTGAGCTGTAACTTTCTGCTGTGCCTGCAGTGGACGCGCTAGAAACAGGCATATCAACAAAAGTGACGGTGCCGGCATCCGAATCAAACATGAAGTTGCCCATCGAGAAACTGTCCGCCGAGACAATGCCCGAAGAGTGATCGTACTCGAATGCTCCGCCGTCAATTGAGAATCCGCCCGTGAATGTCGAAGTGGCTTTTTGACCGGAGACTGTGGTGATGGAGAAGATTGGGGACGCCGTCGTTGACGTGGCGATAGACCAGGAGTAGTTAGTATTGTCGATAATCGTCGAAGTAGCCGCCTTCAAATATTGAACGGTCAACGACGGCGCCGAACTCGACGCAAATCTGATTACGTTTGAGTTTAACCACGTGTCGCCATCGACGGAAAGTTTAGAAAATGGAGTGGTGGTGCCGATGCCGACGTTGCCGGAATCCTTAAATGTAACTAACTCATTTGTTCCTGCCCCATTAAAAATGTACATACTCGCTCCAACTATGGGTAGATACCAATTCAAGTTATTTGAGGCTGTTATACCAAAGATTGAAGACCTTGAGCCTCCGCTTTGTAAACCGCTAAAGTATTTAGCATTCGCAAGTGTCAGATTGTCAGAAAAGAACGCATCACCCGTTACCTGTAATTTGTATGTTGGCCCCGCCGTCCCTATCCCCACATTCCCTGTCGGCCCTATATATAGAGCAGTCGAGGTCCCCGCCCCGCTCGTTGATGACGCCACCACAAACAACGGGGTCGTTCCGCCGCCCAAAGTATTTTCCACCGATAGTTTGGCGTAAGGAGATGTGGTGCCGATGCCGACATTTTGACTATTAAAATAAGAAGTTCCATTAGCCGACAATTTCACCCTCGTGGATCCGTCTGAAGTACCCTTCATTAAGATATCAACATCATTAGAATTGGTAGTAAAATGTATACCGACAGACGAATTTTGATTTTGAATTACCCTTATAATGTCTCCTGTCTGTGATGATGCACCTCTTACAATAAAGCTTGGCTGACTGGATGTTTGGTTCGTAACCTGTACTTGCGCTGCAGGATTTAGAACGCCAAATCCTGTATTGCCAGTTGCATACAAACCACCCTGTATAGATAATCCTGCTTCTGGCGATGTCGTCCCAATCCCCACCTTGCCGTTGCTGTCTATTATAAAAGCGGTCGAAGTAGCGTACGCGGACGATGAAGAAGCGACACGCAAAAGATCAAAAGTTGAACCTGGTCCACCTGTCAGATTGAATCCGACTTGCGAAGTGGTGGCTTGAATTGAAAGTGTGGCAAAGGGCGAAGTCGTCCCGATACCGACAGAAAGAGTGTTGACGCCCCCGCCGCCGTCCGCCTCGCCATAAACCGTGAGCACCGGAGTTCCCCCCACTTTTGCCATGTACGCTTCGGCTGTGCCGGCGGCTGGGGTCGAAGAAACCGGCAAATCTATCCACTGCACAACTCCGGCATCGCTATCAAAATTGAGACCGCCGTAAACAAGGTTGTCTATATTTACTTCGCCCGAATAGTGGTCATAACTAAACGCCCCGTCATCAATCACAAACCCGCCCGTGAATGTCGAAGTGGCTTTTTGACCGGAGACTGTGGTGATGGAGAAGATAGAATTGAGAGCGGTTGAGGAAGTAGCGATGCTCCAAGAGCCAGGAGTGTTGTCGACGATTGTGGTCGTAGCGCGATTCAGCAAATTGATAGTGCCAACATTCCAATTGAGAATGGAGTTCCCGCCGACGCCGATTAACGCATTTCCGGCCACCGATAGCTCATGTGACGGCGTCGTCGTGCCGATTCCAAGTTTTCCGTTTGCGTCAATCATAAACGCCGTACTCGTGGCCAACAGTGTTGAAGAAGAAACTCGGAAAAGCGCAGACGTATTGTTCGAATACCCCGCGAGATAGAAGCCTACGCCGGTGGAGGCTTGGTTGATGGAGAGTTTGGCGGAGGGAGAGGTGGTGCCGATGCCGATGTTGCCACCTCCTAAAATAGTCATCAAAATAGTGTCTCTGTTATTAACATTGAGTACTGTCTCCAAATTCCCAAGAGCTTGATGGTTGGTTGTGTTTTTCTTGGCCGCATATAACTGTATTGCTGGAGTTGTGTCGGTAGGGTCGGTTGAACCAACATAGGAACGTAGTGACATAGCTGTTGCATCAGTATCAGAAACACCAGTAATAAATAGACCGCCAGCCGTTGTTGAGAAAGGAGCAAATTTCCCAAAGACGTTAGTTGGCAACTGGTCTGTTATTCCATGGTTCACATCAGCATCAGACAAATAGATAGAACCATCTGTCACATCCAACTTCGCCAAAGGACTCGTCGTCCCGATGCCGACGTTGCCAGAAGAATCAATCCGAACTTTTTCTGAAGAATTAATCGTGAATCCTAGAACATTACTCGACGGAGAATACATGCCAGTTCCTGAAACGGAGCCAACTTGTGGATTAAATCTAGAAGCTGTAAGAGTACTAGAAAAAACACCTGCTCCGGTAACATCAAACGCAACCGTCGGTATCTTTCCAACCCCCACATTCCCATTCTGCAAAACTGTAAGACCGGAGGAGCCGGCCACGCTCAAACCTCCCGCGAACGTACTCGTGGCGGTTGTCGATGTTGCATTGAAATACGGCGCGCCGACAAGTGTGGCCGCTTCAATTCCATAAAATGTAGAAGTGGCGGTTGAAGTGGCAGTAAACTTCCCAGCAATCCACTCTCCCTTTGCCCCCCAATAATCAGCGGAGGTAGTGGAGAAACCAGTACCACCTACACCACAGTCAGAGCCGGCGCGTGTCAAAATTCCATCGGCTCCGACAGAGACACATGATGTAGCGCCAGAAAGACCAGATACTATGATACTAGAAGCTAGAATATTACCCTGAACCGAAAGCTGTTGAGAGGGCGAGGTCGTGCCAATTCCCACCTTTCCGTTTGAGTCGATGAGGAAGGCGGTAGTGGTTGCAGTAAGTGTCGAAGTAGAGACCCTAAACAACGCAGACGTATTGTTCGAATACCCCGCGAGATAGAAACCTTCGCCAGTTGAACCCTGGTTGATTGAAAGCTTTGCTGAAGGAGAGGTAGTGCCGATGCCGACGCTACCTTCGATATTCACGTTATGCACACCGGTAGAATCATTAGAAAAAGAGGTCGTGTAATTGTTGCTTGAAGAAGTAAGAAACTGAAAATTCCTTAACGAGGAATATCCCCATTGTATATTACTTGCATCCAGCGCAGTTAGTCGTATTCCATTATCACTTACAATATCCAATTTCACTTCCGGACTCGCCGTCCCAATCCCCACCCTCCCGCTCGAATCAATCGTCAAAGCGCGATAAGTGGCGTTCGTCGCCAAAGCGTCAGACGTGGTGCCGATTGCAAACTTGCCTGTATTGGATTCGATGAACCAGTGCTTTTGGTCAGTCGTGGCATCAGTGTCGGACAGTGTGATTTTTGGCGCAGTTGCTCCGGCAACTTGGAGAAGTGATGTCGGGGTGGTGGTGCCGATGCCGACGTTGCCGGAAGCTGAAATCCGAATGTCTTCCTGTTGACCACCAGCATAATATGTATAAAAAGCCAGGCCGCTATTATTACTACCTGTAGCCTCGAGAACACCACCTATGGCCGGAGCAAGACTTGAGTAGGTACTGCTGTTGAAACCACTAGAAGGAGCCAACATCAACTTGGATGTATTGCCAACTACTCCTGCATTACTATTTAGCAGCACGGCTATATTATTGGCTGACGACGAAACATACAGAGAGGAATAAGGTTTTATCGTTCCCACCCCGACGTTCCCATTCTGCAAAACCGTCAAGCCTGATGTGCCGGCCACGCTCAACCCTCCCGCAAAAGTACTCGTGGCCGTTGTGCCGTAGGATTGGAAACTTTGAGCTGAAGCGACACCATGAACCGCCAGATCCGTCCCCGGAGTTGAAGTCCCAATTCCAACTTTGCCGTTCGAGTCAATCATAAACGCCGTACTCGTTGCCAACAGTGTCGAAGTCGAAACCCTAAACAACGCAGAAGTATTATTCGAATACCCTGCGAGGTAAAATCCTTCGCCAGTCGAACCCTGATTGACCGAGAGTTTGGCGGAGGGAGAGGTCGTGCCGATGCCGACGTTTCCACCAGTTAGCGCGTATCCGCCAGAATATCTTGCTCCAAACATATTCGCGGTCGAGACTGTAAAATCGTTATCTGTAGAATCCGAAAGTGCTACCACTCCATGGGCATTAGCTTGTGCTCTTCTCCCGAAAGACAAAGAATAATTACCATTCACGTCGTTTGACCGCCCACCAATAATCGCTGAGTAGCTACCGATAACGTTATTGTCATATCCGGCTAGAATTCCAGAGTAAATTTCTGAACCCGTTATAGTATTACCCGTACCATTAAAAATGCCACTGTATCCAGCCGAAATTAAATTATAAGCGCCTCCTCCAATTATTGAGTGGCCAGAAGTGTTGTATTTTATAAAATTATGGCCCCCTCCGACAATTGTTCCAGCCAGTTGGTTAACTATGTTATCATATCCACCTGAAATCGTCGTAACATCCGCACTCCCTACTACATACCCCGTATCATTAGCCCACCCAGCAGGAGCTAGGTCCGTCCCTCTTGGTTTTGTGGTTGTCCCGATAATTTGGGGCCAAGTCGATGCCCCGCCACCACTTATGGTCGCTGAGGTTAAACCGCTTTCTATTTCATTATCAGTGGAATTGACGATAAATCTGTCACTACCGCCACTTGATAGTTTTGTAGCGTCAAATGTCACTGCTCCTGAGAAATAGCCCTCACCATTAACAGTGAGCCGAGACGGAGGGTCTGTATTTCCAATCCCAATGTTACCATCTCCTCTAATCGTCAAGGCGTTGACCGCGGTTCCAGCGGTTTTGGTTCTAAAGTAAATATTTCCCGAGTCTGCGTTGTAAATGTTATCTATATACGTATCACCGCCGCTGTTATCGAGCCATATTCTTGTGGCGATAGAGGAGCCAGTTGACCTGGACAGCTGAATTTGCGGGTCGTATGTGCTTCCTGGATCGCTGATTTTTAATACTGCATCTGCTGAACCACTGGCGGTAATATGCAAATTTACTGACGGATCCGCTGTTCCAATACCGACTCGGCCACTGGTTTGTTGGATCACGAAACTGTTCGGGCCAACAACGCCCCCCGCAAACGTGCTCGTCGCCGTGGTAGAAGTCGCGTTGAAGTAAGGAGCGCCAACAAGTGTGGCCGCTTCAATTCCATAAAATGTTGAGGTGGCGGTTGAAGTGGCGACAAACGCGCCGGCGATCCATGTGCCCTTGGCGCCCCAATAATCAGCGGAGGTTGTGGAGAAGCCGATACTGCAATCAGAACCGGCGCGGGTCAAAATTCCATCGGCCCCGACAGAAACGCATGACGTGACTCCGGCCAAACTGCCGACAGACAACGTACCGCTAAGCAAAGTTGAGCCTTGCACCGCGAAGTCAGCAGACGGAGTGGTGGTACCAATCCCCACCTTGCCGCTTGAGTCGATGATGAAGGCGGTGGAGGTGGCAAAACCTGCGGTCGACGTGCCAACAGCAAATACTGCGGATGTTCCGGCGACTGACCCGTTCACCGAGAGTTTGGCAAAAGGGGAAGTTGTGCCAATGCCGATTTGTCCGGATGAATCGACAAGAAACGCTGTGTTGTGCGCGACAATGCCATTGCCGATGAAATTGTGCGTGCCTTCCACTTCTATATCGTAGACATCTTCGGAAGGCATTGACTCTATGTTAGTTATTGTGTCCCAAACAGAGTTATTACCCTTTGTAATAGCCACTTCCTGGCCATTTATCAATTCCATAACTTTTGTCCATTTACCACCGCTTGACAATGAAGGCCGACGGGTATAGAGTAGCCGCAATAACGCAACCCCGAGCCTGGTGCTTGGGGCTTGTTTTTTATCTCCAGTATCAGTCTCTTCAGTTAAAGACAGAGCATTCTTATGACTATCCAAGTATATGTGAAGTATTTGCCTTAACTCCCAAGCCATATTGTTCTCAAATCCGGCAAAGGCAATTTTCTTATTTTTTGCGACAGAATAATTCTTGAGAGGCAACAAATCGCTATCACCGCTAACGATAAGCAGAGCGTCGACATCGTCAATTGTTTTGGTCACGTCCAGGGCAATATCAACATCCATGTCTCCCTTTTTCTCAACCAAATCCACTATTTTTCCGTCGAGCACTTTTCTTGCCTTGATATATTTAAGCGGCTTTGTTACAAGACTAACAAAGGATTTAACCGAATCAAGGTATTTTAAGGTATTCTCTCGAGAGTCGTCGCCTTCTCTCGGTATCGCCGTATAGAATTTAAGGAACTTCACGTTAAAAGCGACCGATAATTCCTCATGGAGCGCGCCTAAGCTTAACTTCCACCCAGCTTTTTTCTGCGCATAAAACAAATTGGAATTGTCATAGAAAACGCCTAGTGTCGGTTTTTCTTTCGGTATATCCGAATTCTTTTCTCTCACAAAATACGGGTGATTGCCAGTGGTGCGGATGGTTTTGCCGGATTGGGTGGTGAGCTTGAAGATCGGCTTTACACCCATGTAAGCGAGTTGCTTGACGCGGCTCCAAACAAGCTTGCCGGTTTTCGTGTCCAGCGTTTGGATTTCGTCGCCGGCTTTTATGTCCTTGATTTGCGGTTCATCGTAAACAAAACCATCAGCATCGACTTTTTCTCCTTTCTTTGCTTTTCGGCGGCGGCGAAGTTTGGTATCTCCCGTCACACAAAGCCCGGGAATATTTACCTGGAAAGGACCGGCAGGTAAAGCCGTCCCCACCCCCACCTTTCCATTCTGCAAAACCGAAAGACCGGAGGAGCCGGCCACGCTCAAACCGCCCGCAAACGTACTCGTAGCCGTCGTCGAAGTCGCCAGATAGGCGGCGGCGGTAGGTGTTGAGGAAGAGACAAGCGAACCAGCCACATTGGAGGTGAGAAGCATGTTTGTGGCAAAACTCGCCGAGGAGAGCGTGGCTGAGGTGACGTTGCCCTGGTAGTCGATGGTGAATTTCGACGTTGAGGCTACTTTTAGGTCAAGAAGGTTGCCGGTAAAACCAGAGAGAGTGTCGGCGGCGATGACCGTGCCTGTAGTTGAAAGGTGCTCAACTGCGAGCCGAGAATACGGCGAGCTCGTACCAACCCCGACGTTGCCCCCGGCGCGCCAGGCATTGGTGCCATCGGTAGCCCAATTGCCAGTAGTGGCGCCACCAATCAAATTGCCTGCCCAATAGAGGTCACCGGAATTATTGTAAAGACGGTCGACAGTAATAGCTGGTGTTGAGATTGGAGCAAAATATGCCGCGCCATTCAAAGCAAAAGTGTCCGAGGGTGAAGTTGTCCCGACGCCAACACGACCATTCACACTGTCTATATATAGAGTGTCGCTATCGAAAACGACATCGCCAGCGAAAGTCGAAGTTGCCAAGCTTGTAACCGATAGCAGACCACTGACAGACAAATCACCAGAAAGAGTTGTGTTACCGCCAACGCTCAGAGTTCCTGAAAACGAACCATTGCCTCCAGAAAACGAAACGCCGCTAATCGAACCTCCGGTAAAAGTTGAATCGGTTATATCAACGCTATTAAGTACATCGATTCGGTTTGTTTGCGCAACGGCATTGTAGACGTTGTTGATGTAAGTGGCATTACCCGATGTTTGAACTTGAAGGCCGGCCATCGCGGAGCGCAACTTTAATTCAAGCTCGGAAAGTTTTTGATCAACAAAACTTTCGGATATGCCGGAAATTTCGCGCAAAGTCGTCCTCTCTATTATTTGAGTCGGATTGGTGACGATGATGGCCTGCCGACTTCCCTCTTCTCCCGAGGAGGCAGGCTTTTCTTTTTTATCATCTGCAGAAATTTGTGCGACAACATCGGGCTTTGAATCGCTTTGCCCTGTCACGACTATGATCTGCTGTTTCGGAGTCAAGAAATAGGCAAGAGCGCGATAAACTATTCCGGAAGAATTTTTTACAAAACCGTTAAAGCCGTCGATGACCGCCGCCGATATCTCTCCCGAATCGAAATATTTAAACGCCGAATTTGCTGTTTCGGTTTTTGGTTTTTGATCACCAAAATCACGCCCTCCGCCAGAACCAAGCCTCGCCACGATACCTGTCCCGTCATTTAACAAAAAGTTGGCAGAACCACCGACAACGGCAAAAACATTGTTAGTAGAATTATTAAACGCGCCTAAAGTCTGATTGACCGCACGGTTGAATGAAAACGCCAGAGAATTAGTGCCAAATTTAAACCCTCCAAAAGCCACATTCGTTAAGAAGGTAAATCCTCGTACGACCGCCGTCGAATGCAAATCGAGCGCATTGGCAGAAATATGAAAGTCCGCAATCGCTCTTTTCACCCCTTGCCTCACCGCCATCAATCCTCTCTTTGATTCCAATTGCCAACTAATATCAGTAATATCAACCGTCTTCCTCACATCAGAAGAAAAAAATGCAACCTGATCCAGACTATGTCCGCCAAATTTAACGAATGCTGTCATGCCGCTCCCTATTATCCGGCTCTCATTATCCATTCCATTTTTTAGAGAATAAATATTCTGCGTTATGCTATCCGCCAAGCCGCAGGAAAGAGTCACAATTCCGGAACCGATATAACTATAAATATTTTTCGCTAATAAAGCGCCGCTCTCCGTTACACCAACAATAATTTTGCCGACACCAAAATATGTGCCGGTAAGCAACTCTGACGCGTCGGAAATTATTTTGCCTGCGAAATAATTTTTATTTCCGCTCTCTGTCTTTTTGTTAACTTCGGATTTTGCATATGCAAAACTTTCTGTGCTCTTAAATTCACGTGCAATCTGATTTAAAGAAATCGACGACCAACGCACACCCTGCATGGAAAGAAAAAAAGTGCGCGACGTAGATAAGAAACCTTTGCCTGCGGAAACAAATAAATTATTAATACCGGAAACATTGGCATTAAAACTATCATTAGTAATTTTATCCAAAAACCAAAAACTATCCGCAATTTTTACTCCGCCATTTTTAAATGCATTTACGAAACTCGCACGAGCTCCAAAAGAGGCGGAAGACGAAAATATAAACACTGACGACACAACGATTAAGCCCGAGACCAAAACAACAGACGACCATTTCGGTACGGCCGGAACAGAAAACATTTTCATAAACCCTGTCTGCTCGACAAGCCCAACGCTTATCTTCTTCCAAAAACCGCCGAATTTATGAAATGCGCGGCCAGCATATATTGCCGTCCGTTTTCCTAAATCAGCAAAATCAATAGCTTGCCTTTCACTAGAAGCTGTCGACGGACTTGGCACCTCCTTGATTTCCTCGACCGGTAAAACTTCAGTCTGTGGCGAAGGTACCAAAACAAGCTCTATCTGTAAAGGTTTCTCGGCAATTTTTTCTTCACTAACGACAGTTTTCGGAGCGAAACTTTTTTTTAAAGCTTGGTACTTTTCAGCCTTCTCGTAATCAAGTATGGATTGCTCTTCTACAAACCAGGCTCCCCCCACTCTCTCTGCAGTTACCTTTTTTTGTCGACAAAGTTGGCCAACGTAGTCATGACTATAACAGGTCAGTGATGACGCCTTTTTAGTAGAAACATATTTTTTACCTGCTATTTCAATTACGTCGCCTTTCATTTATTTTCCTTACTGACGAACGAGAATTCTATGACAACATTATACTGCGTAAGCCTTTCTCGGAGTACCGAGAAGACTGTGGACAACTCTATAAATTTGACAAGACTCATTTTAATTACGAAGTTTTTTTCAAATCATTTGTGATCAACATAGCTACTTGAATCACTTAGTGCGAAAAAAATCGAGCCTGCCGATTGACGATTCCATTGCAACTTCACGTTGCCTCATTGCCACGCGTATGAGTTTGATTTGGACAAAATGCACTCTGTTGCCTCAAAATATGATTGAACCGAGATAGGATATGTTTTATTTAAAAGGTTTCTCGTCTCGGAATCGAGAATATGGTCTAACTGTCGCAGTGACAGCTTTTCTTGACTTTTTAACAGATAGATTTGGAATCGCAACCTTTTACCTTTGTTTGCAAAATTATAACTACATTAAATATTTGAATGATTTGCACTAAAAAAGCAGCAGGCTTAAAGGCTATTGTTTATTTTTGACGAATGCTTATATGTGTATTAGACTGTATTTAGTATGATTTTCGTCAGAATTTTAGGTCTCGGACTGGCCTTTTCTTTTTGTTTGATCGGGGTCGTTCTCTTTGGCATCATCCCCAAAAACAAGCACCCCCTCTGGTACTCAATCGGCTGTCTTTTTATAGCAATGGCCATTGCCTGGGTCACTTGGTAATCAGTCGCTCTTGCGGCTGATTTTTTTATGCAAATATTTTTTAATTCAAACCATCCAAATATCAGTTGCTTGATTGCCGCCATTTTTGGAAAGCACTATTGATTTTTTTGTCGTTGTAATTTTAGATTATCATTTTTATCGTTATCGTTATCGTTATCAATTATCATTATTTGTCCTTAGTGGTATCGATTATCATAATTTATTTTCAGTGTTATCCGTTATCGTAATTTATTGTTATTGTTATCAATTAGCTTTTTTTTATTATAGTTATTTTTATTTTTCCGGCACCACATGAACTTCACATATCACCAAACCTGGCCGATCGGTCAAGTTTGGTGATATGCTTTCCATCTGTAATATCGTTCAACAAAAAACAAAACCTAGCGATTTTGTTTTTACTATCATTGTCGTCATGCAAATATGTGAGAACTTGGCATCTGCCGACACATCAGCATACTAAATTTTTTATTTATAAGAAACTAGAAACTTGCTCCCCCTTACCACATACTCAGGCAATATGTTTTCAATTTTTAAAAAAATTGCAGACTATTTTGAGGCATCAGCTAAACCATAATATTTTCGCAACAACTTATCATTTTCGATTCTGTCCACAATCATATAAGTAACATCCCTACCCATTTTTAAATCCAGTTTAAGCAAGGTTACCAAGTCTTCGCAATCATAAGGATATACCCAAACGCTTTTTTGCAATTTTACGAAACCCATATTCGAGAGGGTGCGGCGCAATTTATTTCTGGCAGTTCGTTTAGATTCGTTAACATCAAAAATAATCACCCGCCATTTTTTATCCCATTTTTTGGGCTTTTGCAAAACTCGATCAGCCACTTCTAGATATCGCGCTTCCCTCTCCCCTTTCTTTGTCAATTTTAAAAACTTTCCTTTTGGGGTATCTTCAAAAACCACCAACTCATTATAAAGAAGCCTGTCTAACGTTTGCTTTAAGTTATAGGTTCTTCCATTTTTCTTTTTTCTTTGATCAAACATCGAAAGCATTTGGAGTGCGTTTGGCGCAAGCAGGGCGACGCTCAAGAATCCGGCCGCGGCAATACTGTAGAGAATAGCTTTCTTTATCCTTTTTCTCTTTAACTCAACTTTTATATCTTTTTCCAGCTCACCCATAGTTAAATCTAATCAACTACCCCGCAGCAGAGCTGCGAGGTATGTCTCTACTCGAGACCTTGAAATAATAATAGAGTCCCTCGATGTATC
>MHRK01000050.1 GCA_001820955.1 Candidatus Taylorbacteria bacterium RIFCSPHIGHO2_02_FULL_43_32b
TTAAAGCCATCATCATTCGATGATTGTTGGAGAGTTTTTTGATGTTCATACGGCATATTTTATCAAAAATAGCTACAGGGGAACAGGTCTAATATATGAACACGTTGCAGGTAAAAATGCCAAACCGTAAATGAGGAAAAGTCATGTCTACCTTAGGTCACTATCACTTGTAGCACCAGTCGCTCGACTCCGATTTTTTACTGGGAGCGGCCATTTATCCCTGCCGTTCTAGGCAGGCATGAATGGCCGCATTAAGTATAAGTACGGGCGGAGCCCGTTCTTCTCTAGAAAAGAACCCCTCTTCGAGTCTGAAGACTTTCAGAGTCTGAACGACCTGATCTGCGCGGAACGGTTCCGACCCTAACACCCTGCGCTCCGCGCAGGGTTCTTTACTTAAGCAGTATTTCTATAGTACTAGAAGCGCGTAGCTTGGAAATGTAATCCGTAACCAGCATCTGTTGCTTCTGTCTGACAATTTCGGCCTCAACCTGTGACTTAATTTCACTAAGCGGCGGAACCGTCTTATCGACAGCAGCCACCTGTTCATACAAAGAAGTTACCTCGGCGTTTGAAGCGGCCGCAGTATTGACATCAATGTGGGAAGTCAGATATTGCTGAATTATATTAGCCCTCGTTAAATATGATTTAAATGTGTCTGCCGTGTATCCGCCATCAGTAAGCGCTTTGGTAAACGCTGAATCATCGGCAAATTGAGATTTACTGCTTGAAAATTGTGTGTCAACCGCGGTACTGTCCGATTTTACTCCTTCTTTTGCGGCGGCCTGCAGGAGCAAAGCCTCTGTTACTAAGTTATCGATAGTTTGGGTCTTAATTTGCGTCATCATTTCCGTAGTGGTCGCAGACTGTCCCCCCGCGACTATGCCTGCGGCCAGGGCAGCGTACCTCTCGTCGTATTCCGACTTCGTAATCTTTTGGCCGTTAACAACAGCGACTGCGACCGCGCTGTTCATGTAAAAGTAAACTGCGACCGCTATACCTGCGATTAAAATAATCGCAATGATAATTTTTTTAAAGGAAAAAAAAGACTTTTTTTGCGTAGCCGCTTCCTGGCTACCGGTTGTTTCTTCAGACATAATGTTTTTTTAATTTATAAGACTTCAAGATTGTAGCATACAATATATTTTTCGTGTAAACCGAGTGAGTGCGTTGTTTAGACCTGTCGACAAAATCCTTTTCCACCTCAGCACCAGATAAGACGATTCGCAACTACATCTACTTCGCAACCGCCACTGCCTCATCAAATGCGACTGAGAGCAGTCTGGAAACCCCGTCCTGACCCATTGTCACGCCATAGAGTGCACCAGCGCGGGACATGGTTTCGCGATTATGCGTAATCAAAATAAGTTGAGAAAGTTTAGAAAGATTTACGATCATATCGCCATATTTTTTTGAATTTGCCTCATCAAGCGCCGCGTCCGTTTCGTCCAAAATAATAAACGGCGGGGGGTTAACCTGAGAAATAGCAAAAAGCAGAGCGATCGAGGTCAAGGCTCTTTCGCCGCCTGATAACATTTCCAACCCTTTAATATTTTTTCTCGGCAATTTGACGTCAATTTCTATGCCTGACTGAGGTCTCTCTTCTTCTTCCTCCTCACCTTGCTGGAATGCCAAAATTTCGTCCATCTCCACCCCGTCTTCCTCCTTGCGTTTTGACGTCTTTACTTCTTCAACAACCTTTATCGAAGCCTTGCCTCCGCCAAACATTAAGCCAAAAAAAGACTCGAATTGCGCATTAATCTTAACGACTCCCTCCTTAAACAAAACTTCCAATTTTTTATCCAAGTCATCGATCAAATTAACAAGAGACGCGGACGATTTCTCCAAATCAGAAAGCTCATTAGTCAAAAAGGTTTCCCGCTCGCTGACCTCCTTGTATTCTTTCAAAACATCATCCCCTCCGCCCATTCCGGCATCCTCCACTCGAACTTTTATTTTTTGTATGACGCGCAATCTCTCTTCCTGCAAATTCCTCGGCTCCGCTATAATCTGCTCTTTGGTTATCGGCGCGCCACCTTCAAGAGACGGGCAATCCTCGTTCGAGTAATTTAAAATTTCCCGTCCGACCAACATGGCCCCTTCTCGAATTTCTCTCTCCATCTCATCCTTCAATATGGCAATCTTTGATTCCTTGTCTTTAAGAAGCGACAACTCCGCGTAAGCCTCTTTCTGGAGCCCCATCAATTCGAACATACGCCTCTCAGCATCGCGGCTTTTATCTTTTTCACTTTCTATCTGTTCCCTTATTCGACCGTATTCTTTGTAAAAACCGGACTCTTCATCCTTCACTTTCTGTAATTCCTCTTCCAAGCCTTTTTGCTTACCAAAAAGAGCATCGATTTCGCTTCTATACGCCTCCACGTTTCCTGTTGGCGTTTTTTTGAACGTGTCAATAAAATTTTTGACCAATTCTCTAATCCTGCCAAATATAAGGCGAGCATTTTCGATACCCGAAAGCGACTCCGCGCCAGAGAGCTCCTTCTCGATCGACTGCTTGAGTTCCTCAATTTTTGAAAGTGGCACAGGGGTGTCATCCGATTTTTGCGTCTCTCTCTCGGCTTTCTCGGCCATACGTTTCAAACTGCCAAGCTCCCCCTCAAGCCGACCGATTGATATCATAATCTCTTCCCTTCTACCGCGCGCGCTGTTCAGCTTCCCTTCAATAGACAAAAGCTCTTCCCTTTTTTGGTCCAAACCGGGTGAAGAAGAAAGCAAATTTTTGACGTCACCCAACTCCGACTCGATTGATTTTAATTTATCTTCGGGCGTTCTTTTCTCATTGGAGACCCTCTCCGCCATCTCTACCAAATACACAAACTCGCGCTTTATATACTGCCTATAAAGATTTTTTAGCTCCGCTTTCAATTCGAGCGTTTTTTCAATTTTTTCAACCTGTTTTTTCAAAAATTTAAGATGCGGAGTTATCTCCCTCCTCAAGGATTCCACCTGAGCAATATTTTCTTTCGTCTTTTCCAATTTTCTCTCACTTTCGCGCTTTTTGTACTGATATATTTTTAAACCCAAAGCATCTTCTATCATCTCTTTTCTCTCTCTCGGATTAGCTATCAAAATATGATCGGCTTCTCCCTGAGAAATAATGTGGTGGCCGGACGAACCGATGT
Organism: Candidatus Taylorbacteria bacterium RIFCSPHIGHO2_02_FULL_43_32b; assembly: GCA_001820955.1. GTDB lineage: Bacteria > Patescibacteriota > Minisyncoccia > Phycocordibacterales > 2-02-FULL-43-11 > 2-02-FULL-43-11. Next base: position 3,141 of record MHRK01000050.1, read on the forward strand.
GCGCACCTGCCAATAACTCGATGATGTCCTTGAGACGTACCACCGTGCCATTTATCAAGTATTCTGAAATAGAGTCGCGATAAACAACCCTTTCCAAAATCACATCGTCAAAATCAAGATTCATGAGACGTCGTGAATTATCGAAAGTGATTTTGACGGAGGCCCGATTGGCACGGGGCATCTCTCCGTCCCCTCCGTTCCAAATCAAATCCTCGCCTCTTTTGCCACGCATAGATTTTACCGATTGCTCTCCAAGAACAAATCGAAAAGACTCGGCGACGTTCGACTTGCCGCTCCCATTCGGGCCAACAACCGCGGTTATGGGTCGAGAAAAATCCAAGATTGTTTTCTTGGCAAAAGACTTAAAACCCGAAATTTCCAGGTTCTTTAGATACACGGGACAATTTTATCAGTTTTCGACCAAATAAAAAAGCCGAGATTATTTCACTCGGCCGTTCTTATACCATCCCTAAGTAAGGCTTTCTGATAGCGTTTGAAATCTCGTGGCGAGATGAAGAGAAAAATACGAGGCATATCGAGATATGTCGAGGATTTTTCTCAAAATCGTAGCCCGAGATTGCAAAGGATTGTCGGAAACGATTAGTTGGGGATGGTATTAAGACATGCAGACGGGAGAATACCCGCCACCATCCATTTCGTCGCAATAAGCGGCAAAACTGTCAATCTCCTCTTGTCCCACGCAATCGTAGGCTCGTTTGAGAAGCACATGAGGCTCGTCCACCAAGCCTGAACCGATGCTCCTTTCAAGCAGTGCGGTAAACAGCGAAAATACCTCCGTAGGCGTTACCTCTTTGATCGCTTCGCAAAATAGCACAGTGTGTTTCGGAATTGCTGTATTCATACATGACTCTTACTGCAGAGTAATCAATTAATCGTTATACGTCAATACAGACGCTGAAATTCGTCAAATTCGCTGAAAAATTAAAAGCTGCTCGACTTTTGATCGAACAGCAACTATTGATTCACGCTCTGAGTGGGATGGCCAAGAGCGGCCAAAACGCGTGCCGCATGTTCTAGTTCTTCCGGGCTGAAATTTGAATCTTTTTCCGCGCGCAAGGTATCAATTAGCGCTATATGTATTTCCTTTGATTTTGGATAAGGTTTCTCGATGGCATCCATCACAAAACGGCGAGCTTCATCAGCACTCATAACTTTTAAATGTTGGAGCTTTCTAAGCCGTTATAATACACAACAATGACGTTTGATGCAATCTGTGAAAAATATTTTATGCCCAATTCTTGGCGGTGAGTCCCGCTTTGGCGGCCGATTGCTCTGCTTCTTGTTTTGAACGTCCACTGCCTTCCGCCACTTTTTCCGCCTCAAGATATACGCCGACAGTAAACTGTTTGTCATGATCCGGACCGGCTTCGCTTATGGTTTTGTATGACGGCGTCACCCCGACAATTTCCTGAGCTTTTTCCTGAAAATGGCTCTTGGCATCAAGCCATCTTTTACCATGCACAATATCGTCAGTAAGCGGCAAGAGAGTTCGTTCTATAAATTTTTGCGTCGCGCCATAACCTTGATCCAGAAACAAAGCGCCGATAAAAGCCTCGAAAGCATTGGCCAAAATGTATTGCCTCGCGCGACCTGTATCCTTGGCCTCTCCCCTTGAAAGAAGCATGAAATCGTTCATATTCAATTTTACAGCCAGCTCAGAAAGAATGTTGGCGTTTACCAAAGCCGAGCGAAATGCGGTCAACTCCCCTTCCGGCTTCAAGGGATACTTTGCAAACAAAAATTCCGTCACGATAAGTTCCAAAACCGCGTCACCCAGAAATTCCAATCTCTCGTTATGTTCGGTTTTTACCTTTCTGTTCTCGTTCAAAAATGAACGGTGCGTAAAAGCCGTTTGCAACAAACTTTTTTCCTTAAAAACGACTCCAAGAGTCTTTTCACATTTTGAGATGTCCATAGCACGTTAGGCGCTAGGAGCTAGGCGCTAGGCGCTAGAAATTTCTAGAGCATAATGCCTAAAGCCTACGGCCTATTTTTTATTACCCAATAATATATTTATCGCCTTTGTAACTATCGGCAATATATCGCTATAAAAATTTAAATCAAGTATGTCCTGAAGTTTGAACCACCTACCGTCATCCAAACCGCCTGAGGTTCCCAATTTGATATTTGAAAATGGAGACTCGGCCAAAAAGTATGTCACCCTTTTCCTAATCTTTCCTTTTTCCGGATCCGTAGCCGGATATTCATTGACTCCAAGCCTTTCTCTGATCGAAATATCCAAACCCAGCTCTTCTTTTATTTCCCGAATAGTCGCCTTCTCTTCATCTTCGCTCTCTTCGATCTTGCCCTTTGATAATGTCCAATGACCAAATATATCGTGCACTAATGCCATATAAATATCCTGCCTGTCTCTCGCAAATACCACAGCGCCACCCAACTTTATAACCGGCAACTTATCGTATGGAATTGCTTCTTTTTTGAGAGCGCGTTTCGGAGCGTCTTTGTCCGGCTCTCCCAACTCTTTGTAAACAGTGCCAAGCACGCCATTAACAAATTTACTGCTTGATTCGCCTCCAAATGTTTTCGCCAATTCTATTGATTCGTTTATCGCCACCTTAGGCGGCACTTCAGTCCTATCGGTGAATAGAAGTTCAAAAAGCCCGATGCGCAATATGTTGCGATCAATCGTAGCAATTTTCAAAAGAGGCCACTCGGGTGCGGCCTTTCCAATAATTAGATCAATATCAGTTTGCTTTTCAAGCACTCCTTCCACCAACTTGGTGGCAAAGGACGAATCCCCGACGCCCGGGGCGAATTCGGAAACATTGCGTTCGAGAGCAGAAATCGCGGCTTTTCTGTCGTAGCCGTTGAAATCCCACTCAAAGAGTGTTTGAAGAGCAACCGATCTTGCAAGGTGCCTATTGGCCATAATGACGAGGCGCTAGAATTATTATGTCATAAGCAAGCGCTTGGAAATCTAGGCCTTAAAACCTGGATACCAAAAGCCTTACTTATTTGCGTTCTGCTTTGACTTCTGCTTCTTCTCTTTCTTCGCCAACTTCTTGCCGGCGTCAAAGACTTTTATGCCTCTGTACATACCGCAATTTAAACACGCGGTATGAGAAAGATGAGCCTTGTGGCAATTCGAACACACCGAAAGGCGCGACGCCTTAAGCGCGTGATGTGCCCTTCTATTGTCCCGGTGAGCCCGGTTTGCACGCATTCGAACTACCATTTTTTTACTATACCAAGAATAACGTTTAAATGCAATAAGCAGTGGGGAAAAGAAAAAGCACTAGCGCTTAGACTAGTGCTCGAGAATATTAGCACTTTCGAGATAGTTTTCCATCTCGCCAAGCAAAGCTGCGTACCGATCTGCTATACCTGGGACCCTTAGAGCCAAGTAGTCTAATGCCTTGTACAAGGCCAGCAGATGGAAGGGTTTGCCTCGTTGACGCATTCTGCGATATAGGGCATCAATCTCAACCCATTCTAATTTTCCCAACCACTGCACGTACTCCTTTTTCCTCGTTAAGGAAGCAAAACGCTCAATTTGAAAAATGGGTTCCGACACCAAAGCAAAGTTGAGACTTCGTGGCCGCTCCGCCACCTCGTGGTCAATACAAGCTTGCGCGGTAGCGTAAGGGGTCTCGTCGCCTTCGGCCGTTTCCGCGGGCAAAACCCACGGGCAGTAATCTCTCCCGGATTCTCGAATCTGAAAAGAAAGAACCTGCAAACTATTTTCGAAAATTCTGTAAAGAACTAATACTGATGCATGCGGTGCGAAAAACGTTTCGCGGCACTGTGGATCATCCACCTCAAAATCTCGAATTTTCCCGTCACCTAATGTGCCGAGAAAAACGCATTTCGTGTGAGTTTGATAGCCAGTCGTCTCTAACGACCGGCCACTACCAGTTTTCACCATAAACTCCTTTCTGGTTTAACCGATCGTTGGGCAGTCGTTTTCGACTAAGCGCACTGTAGCATAGTACTTTTGCTTAGTCAATATTCACAACGCACTCAATATATTTCGTATATAGCTCGCCCTATGGATCGGACACGGGCCGTGTATTTGTAACGCTTTTATGTGATCCTTTGTTCCATAACCTTTATTACTTTCGAATCCATACAAAGGGTATTTTTTTGCCAATTTATTCATCAAATTATCCCGCCTGACTTTAGCAATTATCGAGGCTAATGAAATTATTGGCTCAGTAGCGTCGCCTCTAATTATTGTTGTTTGATTCTTAAACTCCGACGGAGCATACAAAGATCCGTCCAGAAGAACACGGCACTCGTCCGGTTTTAGCTTGGATTTGTAAAAACTTTTTTTAACGGCCAACTTAATCGCCGGACTTAAGCCATACTTATCAATATAAGCACTGCTAACCATTGAAGTATAAAAAAATAATTCACCGCATAATGCGATTTTTTTGGCTTCGCCATACCAAAAATTCCGCTCAGTGGATGTTAGTTGTTTGGAGTCTCGAGCACCTTTTATTGTCCTCCAAAGCAGACTAGATTTTGTGTCCGGTATAACGCAAAGTCCTATGCAAACAGGGCCGGCCAGAGGGCCCCGCCCTACTTCGTCGATACCAACAAGCCATTTCATGTGGATATTATATAGGGCATCAATTGAAGGACAAGCCTTCCGATTTATTACAGAAACTGTCCACTCATTGGAGCTTTTTTCGCTACGCTCAACTCAATGAGTCTTGCGAAGCTCTTAACTATTAACTTTCTCTGGCGACTGTCTATCCTCTATGAAAAAACCGATCAAAAGAGCGATGCCTGTTTGCCATATCAAATACATTAACGATGCCTCTTCGCCGATAAACTCGCTATCAAAGTATTTTCCAATAACACCTAGAATACCCCCTAGTAATATCGCGTAAAATAGCGAAACAATTTCGAATCGAAATAATAAGCGCAAACCAATGAATAAAACCAATGCCCCCACACTTCCACCTATGAAAAAGCTCAGAGGTCCTCTATAGGAAGCTGGTAAACTGCCCTCAGAAATTATGGTTGCGAGCACCGCCAATAAATAAGAGGATGTTGAAAATACAACCCACAGAACCAGTCTCCAGTTTTTTTGGATTGGAAGGTTAAGGGAAAGAAACAGACCAAGAGCAATCGCCATTCCAAAAATCCAACCTGGAGAAGTCCCGGCAACGAAAGACTCACCAATAAAAAAATTTGTGATAATACCAGACACAAGACCGACCAATCCAAAAAATACGACATCTTTCATGTGTAAAAGTATACAACAATAATTTACAGATGTGAACGGTTGATAATGTAAGTATCCACACCCTCCAACCCCCCTTTTTGTTTTCAACGCCCTAGAGCAAGATATGTTTTAAACCAATTCTCGGGATTGTTCCATTTCAGAGAAAGAATAACTGAAGCCAGGATT
>MHRK01000051.1 GCA_001820955.1 Candidatus Taylorbacteria bacterium RIFCSPHIGHO2_02_FULL_43_32b
GAAGTTACAAACAGATACATCGAGGGACTCTATTATTATTTCAAGGTCTCGAGTAGAGACATACCTCGCAGCTCTGCTGCGGGGTAGTTGATTAGATTAATGGAATTCCGACCGTCCCTTTTCTGGGATACAGAAGTAGACCGCATAGATCCGAAAAAACACGCTCGCTATATCATTGAGCGCGTCTTGGAGTTGGGCGAGCCCGCCGACGTGCGCTCTTTGTTTGAAGAGTACCCCAAGGACGAAATTAAACGGGTCATGAATCTGCTTCGTGCGCAACTATCCGCTAAGTCAAAAGCACTATGGTCGCTAATCCTTCCGTAGTGCCGGGTCTTCTGAAATTACGCCTGGTCAGGAAAGACTTCATTCGCGGCCGGGGTTTTTTTTGCTTCTCCTCGCACGCCTTTCTCCACACCTCCGTCAAAGCTGTAACCTTGCCGAGTTATGCACAGTGTAAGTTCTCGTTTTGGCGATAATGTTCTAAAATACCTTCATGTGCCATACAAGTGCCATTATCTAAATGGGGCAGGACACCATCGAATTGAAGGGAGACAAATATCTCTCGGTAAAGAAAGCTTCTGAATTATTCAACTACCACCCCGACTACGTCAGTTTTCTTTGCCGGACAGGCAAAACCAAAGGCCAATTACTGGCTGGCTCTTGGTTCGTTGCCCACTCTTCGCTCCTAGCCTATTCCAATAAGAAGAAATACGTTCGTCAAAAAAGGAAAAGCTTTTGGCCAAGAATTTTCACCGCTACCCTAATCGTCGCGATTTGCTTTTTCGGCACGGTTAATCCGGCCTTGGCGGAAACACCGCCACCGAGGACTATCGCCGCGTTAGCTAAGTCCGCATGGGTTCGCTCTTTCCCAAACAATTTCTTTTCCCGCGCTTCCATCCGCTTGGCCCAGACGCTCGCCTGGTTCCTCCCGGGCACAACCGGCAGATCTCTATCTCTGCCTGGGGCAGGGCAGATGCGAGCCTCCGCCGGTTCTTCGCAATTACCGCCGTCCTCGGCCGAAACCGATTCGGAAAATAAAACCAATTACCTCGAAAACACGGCGCAACACTTTGAAGGTTCTGTCAAGCTCACCACCAACAACAGCGCCGAAGGCACCTCAATCAAGTCCACCAATCGGGATGGCGGCGAAGCCACCTTTTCTAATCCTCCGACTCCGAGCCCCGCCCCGATCACCCAAAACATCACCAACGTCTATCCGGACATCGCACCAGCCGCGATCGACCAAAAACTTTCCGACCTCGAATCCCGCCTCCTTCGAACCATCTCCGGCCTCCAAGTTCAATCCTCCGGCAATGCCACTTACATCAACAACGTCTACAACGCACTCGGTCAGGCGAGCCGGATCGACCAACTCCATGGCACGGCCATCACCGACGCCACAATTACCGGCGGTTCGATTACCGGCGCCGCCCTCTCCGCGACGAGTGGCACCTTCTCGTCCAGCCTCTCGACCGCGGGGAGCCTCTCCGTCTCCGGCTCTCTCTCTCTCTGTCTCTTCGACCACTGTCGCCGGCAACTTCACCGTCACCAATTCCGCGACCTCGACACTCTCGGGCGATTTCGCTTTCGACACCGACACTCTCTACGTCGATTCCCTCAATAACCGGGTCGGCATCGGCACGACGAGTCCGTCGGATACCCTGGCCATAAATGGTGCGGCGTATCTCGCTCCCATCTCGATTCCTTCGGTCACCACCGACCGGATCTATAACATCGGCTCGAATCTTTATTTCGCCGGCGCTCTGGTCGGCGGGGCGACCGTTGGCACCTGGGCGCTTTCCGGCTCCGATGCGTATCGCCTCTCGGGCAACGTCGGGATTGGCACGACGACCCCAGGCTCTATCCTTTCCGTTTCTGGCGTCGGCAACTTGGGCGCAAACGGCTCCACTTTCTATTCAACCCTCACCGTCTCGTCGATAACGGCGACTAGCTCTTTAATATTGACCGGCACGGGTGCAAATATGCTCCTCAGCACCAACGCGGGTGGCGTTATCGTCTCATCTTCTACACCAACGGTTGCGGCCATCTATGCCACGTCCACGACGGCGACAAGCACGTTTGCGGGTAACATTTCCTTGAGCGGCAACATAAACACAATAAGAGTCGGTCAGCTTCATCAAGTTTACGGAATAGGAGACAGCATCTCCTACAACACTTATCAGACGGCTCTTGAGGGTCTCTTAGGGGAGGACACGTGGAACGTTAATAATAAGGCTGTAGGAGGAAACACAACCACTTTAATGCTCGCCCGCTTCAATTTGGACGTATTAGTTCCTGATAATGAATATGTAATAATTGTTGGAGGTATAAACGATGTTCTCGCAGGAGCCTCTGAGACAGCAATTGAAAACAATCTTCAAGCTATGTATACTGCCGCCCAGAATTACGGTGTTAAGGTGGTAGCGGTTACAATTACCCCATTCAAGGGTTACGCGACATGGTCGTCATCTTTTCAAACAATTGTGGATAATGTGAATACTTGGATTCTCAATTCCGCTGTAAACGTTGACTACAAAGTGAATGCTTATGCGTCACTTGAAGATCCGACAAATCCCGACGCCTTGCTAGCCTCTTATGACAACGGTGACCACTTGCACCTTAGTGCTAGTGGTGGCACCGCGTTGGCGACCACAATCCATAACTCCGTAATTTGGACTCCGCGGTCTTTATTTCACAAGCTTACTCTTAGCGGTTCTGATGTAGCGCTGAGCCAAAACCTGCGTCCCAGCGATTCGCCGCAGTTCTCGGGGTTGACAGTCAATTCGAATGTTTGCTCGTCCGCATGTGGGATGAAGTTTTATTTGAACACTGCAGGCCCGACATTAGGAATCGGGACCGTTGCGCCAGCCGCACTTTTCGAAATAAATGCCACTTCATCAACTGCTATCGCACAAATAATAAAAGGTGCGACTTCACAGTCGGTTGATTTGGTTCAGATCCAGGACTCTCTTGGGCGGGTTTGGGGCGGTTACAAAAATGGAGGGGCACTCTTCTTCGGGCAGAACGGTGCTTCGGCTCCGATCGTATATCCGTTTAGCGGAACCTCCTATTCTACTCCGGGGGTGTATGCAAAAGGCTTAGGCTTTTTTAGCTACGTTTCTGCGGATGTTAATGCGTACGCATTTGCGTTCAGCAGTGGTTCGGTTATACCTACGAGCGGAACTATCGATCTTCTTTATTCAACGACTCAATTTTCACCAACTTCTGGAAGTGCAGTATTCAACAATCTTCACCTAAACCCACTCGTTAACCAAACTGGAGGTGCGTCCGGTATAACAAGAGGTTTGATTATAGACCCACTGCTTACCTCTGCTGCGAATTGGAGAAGCTTGGAAATCACCAACAACACAGGCTACGGGATTTACGAAAGCGGTAGTGCAAGTAACTATTTCGCAGGGAAAATAGGTATTGGCACCACCACCCCCGCCGCCAAGCTTTCAGTGAGCAACTCCGCAGGAGCCACGGCCGCCGCGTTTCTGGTCTCAACGTCAACCGCAGATTTTTCCACCTCCACCGCCTTCATCATCGACTCAAACGGCAAGGTGGGCATCGGAACGACAACACCAGGCACCGACCTCTCCGTCCAAGGCGTTGCTAGTGCCCAAAGTTTCCAGGCCTACGGCACCACCGCCACGAGCACGCTCGCGGGAGGATTACTGGCGAATGGCTCAGCACTCTCGAACCTGTATGTCAGTCCGACCACTGGCAATGTGGGGGTGAGAACATCGAATCCTCTTTCTGCGTTACAGATAGTGTCTGGAACAGATGGTAAAGCTTGGCAAGTTCGGGACAGCGACAATGTCCTAAGGGCACATCTAGTGACAGAAGGCACGGGCGGGACTGGTGTGAACGGTTTCGGTCTTTTTGGCGGTACATATTTAGCATTTCAAAACAGCGAAAGTAATCTTTATCCACAAGCAATTTTAAAACAATATACGGACTATTTTCATGTTTATGCGACTGGAAATGCCGCCGAGAACAAACTCTACCTCTATTCGGATGGCGAGATGTGGTTGTGGCCGAGTAAGAACGGCGCTGGTACCGCGGCCGTGTATATGGTAAATGGACAATTGTCGCCGTTTACCGACAAACGCGCTGGGGTCACCCTTGGTAGCGCGTCGCGGCGGTGGTTAAATTTCTATTCCTCTCTTATCACCGATAATGCAATCGGGGTAGGTATCGCAACGAGTAGCCCGTGGGCTGTTCTCTCTGTGGCTGCCTCTTCGACGAACCCTGGAAATATCCCTTTGTTCGCCGTGTCGACTTCAACGGCGTCCGCGACTTCAACGGCTTTCCTCATTGATTCAACAGGGAAAGTTGGTATTGGCACCACCTCGCCTTGGCGAACGCTGTCGGTTCAAGGCACCGTGGCATTCAGCGGCATCACCGCCACCGGTGCAGGTGACACGTATCTCTGTCTCAGCGGTGGCGGTGAAGTAAAGACCGGAGCAAGCTGCGCCGGATCATCGTTGCGCTTTAAACACGATGTCATCGGTTACACCGGCGGGCTTGGAGAAGTGAATGCTCTGCGACCGGTCACTTTCGAATTTAATGGGATTGAGGGTGTGCGCCTCGGCTTGATCGCCGAAGAAGTCCACGTTGTAGATCCTCGCCTGGTTTTTTATGACGAAGACGGCATCACCCCACGCGGAGTCCGCTACCAGGATATCGGCCCCGTCCTCATCTCTTCCATACAGGGGTTGAGCAGCATTTTGAATATTGCATCTTCGACGACGGCGACATCGACGGGGTTCTCTTCCGTCCGCCTGGACTCCCTTGAATCCCGCATCTCCGCTCTCGAAGAAAAGTCCCTCACCGGTTCTCTCGGGGCATCTGTCGGTGACTGGGTTGGCAACTCGATAAGCGCCATCTCCGGCTACATCAAAAACCTCACCGCCGAGACAGTAAAGGCCAATGACTCTGTGTCAGCCGGCAAAACCCTTTGCGTTCAAAAATCTGACGGCTTCAATGTTTGCGTTACTGGTGATCAACTCTCCGCGTTGCTCGAAAATGCCAATCTCCTTTCATCCGGTGGGGAAGCGAGCTCCTCTCCAATTACCGGAACGACCACTCCGTCAGCAGGGGAGAGCACATCACCGACAATCACCCTCCTTGGCAACAACCCCGCGACAATTACCGTGGGCACTGTATTCGTAGACCCCGGCGCAACAGCCGTGGACGCCTCGGCCAACCAAGTATTGCCGGATATCGCCACCAGCACAGTGGACACCACCACCCCCGGCACCTACTCCGTCATCTGGACAGCCCACGATGCGAACATGGTCTGGGCCACCTCGACCCGCACCGTCATTGTGATTGATTCCTTCTCCGCACCCGTTCCGACCACCACCCCAACGCAGTCCGAAACCGATCCTGCGGTTCAAGCTCAAACCGTAGACGTGGAGACAGCCACAACAACCGCAACCACCACTCTGCCAGCGACTCAGTAAACTACTCCGCCCTCACCACTCACAACCCACCCCGGGCGCGTGGCCCAACCAGGCCGCCGCAACGCCCATCTTTTCCACTTTCCGTGACGCGCGCCTCACTCCCAGTCCTCCAGAATCTGTGACATGTTGCATCCAATTAAACAGATCGTAGCATAGCCAGCCCTTGTTTTAATCGTATCATTTTGATACGATTAAAAGGCCTTATTGATACGCAATCATCATGCTGAATCTTAGCCAGCGACAAAATAAAATTATTGAAATTATTCTCAAGCGCAAGGAGGCGCGCTCCTCGGATGTACATGCGGATCTGGTGACTACAGGCGAAGACGTCTCTTTGGTAACAGTCAAACGTTTACTCTCCAGCTTCGCATCAACGGGCGTTTTGGAAGTGACCTCCTCTGGACGGTCAACATCTTACAGGGTCTCCGCTTTCGGTCGTCTGGTTTTTGGTGTTGACGCCCATGTGTACTGTTCCGTCGAACCGGACAGACGTTATGGCCTCAAGGGCTACAACTTCGCTCTATTCGACGCCTTGCCGTCTGATCCATTTACCGAAGATGAGAGTGCCAAGCTTCAAAAAGCGGCCGATGTCTACGCGCTACGCACTCGTCAACTACCTCCGGCCATTTTGGAAAAAGAACTCGAGCGATTCATCATCGAGCTTTCCTGGAAGTCTTCGCGTATCGAGGGCAACACCTACACACTCCTCGATACCGAGCGGCTCCTCGCGTCTGGCATTGAAGCCTCCGGCCATGACCGCAGGGAAGCGGTAATGATATTGAATCACAAGGAAGCTTTCCGGTTTGTAAGAAGGGAAGCGAAATCCTACGAAAATCTGACCCGACAGAATCTCGAAAACGTGCACCGTATTTTGGTAAAGGATATGGGGGTCAGTTATGGTTTGAGAAAAAATCCGGTAGGAGTAACCGGTTCCACTTACCGTCCCCTCGACAATGTTCACCAAGTGAGGGAAGCAGTCGATGCTCTCTGTCTCGCGGTATCGCGGTCAGTCACGCCGGAGGCCAAAGCACTCGTTGCGCTACTTGGTATCAGTTACATTCAGCCTTTTGAAGACGGTAACAAGCGCACTGCTCGCCTCATTGCAAACGCGCTCCTCCTTGCGGGAGGGTGTGCTCCGCTATCGTATCGAAGCGTTGACGAGAATGCTTATCGCGAAGCGATCATGGTCTTTTATGAGATCAATTCTCTGGTACCCTTTCGCAAAATATTTGTCGAGCAGTACGCGTTTGCCGCCGACAATTACTTGATCGTCGCCTGAACAGGTCGTGGTTGGGAGTATTCTCAACTTCCAACAGAGCCCAAACTCTGACTGTTTTCGAATTTCCATCCGGTTCCCGTCAGTCCGCACCTATCCGAAATCCAGAACGCGGCCTTAGCACTAAGCCGGCAAAAAATTCGTAACGTGTGGTGCCCAGCAACCACTCCCTCGCTTTCCAGAATCCGTGACTCCCCGATCCACCACATCGTTCAGTTTTTCTGACTTGGGCATGTAATTGCACTCAACCATCTCACCGGCGTCAAGCCCGAGCATTGCCTGCATTTGCTACAATCAAATTATGTCAAATGAGAGAAGAAGGATGACCCTGGAGCGACTCGCTGAAATGGTCGCTCATCGTTTTGAGCAGACGGCCGGCAAGGAAGAACTCGTAACTTTTGAAAAGGGAGTAACTGATCGATTTAACCGAATTGAAAATATTTTAGCAGGAGGACTCTCCAATCGGGTAGAGCATCTGGAGGACAGTGTCCGGATGCTCAAGACGAAAATAGGCATAAGATAGGTAATTCCTAATGGCACTATTGGGAATGAGGAAGAGGTCTATTTTAATTGCCGAATCCGTGATGCGACCCCGCCACCAGCCGACACCCTCGTCAAGTAGGCAAGGCCACAACCGATTTTGTAAAATGAGACCATGAAAAAGCCGAAGTCGAGGGCGAGGCGGGGTAAAGTGATCATCGAGAAACTGGCTCAGATTGTCTCAGCCGGCTTTGCAGTCTCAGATTCCAAAATCGACAGGTTATCACAGACCGTGGAGAATTTGGCTGTAGCAACAAAGGCAGGCTTCGATAGTGTTGACCAGCGATTTGACCAAGCTGATGACAGGCTGAAAAAGTTGGATGGGCGTATGGACAAAATGGATGGGAGACTTTTTAACCTTGAAGGCGATATGAGTCACATTAAGACCAGCCTTGTTCGAATCGAGGAGAAGTTTGGCGTTGGTAATTACGAGAGCCGGCTTGAGAGTCTCGAAGAGGACGTGGGCAAACTGAAATCCCGTGCTCACATGCGATAACGCGCGCCAGGACACCTCCGCATTGGAACCCGCCTATGTTTCTAATGGGCACCATTGGGAATTGGGAATGCGGAAGGGGAATATATGTTTACCAGTATTGGTCTCGGTACCAACCCGCCGAGATTTGCGGGAAATTTGTGTTATAATAGGGGGGTTACGAGTCTAATTCTAAAAATATGTCACTTGTTATATATATATTAATAGGAGTGGTTGTGGTTGTTTTCCTGTGGCTCATAGGAATGTACAACCGTTTTGTTTCCCTGGTTAATAGAACAAAAGAAGCTTGGTCTGATATTGAGGTACAATTGAAGCGCCGCTATGATCTTATTCCAAATTTGGTCAATACCGTAAGGGGGTATGCAACTCACGAGTCCTCAGCTTTTGAAAATGTCACTAAGGCGCGCGCGGCCGCTATGGGTGCGACTTCTCCCGAAGACAAAGGCAAAGCCGAGCTTGGTTTGGCCGGCGCCTTGAAGTCTGTCTTTGCCATCGCTGAAGCCTATCCCGAACTTAAAGCAAATCAGAATTTCTTGGCTTTGCAATCCGAGCTTTCGGACACGGAAAACAAAATTCAATCGGCACGCCGATTTTACAATGGCAATGTGCGCGATTTGAACACATCTATTGAGCAGTTTCCGGGTAATGTAGTCGCCAGCATCTTTAATTTCAGCAAAATGGAATTCTTTGAATTGGAAGCTGACGAGCAGGCCGCCAAAAAGCCGGTGGAAGTGAAGTTCTAGAGTTATGAATCGCGAATCAAGAATCGAGAATTAAGAATAATACGGGAAAGTTTGAACCCGATTACCATGAGAAAGACAGCTAATTTGTTAGCAGTCTTGTCCGCCATAATGATAGCGGCGCCATTTTTTGCTGGTGCTCAAGTTGACCGCAGTTACTATTACGAGTCCATTTCGCAGAAATTTACCGTCAACGAAGATACGACTGTCGACGTTGAGGAAACTCAGACCTATAGGTTCAATGGGGAATACAATAAGGGCTGGCGCAGTATTCCTTTGAATAAAGTCTCGGATATTACCGAGGTTGAAGTTATAGATGCCGCAACTCTTATTCCGCTTGTTCGTGTCTTTTCTTCTCTCGATAAAACCGACCCTGTGAGTTGGGGAAAATATTACGTAAGCCGGAGTGGAGGCAATCTTAATATTGAATGGTATTACAGAGCCCAAAACGAGTCTCGTGGCTGGATTTTGAAATACAGATTGATTGGTGGTGTAAGTTTTCTAAAAGAAAAAGATGAGTTGTATTGGAATTTGTTGACGGACTACGATGTTCCGGTTTTGCGAGCTGATGCCACGGTCGTCATTCCGGGAAATACTTATTCTCCGAATGATCTACAATCGGAAATTTATGTGCAATCTGCCGAAAATCCTAATAAAATCATTCAGAATAATAGAACTTATTATTTTTCTGCCGACAACATAGCAACGAGAGGAGTTGTAACGATTGCCGCCGGCTGGCCCGAAGGCTTACTCGACCGAGGCGCTTTCTGGAGACAATTTTTGTTAGTTCACTATGTGCCCATTTTGTCGGTTTTTATCATACTGGCAACGATAATTTTCATAACTGTTTATTGGTATCGCACAGAAAAAGTCGGTCAAGGCAGGGGCACTATAGTTCCGGAATACGAGCCGCCTCGAAAATTGCCACCAGCTATGGCCGAAGTAATTGTTCGTGAAAAGGTGACGCCGAAAGGTTGGGCGGCCACAGTCGTAGATTTGGCAGTAAGAGGCCATGTAAAAATCACGGAGCAATCGTTTGAATTATTCGGCAAGTTGTTTGCGTCTTGGATTCCCAAAAATTACGTTATTGAACGTGCTGATTCACCTAAAACCGATCCGCTTCAAGATTACGAGAAAAAATTTATGGAGGTTCTAATGCCTGCTGGCAGATTTTCGACAAAAGAAGTCAAAATCGACAGGATACGGGGCAGGCAACTTTATGTTGAAATGAAAAAGCTCGAAAAGGAGTTGTACAAGGAGACTGAGTTAGACACGAACGCTTACGCCAAGCCCGTCTCTAAAGATGCCTATTCGACCATAGGTTTATTTATACTGCTTTTTGGCGGAGTTTTTTCTGTACCTTTTGGATTAGAAATGGCCGAAAGGGGTTTCCGTTATTTAATTTTGGTCGCGGTCGTGGGTTTGTGTTCACTGGCCATATGGTTGTTTGTAAAATTTGAAGCGAGACTTTCGGCGGAAGGGGCGATCTCGAAAGAGGAGTGGCTCGGTTTCAAAATGTATTTGGAAAAGGCGGAAAAGTACCGGCTTCAGAATCTTACACCAGAAACTTTCGAAAAGTTTTTGCCCTACGCCATAATTTTTGGCGTCGAAAAGCAGTGGGGTAAAGCGTTTGAGGGAATTACACTGGAGCCGCCCAACTGGTATTCTTCCACGGGGCAAGTGCATGCCGCGGCATTTGGGACAAGTTCGGGGGGTTTTAGTTCGGGATTTTCCGCTTCGGCTTTTTCGGCGTCGTTTTCGTCCAGTTTTACATCCGCTTTTTCCTCTTCGGGTGGGGCAGGAGCTTCAGGCGGAGGCGGTGGTGCAGGTGGAGGAGGTGGGGGTGGCGGGGGAGGAGCGAGCTAAAGTGCCAATCTACCCGCCCGAACGCACCGTTCGGTCCGGGCGGGCGAATCTATACAAATATTGACGCTCGCCCGTCCGTAGCATTTGCGAAGGCGGGAATAAACTTGACGAATAAAAAATTATGAAAGAGACGATACCAGAACAAACAGGGCAAATACATGAGCCAGAAAAATTTAATTTTCCTGAAATCGAGGCTATAAAAGAGGACATGGTCTCTCTATGTCTCCAAATGAAAGAAGCGATTGACGAGGGAAGATATTCTATTTTAGTCAGTGATGAGGTGGGGGGAAGGATACCAACATTAATATTGCGGAAAATTATAAAACAAATTCATCCGGAGAAAGAGCTGAGGACTTTATTTGTTGCTTCCGGCCAGGGTAGTAAGTTGCCGGATTATCGAAGTACAAAAGAGTATAACAAGTTGAGGGAATATTTGTCTGTCACTGTAAATGACTATGTTTTGTTGGTGACCCAGTTTATTTATAGCGGAGCGACTGTTCAAAAGCTTGCCTCGGCGTTACGCGATGCCGGTCATGGCCTGAGAGGCCTTGATATCGCCACAACGAATAGTTGGGGTTGGGAGAAAGCGGATTTGGAAAAAGGAATCATTACGTCAAAAGATGGAGATGAATCCTATAGGAGAGGTCGGTGGGCGACACCACAGCCGATAGCGGCAGATAATTTTTTTATAGGTAGAACGTCCGGAAAATCAACAGATGAAATGGAGAAGAGGCACAATAGATTAACGGGCGTTTCAAAAGAAAGAGAATATAGTCCTTCTCCGGTACTATATGAAAAAGCGATGGAAAAATACGGTAAAGACATGAATTTCTATTCCGACGATGAGCTAAAGGAAATTTTTGGAATCGAAGAGGGCGATAGCGCGGAGATTATTTTTACCAAAAAATGGGAAACTCCGGAAAATATGCGAAGATATGAAGATGTTCGATCAAAACCTTTGTCGGATGAGGAGAAAGTACAACTCAGGTCGGATATTATTAAAGCTAGAGAGGATGTGGATACTTTGGCGGGGTTTGTCCTGGACACAATCTATGGGTATGGGCAAAATGTAGCCAAGTAAAGTTTGCTATAATTACGCTTCTTCCATAATTCATTATTCTTTATACATACTTCATACCCATGGCCACTTTATACACCGAACAATCGAAAAATATCTGGAAAACATGGTTTTTGATGGCCGGCTTTTTGACTATAGTTGTGGCAGTCGGTTGGTTTATCAGTTATTACTATGAGAGCCCCGGCATTCTTTACGTAGCTGTTATTTTTAGCGTCGTCATGAATGTTGTCAGCTATTGGAATTCCGACAAGATCGTTATGACGCTCGCGGGGGCACGGCAGATTTCGCACGATGACGATGAAGAGCTTTTCCACATTGTCGAGAATCTGTCTATTACTGCCGGTTTACCGATGCCGAAACTTTACGTTATTGATGATCCGGCACCGAATGCCTTTGCAACAGGCAGGGATAAAAATCACGCGGCCATTGCCGTTACAAGCGGTTTGAGGCAGATGATGGAGAAAAGTGAGCTTGAGGGTGTTATTGCTCACGAACTTGCTCATGTTGGTAACAGGGACACTTTGCTTTCAACCGTTGTCGTGGTTTTAGTCGGTCTTATTTCAATTTTGGCGGACATGTTTACTCGGTCAATGTTTTTCGGACACAATCGGGACAATCGCGGTAATGGGCCTTGGGCTATTATCGGAGTGATTTTTGTTATTCTTTCACCGATCGTTGCCACTTTGATACAGTTGGCCGTTTCCAGAAAAAGAGAATTTTTGGCGGATGCCTCGGGCGCGCTTCTTACAAGATACCCGGAAGGGTTAGCCAGTGCTCTAAAAAAGATTGCAAGTTACAGTTTTCCGATGAGAAAGACTAATAACGCGATTGCTCATCTTTATATATCGAACCCGTTCGGTTCTAAGGCTTTCAGAGGAATTTCAAAACTGTTTATGACGCATCCACCGGCGGAAGAGAGAATCAAAGCATTATTGGGAATACCTAGGGAGTCATAAATGCGTCCTACATATATAGACAAGCTGGTAATGCGCCACTTCGTGGTGTTTGTTCCTAGATATATATCGCCTAATTCTATTACCGCCTTTCGTTTTGTGTCAGTTCCTTTTGTGGCGTGGTTGCTTGCGGCGGAATATTTTAAAATCGGCTTTGTGTTATTCGCGATTTCGGCTTTTTCCGACGTGCTGGATGGCGCAGTCGCAAGGATGAGGGGCGAGGTTACTCCTCTTGGTAAACTTTTTGACCCGATAGCTGATAAACTTTTAATAGTGTTTACTTCTTTTATTTTGATCAGCGAGTTTTTGTCTATGATGTTGTTTTTTGCAATTCTTATAGTCGAGTCTCTGATTATAACTTCGGCATTGGTCGGAAAATATTTGTATCATTTGGATATAAAAGCAAATTTATTCGGTAAGATAAAAATGGCTTTGCAGTCGGCGGGTGTTTTGTCTCTTCTTATATACGCGGCGTTTTGGAAAAATGGTATTTTGCTTACCTTATCTTTTTGGTTTTTGGTATCCGGCATTATT
This sequence comes from Candidatus Taylorbacteria bacterium RIFCSPHIGHO2_02_FULL_43_32b, assembly GCA_001820955.1. Lineage (GTDB taxonomy): Bacteria > Patescibacteriota > Minisyncoccia > Phycocordibacterales > 2-02-FULL-43-11 > 2-02-FULL-43-11. The sequence goes on from MHRK01000051.1 coordinate 12,952, forward strand.
CTTGCAGTTATTAGTTTGTTGTATAATAGAAACAATATTTGATGAAAAATTTCGTAGAGACAATTAAAAATAGCATTTGGTCCCCGGTTTTCTATAAGGAAATGTCGGGGAGATCGCTACACCAAGCGGTAGGATATTTTTTATCCCTAGTTTTGGCGTCGACCTTTGTGGCTGTTGTCGTCATATCGATTGAGGTAGTGCCAGGCATATTAACCGGTTCAAGGTTGGCTGCCGATCTTATGGCCACAAGATACCCGGCCGATTTAGTCGTCAATTTTAGCAACGGGGAAGCTTCTACTGTTGTGGATAGGGTTTATGCCATTGAATTGCCTTCGGAACTTTACAGTAGTGCAGAGCTTTCTTCTTTGAGAGGGGCCGGTATAAATAATTTTTTGGTTATTGACACAAGTGCGAATTTTGATAACCAAAATCAGCTCGAAAAAGCCGAGACCCTTATTCTTTTGTCCAAGAATTCAATAGTAACCAAGAAGAAGGGAGGGGGATATGAAGTTACGCCGATTGTGAGGGATTTTAGACTGACCGTTGATAAGAATAAAGTTGGGATGTGGTCAGAGAAAATTCTTCCGGCTGTCAGAATTTTAATTCCGGTCGGCATTACTTTTATGTTTTTGGGTATGTTTATGGGACTGGCGCTCATTTATTATATTTTTGCGCAGATATCCGCTTTTGTGATTTGGCTCGTATCACGTCTTTGGCATCAGGCGATTAGCTTGAGACAGGCTTCGGTAACTGCTTTATATGCCATTTCTCTCTCTGTGCTTTTTGATCTGCTTCTCATTATTTTTGGATTAGGAGGAGCGTTGTCTTTCGGCAGAAGTTTGCTTGTGGTTGTTCTTGTTTGGCTTATGAACACGCAGATCTGGAAAAAACCAAACTTGCCCGCTGTATCGGAGGGTCCTTCCGTTCCGATGATTAAGCAATAATTTTTTAGGAGATAAACTAGTACTGAACGGAGATTGTTCCGGTCTTCGATGCGTCCTCTTTGTTGTGGTATCTCCATGTGCCGGCTTTATTGAATGTGAAGTCCCAATATTCGCCTCTCGAAACCGGATTTGCTTGTGCGAACTCTGGATAATTACTGTCGGGAACAATCCACATCAGTTTGCCACCCAGATTCATGAATCTAATGGTTTGTCCTAATTTTACTTGCATCGAAATCGGGGTAAAACCGGCATCAGTAAAATTGATCTGAGCTCGAGGTAGGGCAGGAGTGACATTGCCGGGGTTGGTGTTGGTAACGGGTGTCTGTGTTTTAGCGGGGTATGTAGTTTTTGTGGAAGGTTGTGATGTGGTTTTTGTCGTTCCGGTTTCGTTTGACTTTGAAGAAGGGGTAGTAGAAGTGGCATTCTCGAATATGCTGTCTATAGGATTACTTCCGTCGCTCCAATAGAAAAGAACGGCGATTGCCGCCACGACTACGAGAATAATGAGGATTGTTTTTTTAGACATGGAGATATTCCGCGTTTTGGCTTTTAATTTAATTAAAGCATATCTCAAGGACTACTGCGGGGCAAACGAAAAGCAGACCGCTTCTGCGGTCTGCTTTTCGTTTGCCTAACGGGGCCAAAACAATGAAGTCAATTGTGTTTTTGTTATATTTTGAAAGGGTCTGTCTCCAGCGCGTTTATCACTTCTTCGGCCGATTCATAATTATCCTCTGGAAGATTCTCCATGAACCATTTTTTATCATCATCCGATATGTACGACATGCTGTTTAATGAGTCAATCAATTCGTCGCTGGTCGCGGGATAAGTTACATGATCCCGGAGATGTGCTACAAGTTTGGCCTGGTCTTTAATTCCCGTTATTGCTGTTAAATTGGAGGAAGTTTCCATTTCATCGACAGAATTATTTTCTGTCGCCTCGTTGTTTCTCATATTATTTTTGTTTTCTAAATTGTCCATGTTATGTGGTGTTTATTTATTTAATTATTAATATTGCCGACCGATCTCAGGGGATTTTACTTTTGAATTGTGAAATAATCGAGAATATTATCGTGAGTCTTATAAATCGTACGGCAACGTAACCTATTTGAAGTTTTTCGGAATATTTACTTTTACGCGTCTATGCGATAGTGTTTCCTGAGCACAAAGAAAGGCAACGCATGAGTATTGCAATTATCGACATTGTTTTTGTTGCGGGTATCGGCTTTATCGTTACCGCGGCTGTTTTATTTTTTACAATGCTCGACCTGGTTCTCTCCGACAATTGGCCCAGGTTTAGTGATGTAGCACGCGGTCAGAGGTGGGTGAACAAACGAGCCTTGACGTCGTTTTCCTTTTTTTTGATCGGCGTATTGCTTGTTATACTCGGCTTCTAGTGCCGGGTTTTTTATAAATTTTCAAAAAATCTTACAGGTTGTCGGCTTTCCTTGAGCGCGATAACTTATCTCAAATTGGCTGAGTGAGAGTGTGTTTCTGTAGATGGTGCAGTGGGCGAGTGGCATGGTCTTGCTTAAAGCGGGGAGAACGAGACGAAGTTCGAACCTACGGCCCGGAATGTCGAAAGCTCATACGCTCAATATACCACTTCTTTCAAAGCGCTTGCCAGTCCAGCCCCTCGACCGATTTGCGGGATTTCTAAACCATGTGACCAGGATAACTGACCAGGATGGTGACAAAAGAGAGGCAGTCTTGCCCGACCGGGCAAATCTGACTCCCTCAAAGGACCGCATTCGTGATAGCATAATGGCGTACAATGGAAGTCGATCCCGCCCATTTCCAAAAACGCAAGAAGGCTGCAGAAGAGACCTACGCTCGCCAGAAGAGCGTGTATTGCCCGTACTTCGCGACTGAGGTCGTGCTGAATTCGGATGGGTTCCATCACCTCCAATTTTCCGCCCGCCGGGAGCGCAGCAAACCAGAGCAACTCCTCAAATTTCGGCTCCTGCCGCTGGCACTTCAAGTGATCCGCAAATCAGGAACGGTCCAGGAGTATCGGACCACCATGTTGCCGGTGGGGAAGAAATCTGCTGTGGACGGCTCGGTGCGTATGAAGCAGGTGGAGTACTGGGGCTTGGCGGCCATCATGGGCGAAAAGCCGGTCAAGATCCGGGTGATCCTCCGGCGCATTGGCGATGGCAACACCACCTTCTGGAGCGTGATGCCGGATTCCAAGATCAAAAATGGCCAGCAGAAGCTTTATGGAGAGAACATCGAAGATGAAACGTAAAACAAAAACACCGCCCAAATCGGCGGGGTCTTTGTCGTGCCTGCCTTCAGCTTCGGTGTTCCTTAGCTGAACGGGGCTTGCGCCCACAGGCACACTGAGATCATAGCACAAACAGGGATGAAGGGGCAATGAAAACGAACCTAAACGCATAGCCGAGAACGGCCATCGGGATCCAAGTGAACTAAATAAAAACCCCGTATGGAAACGGGGTGAGTCAACCCAAACTGCCAACCGGATACTCTTACGTGCGAACCAACACCAGAGGACCATGACCCCATCTGGTTGCAGCATGTACGCTGAGGATACCAACTCTGAGCCTCTCATCAAGACCGCGGGAACAAGCGAGAACCGAAACACTTTCTTGATCGTGGACAAAAGAGAGACAGGTGGCTCCCGGGAGCCGAAGAGCCCCATAGATCTGCGGGACGTTGGTCATTAAGTATTCCGACTGTTTGGGACTAAACGTCTTCCCATCTTCCATGAGAAGGATGGCGATCGCGTTCAGATCCCGCAACTTTTCTCCAAGAACGGCGTTCGCGATTTCTCGGTAGCTAAGATCAACAGCCATTAGACTATAGATCGTTGCCGTGCCAGCCGGGACGGCCGGAACAGTTTTGCTTAAAAGGTGGCTGGTTTCGATTGTGCCCAAAAAATCAAAGACGCGGCTATTCTGGAAACAATCTGTAAATCGACAGGCCAGGACGGCTGGAATGGGAATGCCGGTCGCAACTATTTTGAGTACGGAAAGATCCGGTTTGGCCATATGGGGGACAACAGACAAGCAGATGTTGCTGGTAAGCTGCTGGGAGTCACCCCTTGGCGTTTGGAGTCTTTCACCGTTCGCCGCAGCAAACAGTTGCCATCTAAGCAGCTGTTTGCCGGGGCGAACGTTGTGGGAAGGAACTGGGCTTTCCGCTCATTAAAGCGAGATAAGCGACGTCTGTCAATATGGGTGGGCTATTTACTCCTAAAGAGCCGCAAAAATGGTCTCCAATCCACTCGCGAGAGATCCCCATGGCTGGGACTTAGGATTAGGTTCGGATTCTGCAGTGATGATTGCGCCGAAGCTTAGCCAACAGGTGTGCGAGACGCGGACTCGTGACTCCGGCCTTCACTCGCATTCATTTGCGTCGAATCGACTATCAGGCCTTGACCCGATTGGGTGTGATCTCTCTCCGATTGAAGGAGTGCATCTACCGCATCTGTAAATGGGCTCTGTGAAATGAACCGGCCCCGAATTAGTTCCCGCCAAGCCAGACCGACCTTGGGATGCCTCAGGAAGGTAGAACGATACTCCGACAAGACAGCTTTTTTCGAGCCGTCTATTCTGTGAAAAACTTCAGCACCTCGGAGATCGGCAAGAATGTAGACAAACTCCTCCTTTGAAAAGCCAAGCAGGCTGAGCTTCTGCTCGTCAACGCCGTGCAGCTCAATCAATTGTGGCTGGTTGAGCAGTAATTGGTTAGCCTGAATGGAAAGTGTAGCCAATGTTGAGTTTTTGCTGGTGTCTCGCTGGGCTTTCACTGATCTTTCCATGGCAATTATTGCCAAAACCGGTCATTCGGACAATTACTCATATGGGTTAAAACTCATGCTGTTGTTGGACGAATGGACTACGCACCCCAACATGAACTTATCGCATATGCTTGGTGCAGTCAGTCATCTTGTGCAATCTGGAAAGGTTTTGTTTCCAGAACATGGAGCGGAAGAACTTATTCTCCAACTTACTGGCTTTGGTGTAGAAAAGCATGATGACTTAGTGGATGCCTTTTCAATTTTACTTTCAATGATTATTGAGGAAGATAATAAACCTCGTGCTGTAGCAATGAATTTTAGAGGTAAATATGGTGGTGAGTTTGATCATCTTCCTCCAGATGAGCGAGAAAGAAAAATGAAAGTTAGAGAGCGGTTAAGGAGTAGTTTTCTGCTTTAAGTTGTCATCATTTAAAATAATAGAAATTTTTGGACATATAGACTAATTTAAGGCACAATATGATTATAAACAATCATGGAAGGCATCAAATTAAACGAAGAAGTACCTAAAAATAGAGACTTAGAAACACCAGAACAGGTGTACCAAGCTCTAAATCCAAACCGAGAAAAACAAATTCTCGCCCAATTTACTCCAGAACAACAAGAAGAAATTAGGCAAAAACAACAAACACTCTCATCCCTTGCTTATTTTATAGGCAAAGATTTTCGTATACCAGTTGAATTAAATGAACCTGGAGGTGGTTGGTACTGGAATTTTAAGGATAATGAAATACGAATTGACCCTAAAGATCTCTTGGAAAAACCGATGGATTATTTACGATTTGTTATTTCTCACGAAGGAGGTCACAGAAGAATTTCTAGAACAGATTTTATTCCTTTGGAAGAGTGGCAACAACCAGGGTTTTCTTTCATGATGAATGCTATAGAGGATCCAAGGGATAATAATTTCGTAGCTGAAAGTTATCCAAAATTCAGAGAACAAATGAGTTTGGCATATGAACAAGACTTAGATTTTGAGGCAAAAGCTAAAGAAAAAGCCGATCAAAAACTTGGATATAAACCTAGATTTATGCAGGCTGGATTCGAATATATAAAACAATGGTTTAGAGAAACCAAAGGACAAGATTTTGAAATTTCTCCTGATTTACCAGAAGAAGTTAAGGTTGTAGTTGAGGCAACCCTACAGTCAGCACAGGATTCTTGGCTTCGATATCCCTCACGACAAGAAGCAGATAAAAGCGAGGAATTGATTATAAAATATGCCGAACTATCATATCAAATAAATAGAGACCAAGTCTGGCCAGAATTTAAGAAGTTAATTGATGACCGGTACCCCATTTCCTGGACACATTTTCTCTTCTTAACAGAGTAAAATAATGTCATGGAAAACAATCAAACAAATTACGTAGGC
>MHRK01000052.1 GCA_001820955.1 Candidatus Taylorbacteria bacterium RIFCSPHIGHO2_02_FULL_43_32b
AATTGAGATTTCGGTTTTGTTTTAGAAAAACAGAAAAATATGGGGTTGCTGAGCCGTATATTTCGAATAACGATCTTATTGCGGGGCATGTCTATTTTTGCCCGTCAATTTTCGTGTAGCAAAAACTGTTCGGGTTTTGTAAAGAACAAGAAATTTAATTACTAATTTTTAATTTTTCAAATAATTTTCAAATGTCTTAATTTAATAATTATCATTTTGTTTCCTCCATAATTCATAATTCGTTATTCATAATTCATGTTTAGTACTTACGTACTACCGCTTTCACAATCGCTATCACTTTTAGCTCATTTGTGGGATAGATCGGTTTGTAATTTTGGTTTGACGGTTCGAGGTATGGTTTGCCGTTTTTGATCCTGAAATATTTCATAGTGAATTCCCGATCAACCTCGGCGATAACAATGTCTCCAATTTTCGGATTTTTGCCGCGTTCAACCAAAACCATATCACCCTCCATGATACCGGCATCAATCATGGAGTCTCCCTTTACCCGAAGCATGTAAGTGGCCTCTTTGTTTTTGATGAGATAGTCGTCGAGACTCAGGGTGTCGGCCAACTCCTCTTCGGCGGGGGAAGGGAAGCCGGCTTCAACCGTACCCAAAACTCTGACTTCTCCTTCGTAGTTCTTTTGCAGGATCAACCGTTTTTTCTGGTCTTTCATTACGATTCCTTCGGCTACGAGCTTTTCTATGAAATAATGGACGGCACTTTTGGATTTGTAGCCGGTTAAGTCCATTATTTCGCTATAACTCGGCATCCGCCCTGATTTTTTGTAAAACGAAATTATTTTTCTTTTGTGGTTCTCCATCGATTTTTTATCAATTGATAAACGCGCAGTGCTTCCATAATATTAGAACGAACGTTCTAATGCAATGTTACAAACATATTTGGTAACACAAAATCGTTTTAAGAACCTGTCCACGATCTAATGCCTAGCTAAAATCTCCAAATTTCGTTGCGAAAATTGAGAATTTGGAGGAAGCATATCGAGATACGCTGACGAGAAATTCGCAATTTGCCCGCCCGACACGTACCGTTTGGTACGGGCGGGCAGCAGAAATTTGAAGATTTTAGCAGGCAAGCAGGGTTTTTAACCATATCTTGCGGTTAGATCGTGGATAGGTTCTAAGATAGGATACGATTCAATTGGAAGGGGCTGTCTGTTTTAGAGCTCGAAAAAAGTAATTTAGTCGCTTTTCAAAGACGTTTTTTGCTATAATAGTCGGGTCGAGGGAGTGTTTGCGCTCGGCCACATAATTTTATGAACACAACCAAAAGCCGAAATATTTTTTTCTCGTCAATACTTTTCGCCACTTTTTTTCTTTCGGTGGTGGTTTTGTGGTCTTTTATAACTGAAATTCTGCTCGCTGTCGTGTTGTCTGTAATTTTGCATCCGCTTTACTTATATTTTCTTAGATTATTGAAAAGCCGGCGCACTTTGGCGGCCATTGTCACAATTATCATCGCTGTCGTTTGTATTTTCACGCCCATTTTTGTCATCGGCGTGCAGATTTTTGGCGAAGCGCAGAATCTTTACGTTTCTCTTCAAAGCGAAGGTGGTTCGGACGTTCTAAATCTGTTTGCCTCCAATATTAGCGAGAAAGTGGATTCGATTATCCCGAATCTCAATCTGGATTTGCAAAGTTATCTTGAGAGTCTGCTCACGTGGATAAGCGCCAATTTGGGTCTCATTTTATCAAGTACTGCCGACATGACACTTTCGTTGTTCTTGGTCTTAGTTTCCGTGTTTTTCTTTTTGAAAGACGGTACGACATTTACGAAGTCTATGATTGATCTTAGTCCGCTTGATGATGATCACGATAGAGAGCTTCTCTCAAAAGTGGCGCTTTCCATCAATACGATAATCAGGGGGACTATTTTTGTGGCGGTAGTGCAAGCGGCCGCGGCCACTGTGGGATTTATTGTTTTTGGAGTTCCAAACCCTTTGCTTTGGGGGTCTCTGACCGGTATAGCGGCTGTCATACCGGTTCTTGGAACAGGGCTTGTGGTTATTCCGGCCGCCGGATATTTGTTCTTGATTGGCTCTATGTGGCCGGCTTTGGGGCTTTTAATTTGGGGCACCTTAATTGTCGGAATGGTTGATAATTTTTTGAAGCCGTATCTTTATGGGAAGGGTATTCAAATACATCCCTTGATTATGCTGTTTGCCATTTTGGGCGGCCTAGCGGCGTTTGGCCCCATCGGTTTTGTGGCCGGGCCTATCGTTATAGGTTTATTTGAATCCATACTTCGGATGTATAGGAAACAGCCGGAGGTTTCTTAGAGCTTGTTCGTAATCTAATGCCCAGGCTCCTAGGATTATTTGCCTAAAATTTAAAATTTGTTAAATTTTGTGGGAATGCCGGAGTGCCCCGTTTCTCTGTTATGATTGGACTGGGGGATGGTTTAAAACATTAATTTAAATAGATGGACGAAGAAAATAAACAACAGAATAATGACGACATTCATGTGGAAAAAGATGCGGATCTTGACGATAGCGTCGTTGCCGAAGAATCAAGCGCGGAGACGATCAAAAAATTGAGAACAAAACTGAAAGAGGCCGAGGCCAAAGCCGCCGAGTATCTCTCCGGCTGGCAAAGATCGCAGGCGGATTTTATTAATTTCAAAAAAAGGGAAGCCAAAGAGCGCGAGGAATTTTTGAAATTCGCGGCCGAGCCGGTTATTTCCGATTTTATTGAAGTTCTCGATAATTTTGACGTGGCTTTTCAAAATAAAGCCGAATGGGAAAAGGTGGATAAGGCTTGGCGGGACGGAGTGGAGCTGATTTATAATCGGATGAAAAGCGCGCTTACCAAAAATGGAGTGAAAGTGATAGATCCGGAAGGCCTGATGTTTGATCCCGCTTTTCATATGGCGGTTGAAATGGTTTCGGTAAAGAATGCGGATGACGACGGCAAAATTGTGGGTGTTGTTCATAAGGGTTACTCATTGAATGACAGAATCATACGTCCGGCGAAAGTGAAGGTGGGGCGGCATGAGGAAGGATAGGAAGGGGGGAAGGGGGATGAATTATGAAGTATGAATAATGAATAATGCGATAGGAACGTGAATTAAAAAAACAACTGCCAGTTCGCCTTCGGCGACCTGGCAGTTGTTTTTCACTTTACGATCCTTGACCATAATTCATAATACATAATTCTTAATTCATTTTTCGTTTCCCATCCATAATACCTAATTCTTAATTCCTAATTCATCATTCATCCTCCCCCCGCGCTCCGCTATCCACAGTTAGTAATTTTTTCTTTTTAGGCTCTGGTATAATCATTTTGATGGCTAAAAGGTTTCTGATATTCTCCTTTGTTTTTTTTGCGTTAGCGGCTGTTTTGGTGCCTGTTACTTTTGTTTACTCTCTTGATTTTAGTAAGTCTATGGTGCCCTGTGGCTGGGACGGCGCTCATTGTCCGCTTAAGGTTTGCGTCGATCCTGTAACCGGTAAACCTTGTGCTGGAAATGGTGAGCCGAACACGAACGGATTGCTAGATCCGTGGGAGGTATGCACCTTCAATGATTTCATTGTCATGGTTGGGGGCATCATTAACTTTATAATCATTTTGGCGAGTGTCTATGCCGCTGTTTCTTTCATGTACGCGGGATATGCCTATTTGACATCTGGGGGCAGTCAGGAGGCCGTCAGTCGTGCTAAAAGTATTTTCAAGAAAGTTTTCATCGGCTACATAATCGTTTTGACTGCCTGGCTTATGATATACACTATCGAGCAGGCTTTTTACGAAACCGGGGAAGGTAAGCCTAATTCTTTTCTTACTCTCGGTTCTCATGCTGCAGATCCGAAGTGTGGTGGTTCTCCGGGTGGAGAGGCTAGCGGCGGCGGATACGGCAAGGCTTGCGCGCAACCGGAAAATAACATTTTCTGCGAATCTGATTGCCGTGGACAATGTAATACTGATACTGAAGAATGCGTGCTTGGAGGTAATATCCTTGATTCCAGTGGATCAGTTTTGTATTACAAATGTCAATCAAAAGAACTGCCTCCTCAGCCTCCGCCCGAGGTAGACAAGTATGCCTTCCGTGTGTTTATTCAAGAAAGTGGCGGATCGGGAACGGTTACTGCGACTGGGGACGGTGTAAGTTTGAATTGTGCTCAGTCGTTTTGCACAGTTGATGTTGAAAAGGACAAGGTTGTGACTTTGACTGCTTCGGCTGGCGCGGGTTCAGTCTTTTCAAATTGGGGCAATGCTTGCTCGGGCACTCAAGGCAACGTGTGTACTGTTACCATGGATGGCATTAAATCTGTTGTCGCCAATTTTGGACCACTGGACCAAAAATATACAATTAGTGTTCAGAAGCTTGGTTTGGGCAGTGGAATAATTAGGAATCAGAACGGCACTATACTATGCAGTTCTCTTTGTGAATTGGAAGTTGATGCCGGAGATGAAGTTATTTTGAATGCCACTAATGTGGCAGGTTCATATTTCTATAAATGGGAGGGGGCTTGTACCGGGAGTTATACGGAGTGCCGAATTACAATGAATTCAGACAAAAGTGTTCGCGGAACATTTCTTCCGACACCGAATTCTTACGTGCTCTATTTTGTGTTTAAGGGTCAGGGTGAAGGATCAATTCGTGGTAGTCTGGGGAGCGGTGTTAATTTCAGTTGTTCAAGTTTGAACGGAAGTTCTTGTTATGTAAATGTGATTGAGGGGGAAACAATTGAGGTTCGTGCGACGGCCGAGTCTGATTCAAAGTTCGGCGGTTGGGGAAGTCCTTGTGGTGGCACAGGAATCTGCACCTTTAAAGTTAATACAGGAATGTCCGTAGATGTTAGTTTTGACTCCACCCCGCTCGTTCGGTTGAGTACTAGCGGCAACGGTTATATAGCCGGCAATTATATCACCGGTGGAATAAGCGGCACTATTAATTGTGATCAACTTTGCGCCGACAATTACCCAAAGGGAACAGACTTTACAATTAGGGCTGTGCCCGATTCCGGCAATAATTTTGTAAGTTGGTCCGGGTGTGATGAGGCCTGGTCTGTAGAAGGTGCAAATTATTGCACCTTCCGCGTCAATTCCAACCGCAATGTGACAGCTAATTTTAGCGTCATAACAGCATCCCCGGCACTGGTTACTATCGGAGTTTCCGGATCGGGAGGTTATGTTTCTGGCGGGGGTATGACTTCGGGGTGTTTTCCAGAGACTTCGCCGTGCAGTATTACCGGTTTAAGCGTGGGTAATAGAATCCAATTAAATGCCGTGGTCACCAATCCGGACTATGAATTTTACGGATGGAGCGGGGCGTGTTCCGAATTCGGTAAAAATACGTCGTGCAGTCTTACTTTGCCAGGTCCGGTTACTATCTATGCAAGTTTTGTACCTAAATAGTCTTAAGTCCGGATCTCGATATGACTCGCGCTCCAACTCGTTTTTCGCCCAAAATTCAGAAATTCCTTAAATGTAAAAGCGTTAATTGGAGATGGTATTAAGCTATTTTTCTGTTACAAATAGTCGCTACAAATGGACTTTTCAGGTAAGGAATTAAAGGTATCATTGTTAGTTTTTGTTGCATTGTCAGCGGGTTTTTTTTGGTTTATTGAGGCTGATGCGGTCAAGGTAAAAATCGTTGTAGACACAAACAATCACTCTGCTGTGGTTGTGCCTGTCAGTTCAAACGAGGTTATAGGAACTTCAATTTCTTGCAGGCTCGAACAATGGCTAAAACAATACTTTGGAGACGGCAAGGGGGGTTATGATGCTGGCGCCTACAATCAAGCTGTAAACAAAAGTGCTGTGTGCGCCGCGGGGTATCTTGAAGCATCCACTATTTTGGCTGAAAGGGGAGATATAGAAACGGGTATTTCGGAAGTGGACAGACGTATATCATCTCTAAATAATACGAAAAAATATATCGCGGACAATAAATTTTCACCGCATAATTTAAATGGTCTAAAGTTGGCAGCCATCCCCATCGGATCAATCGCTAAAAAATCTTACGAGACAGCGGTGAATGTAAGCGCAATGTGCGTGGCGGACAGAGTTTTGGGTACAATCGAACCGGTGGTGCCTATTGGCGAAAAATCTTCATACGAGGGTGTGTTTTTTGATCCGTTACCTTCAATCTCTAAAGAAAAAATGGAAGAGGTACGGGCTAATAACCGTTTGTTGAAAAGCAAATTGGATAGCGGCGATATAAAGACGAAAGATTCCGTTCTCATGCCTCTTAATAATCAAAGGCTTGTTGCGCGCTATTTTATTCCTGTTACTTTTGCGGATCTGGAGACCAATTATAAGCCTTTTTATGTCAGTAAAAATTATTTGCAGTCGGGTTTTCAGTGGGTTTTGAACAAAAAAGGGAAAAAAATTGTTGACAAATTCACTTGGGTAACCAAAGAACTACTGGCGGGGTGGGATCCTGCGTTAAGTAGTGTTGATGATGCCACAATGATGAACGTGACCGTTGAAGATATCATTTACGAGAAAACTTTAGTGCCGGAGCCGCTAACTTTCAATGCTTTGATTGAAACGATTGCCGTTCATATGTCTCTGTATACAAAAATGAAAACTGATTTAGAAATTAAAAAAACTGCGTTGGATTCGAGGCTCGATACGTTGATAAGTAACAATTATAATTGTCTATAGAAAAAAAGCCCACACGCGCGAACGCCGGGGCTAGCGAGCTTTCCAAAGATATACAGTTAATGTCGCAAGACAGAACAGGAGGACGAATGGGCTTGCGATGAATTCGAGGAGTAGTCGCAGAAGTAAATGTTCAGGGAGCATCATAAAATCTGTTAAATAGAATATAACCATAAAGAATTTTTGTCAAATATGACATTTGCACTCAAAAAAAGTCGAAATGCGTCATTCCTACTCATTGTGGTGTTGTTGTTTTTTGCTTGCACCTATACTGGCGGCGTCTTGGCGCAGGAACGATTTTATTATACGGATAGCATGATATGTCCTCAGGATGTAATTCCCGCAGGCAAGGTTTTCCGACCAATAGGAATCGAAGCTGATTCTGTAAAGTTGGAAGTTGACACGGCCTTTGTTTCAAAAATGCAGAGAGAAAGAGGGTTTACTCCTCGCGAGCCAACACCGATATACGATTTGTCACTGAAGGTACTACCCACGTGGGGTTTTTGCTACGTCTCTGATACGTCTCCATATCTCACAAATTACCCAGCGAAGTTGCCGTTTGAAGCCTACATTTATGCTCCGAATGATGCCGGCGGTTTAGGAGACAAGGTTGTGGGACCGGGGGTTTTCAATTATCTAAAAGAAAATGAAAATGGAGACCCTGTATATGAATGGTTATTAAGCGGTTGGATAAATGGTATTACTTCATCAAGCAAGCTCGAAACCTTGATAGCTTCTGTTGCCTCTCATGGATATTTAACTCTCATCGTCGTCGATCAGAATGGCAAAAATGTACTCGAGAAACGTATATATTTGTCTTTATGCGCTCCGATCTCCGGAAGCGGAACCCATCATATTGTTGGAATGCGGGATGATCTTGTTTGGTTATCCGACATGATTGGTCAATTTGAAAAAGACAGGACTCAAGGATTTGCTTCAATTGAGCCCTATAAAAAATATCAAAATGAATTTTCATATGACATTGATTTGTTTGGAAAAATCGGGTCACACAAAGATATCGGTTTGTTTCTCGGGGAAGTTTATAAGGCAGTTCAAGTGGACTCAAAGTTACATAACGGTTTGATTTCGAGTATCACTTCTTCGTCGAAATGTATGAACGGCACGCATTTAATGTACAGTAGCTCTTTTTCACTTGGAGGAGGAGTGGCGCTGTTACACATTGGAGATGATGGTTCTGCTTTGATTCGGATAGGCTCGGATCCGTATTTGACGGTCCATGAGTTTTCTCACACTTTTGCCGGTTTGAACGATGAATATGTTTACCGGAATAGTTCTGGAGCGGAGCGTTTTGGTTTTACCTTTACAAATTGTTCGTCAGATCCAAAAAGGGATTATGTATTCGATAATAAAAAATTTGGGGGAGACAATTGGCAAGGCTGTTCCTTGAACAAATTTTACCGTCCGACATTCAACAGCCTCATGAACGGTCCTGACATAGACCAATCTTTGAAAAGTTTTAATGTTGTGAGTTGCGGTTATATTTTGGCCGCGATAAAAGGAGGGTTGGCTAAAGACTACTGGTCGGAATGTTCGAATTTAGGAGGAACCACACTTACTGGTTTTGATAAGGCACGGATAATGGCGGTCAGTATCGGCGAAAATTTAAGAGGTTTTCTTTCGAATATTTTTCGTTTGGGTGTGGTTGATGCCCAAATAACCGGTCAATCTTTTATTATAGCGGAAAATTTAGACAGTGATCATTCCGGGGGATACATATTGGCCGATTATGGTACTGACAGTCGGACGTTCCCTTCTCCGTCCGGGCTTTCTGCAATAATTACGGAGGATGGCACGGTACATTTGCGATGGTCGGGTCCTTCCGGGCAGGAACAAAGTTTCGGTTATAAAATTTTTCGTGATGGGCTAGAGTTGGACAGCGTCACGGAGAATGAATATATCGATTCAAGTGTCAGCGAAGGGGAAACTCATATATATTTTGTTTTAGCTTACGATTCTTTTGGCAGGGAATCACTTCCGAGTAGTGAGGTATTAATTTATATTCAGGAAAACAATGTCGGATCTTTCCCGGATAATTTCGGCGGTTTCCCTATGTTCTTTTTCGGACTGATTCCCGAAGATTATTTTATCGGGGATGACGGTCCCTCCATAACTAATATTATGGTTAACGAGGGGGATGTTGGAGTGGAGATAACTTGGAAAACAGATACGCCCGCTACCTCAATTGTCCAATTTACGCCGAAGTATGATTACGATATAAAGGGTTATTTTGATAAGTTTGTTCAATTCGAAGAGTTTGTTGTGTATCACGGCGTGCACCTTTCTGATTTGGAACCGGATACGGAATATGCTTTTGTCGTGCGTTCGGTTGGGGCTTTTGAAAAAGAATCGGTCTCTGAAATTATGAATTTCAAAACGCCTATTCCCCCGAGCTTATCACAGGGGACAATATCTTCCGGCAGAAGTTTTTCTTTGATTGCCAGTTCGGATGTTGCGTTCGGCGAAAAAAACACAGTGGTTATTCGCGATGCAAATGGGACTATCGTCGAAATCTTGAATGATCTGGTACCGGACAATGATTTTTTAATTATTAGGCCAAGTGAAAAGCTTATTAAAGCTTCGCAAGAAGGCCCCCTTTATGTGACCGTTACTAATAATTTGGGCCAAACCGTACCTCATTTGATTAGACTGATGTATCGTTCGAACTCGGTAACAGGCGAAGATGAAAATTTATCTGGCAGATTAATTAAAGGATTGGTACCATGCGGCTTTGATAAAAATGGAGATGGGGCGGTGGCGGGGGCAGGAGAGGAATGCACCGGCAAAGATGTCTTTAAGCTGATAAATAACATTATTAATTTCCTGATCGTCCTCGGTCTTTTGATTGTTGCCATTACGATTACGTATGCGGGATTTTTATACATTTTCGCGGCAGGAAGAGAGGCTGTCGTGGCTAGAGCCAAGGAGTTGATTCGAAAAGTTATTTTTGGTTATTTTGTCGTGCTTGTCGCATGGGTTTTTGTCTATGCGTTGGAGCTGGCTTTTTACTCCGATGATAAAGGCGCCCCAAACAGTTTTTTGACGGAACAAAGCGGAAAAGGCCAATAAATGACGAGCATTTATTTTTTCGCAAAGTTGCGAGGAAAATGGGTTGTTATATCTTTATAACATAAACTGTATTTAGTCAAGTTCCGTAAGTCCCGCCAATCACTTAAAATGTTTCCGATGCTAACTACCACCCCCAAAAAAAGAATAGTCTCCAAAATGATCCGGCTAGAAGGCGGCGAATGGGCGCGAGCCTATTTTTTGGTGGCTGAGTTCGAGGGAAAGATTTTTTGGAAATTACTCAAGATAGAAAAATCAGATTCAGGATTTAGGATTCCCTCGCGTGCGATTACGTTACAAACGGGCAGGCTAGATTCAAGAAATGGAAAGGGGCAAACTTTGCTCCTGCCTGGCGTCAGTGATCCAAAAACCTCTTACGATTTAGGTTTTAATCGCAACGATTATTGCTCCCCTTATTTTTCAAACATAGATTCATTTTTTAATTCTCAAATGACAAGAGCGCCGAGTTCGGTGCTTAGCGTTTAGCGTATGGCGACCGAGCGAGAGGGAGGAAGTACTGAGGCCACCAGGCCGAATGTGCTCTAGAGGCTCTAGGCACTAGGGAAATAGGTAAATAAAAAAGCCCGCTTGGGGCTTAAGGGGCATCTTCTTCAATAAGGACAAGGGAATGGATGTCCATGTAGGCGAACTGTTTGTCCGAGACTTTTCTAAGTACCACTATGTCTGTCCCGATACGCTCTATTGTCCCAGTCACTGTGGTATTACCTGGCGCGCTTAGAGCAACTCGGGATCCTTGCTTTTTGTAGTGCATAAGCACTTCTCGAATTGAGTCCATAAGTTAGATTGAGCGAACTGTCGCTAAAGTATAACAATATATAGTTCGTGTCAAGCAATACGGTAGTATTCTTAAGAATTAAAAATTATTTCTACTAATTAATCCGCGCTTTGTCTAGAGCCTAAAGCCTAGTGCCTAGCGCCTAAAATATGTCCAAAATAATAGGAATCGATCTCGGTACGACTTATTCCGCCATGGCTTTCATGGAGGGAGGTCAGCCGAAAATTATTGAAAACGCGGAAGGATCAAGAACATTGCCTTCTATTGTTGCAATCTCAAAAACAGGCGAAAGATTGGTTGGTCAACTTGCAAAGCGACAGGCCGTCACTAACCCCAAAAACACTGTTTTTCAGATAAAACGTTTTATCGGCCATACTTTCGACGATCCCGGAGTACAGAAGGATATCAAGAATGTGCCCTTCGAAGTGCGAAAAGCGCAAAATGGCGGAGTTGAAGTTAAAATGTCCGATAAGTGGTATACGGCTGAAGAGGTTTCGGCGATGATTTTGCAGAAATTCAAGCAGGATGCTGAGGCGAGGCTCGGTGAAAAAATTACCGAGGCCGTGATTACCGTTCCCGCCTATTTCAACGATGCCCAGCGCCAAGCTACGAAGGATGCAGGAAGAATTGCCGGTCTTGATGTCAAGAGGATCATCAATGAGCCGACGGCGGCCGCTTTGGCTTACGGCTTCAACAAGAAAAAAGATGAAAAAATAGCTGTTTTCGACTTTGGTGGCGGAACATTTGATATTTCAGTTTTGGAAGTCGGCGATGATGTGGTTGAGGTTAAGTCGACCGACGGCGATTCGCATTTGGGAGGAAAGGACATAGACCAAAAAATAATCAATTACTTGGCTGACGAGTTCAAAAAAGAGTCGGGTGTTGATGTTAGAAAGGACGCTCTTGCACTTCAGCGTCTCGATGAAGCTGCGGAAAAGGCCAAAATTGAGCTTTCCACGGCTGTGGAAACCGAAGTCAATATTCCGTTCATCACTTCCGATGCCAATGGCCCCCGACACTTATTGATCAAAATTACTCGGGCGAAGCTTGAAGAATTGGCGAGTGAATTTATCGACCGAGCCATGATGATTACAAAAAGGGCTCTTGATAGTTCGCCTTTCAAGCTTGGTGAAATAAATGAGGTAGTTTTGGTCGGAGGTCAAACGAGGATGCCTGCCATGCAAAAAGCGGTAAAAGAATTTTTCGGTAAAGAACCGCACATGGGAGTAAATCCGGATGAAGTTGTGGCGATCGGGGCGGCTATTCAAGGTGGCGTTATTTCAGGTGATGTCCGTGACATCTTGCTTCTCGATGTTATTCCGCTTTCTCTTGGTATCGAAACTTTGGGGGGTGTTGCCACAAAACTGATAGAAAAAAATACGACAATTCCTTCGGCGAAGTCCCAGGTATTTTCCACCGCTTCGGATAATCAGACTTCAGTTGAGATACATATTGTTCAGGGCGAACGCGCCATGGCATCGGACAATAAATCACTCGGCAGATTCATCCTTGACGGTATTCCTCCTGCTCCTCGCGGCGTGCCGCAAGTTGAGGTGGCTTTTGATGTTGATGCGAATGGAATTTTGGCTGTAACCGCGAAGGACAAAGCCTCCGGCAAAACGCAGTCGGTTCGCATTGAGGCGCGTTCCAGTCTCTCCGAAAAGGATATTGAACGGATGAAAAAAGATGCAGAAGCCCATGGTGAAGAGGACACTAAAAAGAAGGAATTGGCGGAGGCTAGGAATTTGGCAGATCAGCTTTCCTATACTGCAGAAAAATCACTGAAGGATTACAAAGATAAAATTCCCGCTGATCTCTCAAAGTCTGTTGAAGATAAATTGGCGGTACTCAAAAAAGCCAAGGATGAGACAGATCCGACTTCTATAAAAAATGCTACTGAGGATCTTTCGCGAGAAATGCAGAAAATAGGTCAGCATATGCAAAGTAAAGATGGGCAGGGCGCCGAAAACAAACAGCAGGAAGAAAAGAAGGGCGACAAGGGCGAGGAAGGCAATATAAGAGATGCGGAGACAAAATAAAATAGAATCGAGAATCAGGAATCGTGAATTGATAAGAGGAGAAAGAAAAATGAGCATCTTCTGCAGAGAATACTGCGGAAGATG
Organism: Candidatus Taylorbacteria bacterium RIFCSPHIGHO2_02_FULL_43_32b; assembly: GCA_001820955.1. GTDB lineage: Bacteria > Patescibacteriota > Minisyncoccia > Phycocordibacterales > 2-02-FULL-43-11 > 2-02-FULL-43-11. The sequence continues at coordinate 12,633 of MHRK01000052.1, forward strand.
CTCATTGGACGCGGTTTAGAATTCATTTCCTTGCATATTCGGTCGCTAATGTTTAAAATGCCAAAACAATGTCAAAAGATTATTATGAATCGCTAGGTGTACCAAAAAATGCATCGAAGGAAGATATAAAAAAGGCCTTCCGTGTTTTGGCGCACAAATATCATCCGGACAAAAAAGGAGGTGATGAAAAGAAATTCAAGGAAGTAAACGAGGCGTATTCTGTGCTTTCCGATGATAAAAAACGGGCCGAGTATGACGCATACGGTCGTGTATTTAGCGGTAATGGCGGTCCCGGGCAAAATGCCGGCTTTGATCCGTCCTCAGGCTTTTCTGGATTCGAAGGTTTTGATTTTTCTAATTTTGCGCAGGGGTTTGGAGGGGAAGGAGGCGCCGGTTTCGATTTTGGCGTCGGTGATATATTCGGCGATATATTTGGTGGTGGACGGGGAAGCCGCGTCAGGAGGGGTCGTGATATTTCTATCGACATAGAGCTTTCTTTCGCGGAGTCGGTTTTTGGTACGGAAAGAAGGGTTCTTATCAGAAAGTCGATTGCTTGTTCACATTGTCATGGCGATGGCGGAGAGCCTGGCACTTCCATGAAAACTTGTCCCGTCTGTAATGGAAAAGGAAAGATAAGGGAGACAAAACGTTCTTTTATCGGTTCTTTTACTTCAGTTCACAATTGCGAAGAATGTGGGGCGACAGGTAAAGTTCCCGAAAAAAAGTGCTCGGTCTGTCAGGGTGCCGGAATTGTGCGAAAAGAGAAAGAAATTGTCGTCAAAATTCCCGCTGGAATTGAAAATGGTGAAATGATTAGGTTAGGCGGAGAAGGTGAAATGGTCGCCAAAGGAACACCGGGAGATTTGTACGTAAAAATTCATGTGAAAAAGCATTCCCAAATTACTAAGGATGGTCCGAATCTTTCGATGGATTTGCCGGTAAAATTGTCGAGCGCGCTTCTTGGAGATGAGTACAATGTGTCTACTTTGGATGGCGATATCAAAATAAAGATTCCGGAGGGTATTAAGCACGGCGAAATTCTTAGAGTTAAAGGAAAAGGCGTTCCTGTTGATCGTTATCACCGAGGAGATTTGTTGATAAGAATAAAAATCGATCTGCCGGCAAAGTTATCCAAAGAGGCAAAAAAGCTAGTTGAAGAGTTGAAGAAGGAAGGTGTCTAATGGTTTTTTGAAGGGGGGAGGCTTTAGGGTGGATGAATTTCTCTTTTAGAAAGACAAAAAAGCCGGACATACCGGCTTTTTTGTTTATTAATCATAGAAATGTTTTTTTCTGGCCGGTCTTTTTCGAAACTGTTCCAGGTCTTGCTTCCCCCAAGAAGTCCAGTCATGTCTCGTTTGGTAATGTCTCTCGATTAGTTCAGCTTCCCTCGAAAGTATCTCTGATAAATCAAAAGGGCTGAAAGATTGATACAACTGATCGTTTTGTGCACTGTAGTCGTTTATGTTTTCATTTGCATTTTCTTTAATTTCCGTTGACGACACTTCATTATCACGCATATTTTTTTGGTTAAATTGATAATTTAGCTTTTCGATTGGTAACGCAGATGCGATTACTCGAATTGATTAATAAATAGGCCGACGACGCCAGTAGGAGAGATTAACAATGAACAGTGAAAAAAAAGTGATAACCAAACAAAAACCCCTTAGTTGAGGGGTTTTTGTCAGATTCAATTTTGTTTTTTAATTGATTTGCAGTAATTCACGCAAGCGCGGTTCATCAAAACCCACGACAATTTCGCCGTCAATATCAATTACAGGCACTCCCATTTGTCCGGATTTTTCCACTGCTTCCCGGCGAGCGCCAAGATCGGCGGCGGCGTTTTTATCGGTGAAAGTTACGTGATTCTCCGTAAAAAAATCTTTTGCCATGTGGCAGAAATGGCAGGTCGGCGTACTATATATCGTGACTTTGTGCATGATTTGAAAAATTACTATTAATAAAAAATTAAATCGACTATAGCATTAATCTTGGGGTCAGTATTGGTGTAAGAATAACATATGCTTTGGCCTTGACGATTACTTTTGACGAGTCCCGACATTTCCAGTATGCGAAGGTGTTGGGATATGCAAGACATCGATACGTCCAAAATCGCTGAAAGGTCTGAAACGCAAAGCGTTTTATTGCGCGATAGTAGTTCAATTATTTTATAGCGGGTTTTGTCGCCAAGCACCGAAAAAGTATCGGAGAGATCCGGTCTTTCTCTGCTAATTGATTTTTTAATCTTTAAAATATGGCTTTGTTTAAGCATGTTGCGATATTTGCGTAACATTTAAAATAATACAAAAAGGTTGTCATAAAATCAACTTGTTATGATGAAATATCTACTGTATAGTTTTCAGCACTCAAGATTGAAATTAAAATTGCATATCAATGAACTTATTTATTTTTGGAGCGACGGGGGATTTGGTTCGCAGGAAAGTTGTTCCTGCTCTGCTTTCTCTAAATCATCCAAATTTAAATATTATTGCGCTCGGTCGAAGAGAGTTTACTGATTCAATGTATCAAGCTTTGGTTTGTGAAGACGACGAATGCCGGAAAAAATTTGAACCAAAATATTACAAAGTTGATTTTGGAGATTCCCTTGTGTGTGAAGATTGCGATAAGTATTTATCGAAAAATGAAACAAATTTATTTTACTCAGCTTTACCTCCCGGGCAAATAGAGGATGTTTTGAAATACGTTGGTCTGTTAAAAAAAGGCGGCTTCAAAGTTAAACTGCTGATCGAGAAGCCCTTTGGAACCGATTTGAAGCACGCTAAGCATTTGGTGTCGGTCATCGATCAGTATGGACTACAAAATGATTTATTTATATCGGATCATTATCTGTTTAAGGATGGGGTGCGAAAAGTAAGACCTCGGAGTTTCAGTAAATTTAAAATGGTCTCCTTAGAAGATGTCGGGCTCGAAAAACGCGTCGGATATTTCGATCGAATTGGCACACTGAAAGATATGATACAGAGCCATTTTTTAAACACAATTTTTCGCATTCTGAATGACAAAGCGGAGGAGTTTTCGGATTTTAAAGTTGATCATTATGTTCGCGGTCAATACTTGGGTTACGCAAAGGAGCTTGGCAAAAAAACAGAGACCGAGACATACGTATCTTTGGGCATAAAGACCAAGAATAAATATTTAGAGTTTATCTCGGGCAAGCGTTTTGACAGCAAATTGGGTTATATTGAAATCGATGGTAAGCGAACTGATTTTGGTGCAAGTAAAAATGATTATAAAAATGTGTTTTCAGGCTTTATTAATGATCTGCGCGGAGATTTTGCGACGATCGATGAATCTATTTTAGCTTGGGAAATCATTGAGAAAATTGAAATGAACAAAAAGCCTGTTGTATTCTATCCAATCGGCATGAGTTCGATACAGAGTATCCAAAATGGGCTATAACTTTTTTGTTAGACTTTGAACGCAGTTTTTTCTCGGGTTTTTTGCAAAATTTCACTTTTGATTCTATTCCGACTTAATTCGGATAAATCGTAATGTCGAGTCCTAATTAAAATGGTTGCAATATTGTTTCTAAAAGCGAATTGGCATAACATTAAATACTATCAACCAAAAAACAATGAATAAAAAGATGAAAATAGCGGTGTTGGGTCTTGGGAGGATGGGAGGCCAAATTGCACGAAGACTCCATAAAAATGATTTCGAAGTTTTGGCGTGGAATCGCTCACTAGAGCCGGTTGCAGAAATTCAGAAGAAAGGAATTTGGGCGACAAGCGATTTGTCGGAGCTCATGAACGCCATGCCGCCCCGGAAGAGAATTTTTTGGCTCATGTTGCCACATTCGCTTGTCGACGATTTTTTGTTTAGTGATAATTATTTGAAATCCTTTTTGAAAAGAGGGGATATCGTTATTGATGGTGGTAATTCTTTCTTCAAAGATACCGTTAGGCGTTCAAAAATTTTGGCCAAAAAAGGCATTTATTATTTTGACAGCGGCACGTCGGGTGGAATATGGGGAGAGCAAAACGGCTTTGCTTTGATGGTCGGTGGCCCGGCACCAATTTTTCCTGTGGTTCGTCCTATTTTCAAGGCTCTGTCTGGAGGTGATAATTTTGCCTATCTGGGAAAAAGTGGTGCAGGGCATTTTGCCAAAATGGTGCACAACGGTATCGAATATGGGATGATGGAGGCAATCGGTGAAGGTTACGCGGTTCTCCAAAAGAGCAAGTATGATTTTAACCTTGCGGATGTTACGAAGGTCTATCAGAAGGGCACGGTAATTAGAAGCTGGCTTATCGACCTCTGCGCGGACATTTTTAAAAAAGAAAACATCGAGGGAACTTTGGGACAAATAGGTGCGACGGGCGAGGGAGAATGGACGATCAAGACGGCAAAAGAGTTGCGAGTGCCAATTTCGGTAATCGAGCAATCTTTTAAAGTGAGAAAAGAATCGAGAAAAAGCAAAAATTGGTCGAGTTATTCAAACAAGATTGTCGCGCTTCTCCGCAAGCAATTTGGAGGGCACAAAATAAATTTAAAATGATGAATTTTATTCCTTGTATTGATTCAAAAAAAGGCGAAGCCGATTTGGGCGAAGCTTTGATTAAAGCACTAAAGTCGGGCAAGAGAACTCTCTGGACACTGCCGGGGGGTACAAATGTTCCAATCGCCAATTCGGTACTCAGAAAAATCAAAGAGATTTTGTCAGAGAGTGAGTTAAAGAATTTGGTCATTATGCAATGCGATGAGCGTTACGGTCCAAAAGGTCACAAGGATTCCAATTGGGCTCAACTTTTGGACTTGCATTTTCCCATAGAAAATATCGAAAATTACCCGCTCCTCGTAGATTTGCCACTTCTTCAAACTGCGGAAAAATACGGGGAAATAGTGAAGGAGCAATTTAAAAAAGCGGAAATTATAATTGGCCAATTTGGTATTGGTGCTGACGGACACATTGCGGGCATTTTACCAAAATCTCCGGCGCTTAAGGCGACAAAGCCTGTTGTTGGTTATGAAAAAGGAGGCGCATTTACAAGACTCAGCATAACGCCAAATTATCTATTACAAATTACGGAAGCATACGTTTTTGCTTTTGGTCCATCGAAGAGGGAGGCGATACAAAAATTGAAAAACAACAAAGAAAGCGTGGAAAATTTACCTGCGATTTTGTTTTACGAAATTCCAAAGGTTAATTTTTACACTGACCAGGTGTAATTTTGGTAATTTTGGTTTTGTGTAGATAAATATTATGTTTAGGGTTTCGTTAGCTCGGAAGTTTTTGGTGTGATAAAATGATTTCATGGAAATTTTTGTAAACGTGGTTTTTTCTTTTCTTGTGGCGTGCGGGTTGGTTATGGTTTTTGTGCCGTTTGTCCCGGCCCTTCTTTACATGCTTATTGTCACGACAATTTTTGCCGCGGTTGGCGGTTTTGGCGTTATAACGGTGAATAATTTGATCGTGCTTTCGGCGATAGTCTTAATTTCATTTTTGGTGGATACTTTGGCGGGAGTTATTGGCGCAAGATGGGGTGGCGCTTCGAAAAAAAGCATCGGTTTTGGCATATTAGGACTCGTCACTGGGCTTATATTACTTCCTCCCATTGGAGCCATAATAGGCTTATTTGTAGGCGTATTTCTTTCGGAAATTAGAAGTAAAAATGGCGAGGGGGCGCTTAAGGCGGCTTCCGGGTCTCTAATCGGGGCCTTGGCCGGAATGATAATCAATTTTTTTCTCGCTTTAACATTTTTTATACTTTTTATCGTGTTTTTGGCAAATTAATATTGGTTTCAACCACTCGTTTTGGATGTTTTTAAAAGTCTTTGCCAGAATTTTCACAAAAAACGTTAGTCGTATTTTTATAAGCATTGCTTTTTTCACGCACAAGCACGTGCGTGAGTACGCGCTTGACCAATTTATCTGAAGCGGCCTGTCTCTCAGCGCACACCGCGCGGGCAGGCGTGTTCGAAGAGGTGGGCCAGAATGTCGTGCCGCTTTTCTGCGGAGAGATGCTTGTCTGTGCTTTTCGCGCATGGACAAGTGGTTTCCTGTAAACGTGAAAGTGGAAGTGGTGGTAAAAGTAAAAGTAGAAGTGGATGTAAAAGTATAAGTGGTTTAATAATGTTACTATAGTAACATTATTAAACCACTTATAAGTTCCTTTTTTTTAGAAATACGTTCTTAAGTTTTTAGCTTGAATATGCCTCGAAGGTTTGACGGGAAAACATTTTTATTGGAAGCGGTCAGAATACCCCGTCCCTTTAGGGCGGGGATGAATGGCTACATAATAAATAGTGCGCCCGGTGGGGCGCTCATATCCAACCCGCCTGACGGCGAGGCAGGCAAAGTTTTCCCGGTGCCTCGCCTAATACCCCGCCGAGGTACCCCGAGGGAACCCCTTGGGGCGGGGATAGGACGGGACAAATTTTATTAAACAAAAATCGTCCGTTTCTTAGGGGCAAAAATACCTGCCCGCCAGGGCGACTAGCCGTAGGTGAAGGGCAGGGCGAATTTGACTGGGAGCACAGAGAACTCCCGGTGTTTGTGCGCCGAGATGAACGGGCACATAAGTGTAAGTACGAGCGCCTGCCCGCGCGTCTGCCTGTGCGTACACGCAGACAGGTACTCGCAGGCGGGGAGCCCGTTCTTCTCTAGAAAAGAACCCCCCGGTCTACGCGGTGCGGTTCCGATCCCTAACGCTCTGCGCTCCGTGCAAAATTTTTACTGCTTTATCGCAAGAGGAAGATTTGCATCTTCCGATGAGGGGAGAGGGGTTCTTTCGGGGCTGGTGGCGATTTTTTTTAATATCAAATCTTCGTCCTCCGTTATGGTGAACAATTCCAAATCTTTTTCGTCTATCGCTTTGTACGAAGAATAAACCGTGTCCTTAAGGAATGAATTCAGTTTCCCCCAATATTCATTACCAAAAAGAATAAGTGGCACTTTCGGAATTTTTCCAGTTTGAATTAGTGTCACTATTTCAAAAAATTCATCGAGCGTGCCATAGCCGCCCGGGAAAAAAATATAAGCTTCGGCCGCAAACGAAAGTGCGACTTTGCGCACAAAAAAATAAGAAATTTCTATTGTTTTCAAAGTGTACTTGTTTCGTTGCTGTTGATGCGGCAGTCTGATGTTGAGACCGACAGTTTTGCCTCCCGCCTCGAACGCTCCGCGGTTGCCAGCTTCCATAATTCCGCCCCCGCCGCCCGAAAAAATGGTGTACCCAAGCTCCTTGGAGATTCTTTCCGAAAGGTGTCTCGCTTTTTGGTAGTAAAAATCATTTTCAGAGGCTCTGGCCGAACCGAAAAAAGTTGCCGATTTCGGATATTTTTTTATAAACTCAAATGCATTTAAAAATTCGTTATAAATTTTGCGAAGTCGCCTATGCATCGCTTCCTGCATTTCTTTCCGTGTCATGGTATGAATCTCGAATTCGAACAAATCGTCTTTTTTTCTGTTGGGCATTTTAAATTGGTATAAAGTTAATGTTTTCGTTATTGTATAAGATACGTGCTCAATTGCAATTGAAGAGTGTCCAAAAAGTATGGCCGGTTCAAAATTTAAAATCGAAAATAAAATAAAAGGATGTCTTGGCCGCTCTGGTGTCGTCGAGACTCCTCATGGCCGGATTCTGACTCCGGCTTTTGTGGCGGTCGGCACTCAAGCGACTGTTAAATCTCTTAGTCCGGAACAGGTTGCTTCCGCCAAAGTAGATGTTGTTCTTTCAAATACCTATCACTTATATTTAAAACCGGGGCACGAAATTATTAAAAAGGCGGGAGGAATTCATAAATTTATGAATTGGAATTTTCCGACTATGACTGATTCCGGCGGATTCCAAGTTTTTTCGCTCGGTGCGGCTTATAATCGAAAGACGGGAAAAATTGTAAAATCCGTATCCGAAAATTCATCGAAAAAATTGGCGGAAAAATCCGAGGTCACTGAAATTCAAAGTATGTCGCTCGTCGATATCGATGAAGACGGGGTGAATTTTAAATCTGTTGTTGATGGTAGTATGCATCGGTTTACGCCGGAACGTTCGATAGAAATTGAGCACGCGATAGGGGCGGACATAATTTTTGCTTTTGATGAATGTCCTTCTCCGACTGCGTCTGCAGAATATCAGGACAGTTCTCTTCTTCGTACCTTAAGGTGGGGCGAAAGATGCCTCAATTTCCACAAAAAAAATGGTACGGGGGAGCAACAGCTTTTCGGTATAATTCAGGGGGGTAGAATTGAGGAATTGCGCCGAAAAAGCGCCAAACTAAGCCGTGAATTGGATTTTGACGGTTTTGGAATAGGCGGGTCTTTCGATAAAGAAGATATTGGAAATGCGGTTCGGTTTGTAAACGAGGAATTACCGGAAGAAAAGCCTCGGCATCTGCTTGGAATAGGCGAGCCAGCGGATCTCATTTTAGCCATCGAAAATGGCTGTGACACTTTCGATTGTGTTGCGCCGACACGCATGGCGCGAAACGGATCTATGTATTCACGCTCTGGGCGCGTCAACATTTTAAACGCGAAATTTAAAAATGATTTTTCTCCTGTTGAAGAAGGTTGCGAATGTTACACTTGCAAAAATTATTCTCGCGCGTATGTCGCGCACCTTTTTCGTTCGAAAGAAATGTTTGCGGCGACTTTGGCGTCTATTCACAATTTATTTTATATTTCAAATTTGGTGAGAAGTGCGCGAAACGCGATTTTGGAAAATAATTTTGCCGAATTCAAGAAAAGTTTTTTTGCAGGCGAATAATTTTAGTATTGAATTTAGTAAAGCAAAAAAAATTAAAAAAAAGCGCGTCTCTTGGCGCGCTTCGTTTGTTTATTTCTTTTCTCGCTCGGCCTGGCGGCCGAGATCCATGAGTGTGAAAATTCTCTGCTTCAGTGAGTGCGTGTTTAGCGCGGCGTTTGGTATCGGCACTCTTGTTCGTCGATTTATTCGGGACAGCAGAGCTTCCACAAGTTCGCGGTTATTCAAATCAGATACATTGAGAGGTTCTTCAGCTTTCATTTTGTGCTCGGGAGGTCTGTTTTTAAAGTTATCACGATGTTCTAAAAGCGCAAGTGGTTTGGGTCATGCTCAGCGCACATCATTATAGTATTTTTTCGCGTTTTTTTTCTTTTTTTCACAAAAAATTCAGATTTTTGCGCACTGTTCTAAAATACGGCTTTACATCAACGTATAATTACCATTTCTTCTCCACAGGTCTGTTTGGGGGCATTTGGCAAATACGATATAATTTAAGACACGAAAGGGTATTTTGGGGAGAGTTCAATTGCAGTTTTGCGGAAAAAGGATTTCAGACTGTTTTTTCTCTGTCGCGTGTATGGTTATTGGGGTTAAAAATCAAGCCTGGAAATGGTTTATAGAAAAAACCGATTTGTAATTTTAGAGAAATTACTTGCCTCTCTGATAATTCTGACACTTGTTGTGCCGGGAAGTGTTTTTGGCGCCCCGGGTATTCCGAACATCATTAGTTACCAAGGCCGTTTGACGGATTCCGGCGGTAATTTGCTGGGAAGCGCTTCGGGCACCACATACTATTTCAAGTTTTCAATTTGGGATAATCCCACAGTAGCTTCCGGCACCAGACTTTGGCCGTCGGGCAGTCCTGGAGTGACAACGACCACCGTTCGGTCCGGAGTTTTTAATGTCAATCTAGGGGATACGGGTAATGGGTATCCCGATGCGCTTGATTATAATTTCAATACAAACAACGCGGTTTATCTTCAAATCGAAGTTTCCGCCGATAACGTTACCTACGAAACTTTATCACCAAGACAAAGAATCACTTCAACTTCTTTTGCCGAACTTTCCGGGGCGGTTTCCGGCACGGGCTCTTCTTCGTTCGGCACAACAAATCCGATAAATAATTCCGTCATTTCAGTTGAGGCCACTTCGACAAACGCTGTCGGAGCTACAATCCGCGCCATTACGGGGCAAACCGCAAATATTTTTCAAACGCAAGATTACACTGGTTCCAATTTGTTTTATATAAACAGCACGGGGGGCATCTTTGCTTCTTCGACTCTTCAAGTAACGGGGGCATCGACTCTATACGGCGCGCTGACTGCTACCGCCGCGACATTCAGCGGAAATGTTGGCGTTGGTACCACTTCGCCATACGCAAAACTTTCGGTTGTCGGTGAAATCGTAGGATCCCACATCACCGCGACTACAACGTCCACGTCCACCTTGCCGCGACTGACTTCAGTCGGAATTTCTACCGATTGGCTCTGTCTTGCCGGGGATTGTCAGACATCATGGCCACTTGGTGGCGATTCGTCTTCATTTTCCACTACGTCGGCCGATTATTGGGGTGCAAAAGGCAGTTGGATCGCCGGCTTGTTTGTGGCCACAACCACAGCCACTTCGACTTTTTCTGGAGGAATTGAGTCTGGCACCAAGATAGCCGCGCCGTATTTTAATGCAACTTCGACAACGGCGACGAGCACGTTTGCCGGGGGGCTTAAAGTTTTGAATGGCGGAGTGCAAATCGCGACGATGTTGGGTTGTAATACTGGCTCTGTACTTGAGACCGACGCCTTCGGCAATCTTCAGTGTGGCCTGGACGCTGGCGCGGCCGGAGTTGTTACTTCGGTTGCGAATGTCGACGGCACTTTGACCATTTCTCCGACTGCCGGAGACGTCGTCGCGTCTCTTAATCTTGGAAATTCCAATACGTGGACTGGGGTGCAGACGTTTACAAGCGCGTCATCAACAATGTTCGCCGCGGGAAACGCCTACATGGGTTCAACCACAGCCGGCCGTCTCACAGTCGGCACATTTATCGCCACAT
>MHRK01000053.1 GCA_001820955.1 Candidatus Taylorbacteria bacterium RIFCSPHIGHO2_02_FULL_43_32b
CGAAGTTACAAACAGATACATCGAGGGACTCTATTATTATTTCAAGGTCTCGAGTAGAGACATACCTCGCAGCTCTGCTGCGGGGTAGTTGATTTTAAACTTAATAAAATATAATTAATAAAATGTTTGACACATTACTTTCTATTATCGGAGCAGTCTCGAATCCTTCGATGATGGCGGCGGTATCAAGTACGTGCATAATAAACGGACAGTCGGTGAACTGCGCTGATTTTTCAGGTCCGATGCTCGCGTTTTTCGGCGGTTTTTGGCTCGTATCGCTTTTCTTAGCAATTTTTATTATAGCGGCAAATTGGAAGATTTACGGTAAGGCCGGCAAGCCTGGTTGGACGTCAATTGTTCCAATCTACAACATAGTCGTATTGCTGGAAATCGTCGGCAAGCCAACCTGGTGGATTTTACTTTGGTTTATTCCGGTAGTGAACATTGTGATTGTTGTCATCGTAATGTACCGCCTGGCCATGTCATTTGGCAAGGGTGTGGGTTTTACCATAGGACTTTTCTTTTTGCCCTTTATTTTTTATCCAATGCTCGCATGGGGAAGGGCAGAATACCATGCTTTACCGGACAGCATTCAAGCTACGCCACCTGTACCTCCCGTTAATCCTCCGCAGATGAACACTCCACAGGCTCCCGTCTCGGGGATATAGTCATCCGGGACCGCGGAACTAATCATTGCAGTATAGAATTGCCCTCATTCGCTCTCGCGAATGAGGGCAATTTAGCGTATTTAGTTAGGCCCTTGCTTCGTATTCAAATATGACCTATAGGTTGCTTGCTCTGTCGTAATGGTAGTTTTCAGCCTGTTTGACGATTCTAGTCATCGCCTGAATTGATTCTACCGGATAATTTCCGGAAGCCGTTTCGTCAGAGAGCATGACGGCGCTTGCTCCGTCCCAGACCGCGTTTGATATGTCAGAGACTTCGGCGCGTGTGGGATGTGCGTTATCAACCATGGAAAAAAGCATTTGAGTGGCTACAATGGATGGCTTGCCATGCCAGGCGGCGTGTCTGATCAAGTTTTTTTGAACGAAGGGTACCTGCTCAACCGGAATTTCTATACCAAGGTCGCCCCTTGCAATCATAATCCCATCCGAAGCGCGAATTATTTCGTCAATATGTTTCAATCCGACGGCAGTCTCGATTTTGGCAATAATCTTGGCTTTACTTCCGACTACTTCGCGAAGACGCTCAATGTCTTTGGCGGTTTGGACGAATGACACGCCGATTAAATCGACTCCAACCGAAAGTGCAAATCTGACATCATCCAAGTCTTTTTCTGTCGGCCCTGTAGCGGTTAATTTTGTGTGTGGAACATTTACGGCTTTTCTGCTAAAGAGCGTGCCTCCTCTTATCACTTCCGCCTGTATTTCATTTCCATTTATCGACTTTACAACCAGCTCAATTATTCCATTCACCAGAAAGATCGGCTCACCAACTTTCATATCAGCATGTAAATAGGGGTCATCGACAAATATTTTCCCGGTCTCGCAATTTTTATCCGTAGAAAAAATTATCGTGTCTCCGGCGTTCATCTTTACTCCTTCTTCAGGCAATTTGCCGACTCTGATCCGAGGGCCTTGTAAATCCTGCAATATTTTTACGGTTTTTCCGTGTTTAGACGCTTCGGATAATATATTGTTTCGAAAAATTACGTAGTTTTCGTGGGAGCAATGCGAAAAATTGATACGGGCAATATTCATGCCGTTTTCTATCAGTTTGCTGAGCATTTCTGGAGAAGACGTTTTCGGTCCTATGGTGGCGATAATTTTTGTTTTTAAATTCATCTATCAATTAAAAAAAATAATAGTCCGCGTATAATAGCGGATATTTGACTAAAAAGCAACTATTTGGTGTTCTGTGTATCGACCGTGCCCGAATAAACAACTTCTTTTCCTATGTATTTACCATCGCCGTCATAAATGTATTTATGTATTTGTCCCATGACAATCTCAACCTCACCGATTTTCTCGTCAGGAATATTTTCTATAAATTTTACCAATGCCCGAAGGGCGTTTCCCGAGCTTACGATAATGACATTTTTCCCAGCCAAAAGTTCAGGCAAAATTTGTGATTTAAAGTAGGGAATTACGCGATTATAAACATCCTTCAGACTTTCACCTTTTTCGATCGGTACGTCCCATCCACGGCGGATCTTTTGAAATTGTTCTTCTCCAACCGCTTCTTTAACCTGCCACTTATTTTTCCCCGTTAGAACTCCGTAATCTCTCTCCTTTATTTCGGCCGCCTCGATTTTTTCAATTTTCGCTCCGTAGGCTTCCTCAATTGTTTCTAAAGTCTCTCTGGTGCGGAAAAAAGGCGCGACGTAAGCTTTGTCGATTTTACGGCCTTTCAAAGCCTGTCCCGCTTTTAGGGCATCATCAAAACCCTCCTTTGAGAGGTGCGGATCAGCCCAGCCTGTCCATATGCCTTTGTCATTCCACTCCGACTTAGCGTGCCTCCCGAGATATAGATAAGCCATTAAATTAATTTAAATTTAGAATACTCTTCCCGGCATAAATTGCTCTCGATCCAAGCTCTTCTTCGATCCGAAGAAGCTGGTTGTATTTCGCCGTTCTATCCGTGCGACACATTGATCCTGTTTTAATTTGACCTGTCCCAAGAGCCACAGAAAGATCGGCAATAGTCGTATCTTCCGTCTCGCCTGAGCGGTGTGAAATTATAGCATTCCAGTTTGCGGTTTTGGCCATCGCCACCGATTCCAATGTTTCTGTCAGTGTTCCAATCTGATTCAGTTTTACCAAAATTGTGTTTCCGGCTTTTTCGTCTATGGCTCGCTTCAGGAATTTTGTGTTTGTTACAAGTAAGTCGTCGCCAACAAGTTGAAGTTTTTGACCGGCCATTTCAGTCAGTTTGATCCAGCCATGCCAGTCGCCCTCCGCCAAGCCGTCTTCGATCGAAAAAATGGGATATTTGCTTGCCAAATCAAATAGCCAACCCGACATCTCTTCTGAAGTCAAAGTTTTGTTTTCTGTTTTCAAAACGTACTTTCCCTTTTCATACAATTCAGAAGCGGCCACGTCGAGCGCCAAAAAAATATTATCTCCAAGTTTGTAGGAAGTTCTGCCGACCGCTTCGCTTATGAGATCCAGGGCTTCTTTATTGCCGTTTTTAACATGCGGTGCAAACCCACCTTCGTCGCCGACAGTTGTGCCATAACCTTTAGCAGAGATGACACGCTTCAGTGAGGCAAATATTTCAGCAGAAGCCCTAATAGCTTCGCCAAAAGTTGGAAGGCCGACAGGCATAATCATAAATTCCTGAATATCTGTTGAACCTGCGGCATGTTTTCCGCCGTTTATGATGTTGACCATCGGGACAGGAAGGCTGAGCGAGGAATTGCCGGCAAGGGAAGAGAGGTATTTATAAAATGGAACATTTTTTTCTTGCGCTGATGCTTTTGCTACTGCCAAAGACACCGCAACGATTGCATTTGCCCCAAGGCGTGCTTTATTTTCGGTGCCATCAAGTTTGAGCATCGCGGTGTCAATCTCGCCCTGATTTTCGCTATTCTTCCCGATAAGAGCTTTTGCGATCTCATCATTTACATTCTTAACAGCCTTTAGCACACCTTTGCCGTCAAAAACATTTTTGTCGCCGTCTCTAAGTTCTATAGCCTCATTACTTCCGGTCGAAGCACCTGAGGGCACTGCGGCGCGACCCATTACGCCGGAATCCAAAACTACGTCCGCTTCAACTGTCGGATTGCCCCTTGAATCAATAATTTGTCTTGCTTTTAAATGCTTTATTTTCATGTTTTTTCATTAGTGAATTTCCATTATAATTCAATTTTCATTTTTAGTCATTATGAAGAGCGATTAAAGTTTGCTCTAAAATTGGTACTGTCAGTATTCTGTGATAAAATTTTTTATCGGTGATTGCAAGTTCATGGAAGATTTAGAATTAGGCCGGGTAAGGCGTTTTGTGCGGAATAGGGGACTGTCACATCTGGAACTTTTTTATAAAGTTACAGATGTGGCCGTCTCAAGTGAGATGACTCCTTACGCTGGCCGCCAAGAATATCCGTCTGCCCGCGCTTTCTGCGGAGCGCTTGCAAGCAGGCCGGTTTTTTTTGCATTATGCCACACCCGGTTTAATTCCGGGTCCTATTAACTAATAACCGTGGAGGAATAAAAAACGATGAAAAAAATGATTGCGATCGGGGGCCTTGTGTTGCTGTCCCTTGTATTAATACCTGTTTTGGCCGTTGCGGAAGCGGGCGAAGCCGCTCCTGCCGCTCATGGTCCGGGGATCACGCTTTTGTGGATAGCATTCATTCTCATTGCCGCCAAAATATCTGGCTTGGTAGAGAAATTCGGTCAGCCTGCAGTCCTCGGCGAGCTTTTGATTGGCGTTGCGATTGGCAACGTTGTTCTTTTTGGTATCAGCATTTTTGAACCAATCAAAACCGATTCCATCGTGGCTTTTTTGGCGCAACTTGGCGTCATTATTTTACTCTTCCAGATCGGTTTGGAGTCGAACATTACCAAGATGCGCCAAGTCGGTCTGCCGGCGTTTATGGTGGCCATTGTGGGAGTAGTTGTGCCGTTCGTTCTTGGCACTTATGTGGTCGGACCATATCTTCTGCCTGGTCTTTCCGATAACGCTTATCTCTTTCTCGGCGCGACGCTGACGGCTACGTCGGTCGGTATTACCGCGAGAGTCTTCAAAGATCTTGGCAAGCTTCAGATGCGCGAAGCGCAAATAGTACTCGGAGCGGCAGTTATCGATGACGTGCTTGGTCTCATCATCCTTGCTGTTGTTTCGGCTATTGTGACGTTCGGTGCGGCCAGTTTGGGCACTATCTCAGTGATTACCGCTAAAGCAGTTTTCTTCTTAGTCGGTGCTATTGTGATTGGTCAAGTGTCGGCTCCTCATATCGGCAGGTTTTTCTCTCGAATCAGTAGCGGAACCGGCATGAAGTTCACATTTGCCATTTCGTTCTGCCTTTTGCTGGCGTACCTTGCTGAGCTTATCGGTCTTGCGCCTATTGTCGGTGCTTTCGCGGCCGGATTGGTTCTCGATGCCGTGCACTTCAGGCACTTCCGCAGTCCGAAAGTGGTGGAGGACGTTGAAGAAGCCATCCAAGGTTTCGAACCGAAGCAGAAAGCCCGAATTCTGAAGGCGGTCGAACCGCATGTCCACAAACACGTTGAGGATCTGATAGAGCCGGTCGGCCATTTCCTTGTGCCGATATTTTTTGTGGCGACAGGTATCAATGTTCGACTCGAGACTCTCTTTGACGTTAAAACGTTAATGTTGGCTCTCGGCCTTACTTTAGTTGCCTTTATTGGGAAGGTGGTGGCCGGTTATGCCGCTGGCAAAGGCGTCAACAAATTGCTGATTGGTGTCGGCATGATCCCTCGCGGCGAAGTTGGGCTTATTTTCGCTTCCATTGGCCGTTCGCTTGGTGTTGTTAACGATAGCATCTATTCGATCATCGTCATCATGGTGATATTGAGCACTCTCCTCACGCCTCCTGTTCTTGCATGGCTTCTCAAGCGTCAAGACAAAGATGTCATTGTTCTTCATTCTAGAGCGACAGCATTGTAAAATTGCTCTACGAATATAAAACAAAACTCCGCTCGTCTGCGGAGTTTTTTCCTAATTAAAAACCTCTCACAATTGTGAGAGGTTGTACTACTGTGGCAGTGGTCAATATTTGCCAAGACCCGGACCCTCGGGGCTGATTTCGGCTAGTCCATGTTCGCCGGCACTTTTGTCGTTGTAAACGCCTTGAAGAATGGCGAACTCTCCCCAAATTTGGGTGCCGATCTCTCCGCCCGAAGCGGTGTACCAAATTCCGCCAATTGGTGTAGCGTCAGCCGGCGCAGCCGCAATTTTCACGAAATAATTCCAAGGATCTTCGTCCGAGGTGCCGAATTCGTGATTGGTGAGCCAGGCGCCCGAGCCGATGTAAGAGGGAAGGCCGTAGTGCCGATCAAGCTTGCCGTCGTCGTCGCGGTCAATGTTTGAAAGCCATGCGTCGTTCCACTTCATGTCAACCCTCACTTCGCGATAGTTCCATGCCCAGTGTGAGACTGCTCCCGGATTTGCCGCAAGATAGCTAACGTCGTCGCCGTCCCATGGGGGAAGGTTGGCCGAGTTCGCGTAGGCGTTGAAATATGAACCGCTAAATCGCCGAGCCTGGTAGTTGTAGCCGTAGGGGTCGTAGCCGATAGGAATTGGTTGTCCGCCCAAATAAGAGCCGGCAGAGTAGGTGATTGTGCCATCGTCGAGCGTAGCGCCGTAGGCTGGTCGAAGCACAGGGATTAAACAGAGGATTGCGAGAATAACCGACAGTTTGATCTTCATACTTTTTGCGTTCTAGGTTTTTTGACTCGACTTGCCACATTTTTTCATTGTGAATCAAAGAGCAAGCCAGGCGACATACTAATACGAAAAAAAGTATTGTAAAACTGCGGCCAGCTATATGATCTAAGTTTGCATTTAGCGCTTGAGTATCCGAACAGTCATGGTACAATTATTGTACATATAATCGTTGTTCGGATGGAAAACAAAATATTACAAAAGGAAAACGCTCTGACTCTTAGAAAACAGGGACTTTCGTATTCTGAAATACTGCAAAAGGTACCGGTGGCAAAATCTACTTTGTCGAATTGGCTGCATTCTGTCGGTCTGTCCAAACATCAAAAGCAACGCTTAACTGATAAAAAACTTCTATCGGCATTGAGGGGGGCGCAAAGTAAAAAGGATAAAAGGATTGCACTAACAAAAAAAATACATAGCGAGGCAATCAGTGAAATCGGCAGACTTTCGAAAAGGGAATTATGGTTAATTGGCGCAGCTCTTTATTGGGCTGAAGGATCTAAAGAGAAAAACAATAGCGTTGGTACAGGCGTTAATTTTTCTAATTCTGACTCACACATGATTAGATTGTTCGTCAGATGGCTATTAGATATTTGCTGTATTGAGCGAGAAAGAATACATTTTGAAATTTACATTCATGAGAATAACAAGCACAGATTGGACGAAGTTCGGCGCCATTGGGCATTGTCCACTGGCTTCTCGGCTGATTATTTTAAGCAGATATACTTTAAGCGAAACAAAATACGAACGAAAAGAAAAAATATCGGTGCCTTGTACTTCGGTGTTTTACGCGTTAAAGTTAACGCAAGTTCAACCCTAAACCGACGAATAGCTGGATGGGTTCGAGGTATTTGTGAAAATTAAACATTGGGGGGTCGTCTAACGGTAGGACACGGCTCTTTGGAAGCTGGTATGAAGGTCCGATTCCTTCCCCCCCAGCCAAGGTTGGAAGTATCGAGGCGACCTAATCCCCTCGAGAAACCATCCCTCTATTCCGACACGGCATACCTGCTGAGAGCAGTATTCAAACAGAAAAGTCGCCCGGAAGGGTGGCTTTTCTGTTGCCTCGTCAGATACCTCACGAACATCAGTCTGTCTTTATACCATCTCTAAATAACATCTGAACATTGTTTTAATATCCACTCATATCCCAACATTTTTTTCATCGCGGGAATATTGTCTGCCAACGCTTTCAACCCGGGGATTTCTCTGTGGATCATCGGACGATGACAGGGAGCGTTGTCCCAAACCACAATAACCATTTTATCCTCGTGTTGTTTCTTGGGCAAGAAATGGGGACAAAGAAATGGGGACAACAAAGAAATGGGGACAACAAAGAAATGGGGACAACAAAGAAATGGGGACAACAAAGAAATGGGGACAGGCACCATTTAGCTGAGATGATAACAACAAAGAAATGGGGACAGACACCATTTAGCTGAGATGATATAATAAAAGCATGCCACGAGTCGCACGTGTAGATGTTGCTAACTATCCATATCACGTTCTTAATCGAGCTGTTATGCGTCTGAGAATATTTAATACGCATCAGGACTATGCATGTATTGAAAAAATTCTAGAGGAGATAATGGAAACAAGTAATATGGGAATTCTTGCATATACCATTATGCCCAATCACTGGCATTTTCTTTTGTGCCCCGCCAAAAATGGAGATCTTGGGAAGTTCATGCATAGTCTCACGAACACCCATACGAGGAAGGTAAAGGCAGAAACAAAAACCAATGGAACAGGACCTCTCTATCAGGGTCGTTATAAATCATTCATTATCGAAAAGAATACCCATTTGTTGGCTGTACTTAAATATATCGAACGTAACCCAGTGCGGGCTGGTCTTGTTGCGAAAGTAGAAGATTGGCGATGGGGTAGTGCATGGCGCAGAGAATATGGTAGTGATAAGCAAAAGAAATTGCTTGCCACTTTGCCTGTACCTCTTCCAGCCGCATATAGATCGTGGATCAATAAACCGGAATCACCTAATGAATTGGAGCAGCTGCGCACTTCTGTTAACAAGGGCGGGCCCTTTGGTGGTGAGAGTTGGGTCAATAAGACGGTCAAGCAATTTGGGCTTGAGGCCACGTTACGGAATCCAGGTAGACCAGCCAAGAAATAATGGTTAATGGTGCCTGTCCCCATTTCTTCTCTTCTGTCCCCATTTCTTCCCCTGTCCCCATTTCTTCCCCATTTCTTCTGTCCCCATTTCTTCCCATTTCTTCAGCCAAGAAATAATGGTTAATGGTGCCTGTCCCCATTTCCTCTGTTCAAAAGGAACATTCCAGTTGTGCCAGATATTTTAGCTAATGCCGGAGGCGTAGTAGTTTCTTCATTTGAGTGGGAGCAGAATTTGAAGGGCGAAAAGTGGAGCGAAAAAGAAATAAACAGTAAACTGGAAAATATTTTGGATAAGGAGGCAAGGGGAGTTTTGCAAAAGTCACGTCTCCTCGGTTGTGATTTGCGAAAGGCGGCGTTCGTAATAGCTCTTCAGAGGATTCAGTCCGCGCTAAGCGAATCGTAGGGGGCTGTTACTAATCGGAGAGTTTTGCGTAATAATGCCATGAGCAGAAAACTTTTATATTTGTTCACCCTACTTATTATAGGAATCGGCGTGTACGCTATTTACAACAACGAATTATCTTCGGGCGACGAAGTTCTCAGCATTAACAGGTATGTTGGCGAAGACTACGGGATAGTTTTCGATTACCCGGATCGATTTGTTTTGGAAGAAAAGGAGATTGGAAATGGAGAAAGACGACATCGACTGATTAGTCTTATCGAATCAAAAAGTGATGATGAACGGAAAAGTGACGAGGACAAGGAAGAAATAACATTCGATATTTATCAGAATGACCTCGACAAACTTTCTATAGATGAGTGGGTTTTAGGAAACGGTAATTCAAATTTCAAATTGTCCGATGGTGCATACTCGACAACGTCAATTGGTGAGAAGGATGCCATCGCCTACGAATGGTCCGGATTATACGAAGCAAAAACGACGGTTTTTGAAAGTGGGGGGCACATTATTGCGGTTTCCGTGAAGTATAAGACGTCGGGAAACTCTTTAACTAAGAATTATGACGACTTGGTCAAAACAATCAGATTTGTTGGGGCGGCTCCGCAAATTTAAATGCACGCCGTTAAAGAAGCGCGGAATGAGTATGAATATTCACATAATTGAAATAAAAACGACGGTCGAACTGTATTAATAATTACGAGTGGGCAGAAGCTTCCTTACTCGTATGGTTAATAATAATCGACTTTAAATCATGAAAAATAAATCATTGGCAGTAACTGTGGGTGTAGCAATATTAATTTTAGCGGGCGTAGTTGGCGGGCTAGCGAGCGTTGCTTCGGCGCAAAGTTCGGTAGGACAGACTACGCGCATGCAGTTTGCGGGAATGCCCGGAATTCACGGAACAGTGACAGCCATATCCGGAAATACAATTACGTTATTGGGGAGAGGCGGTCTCACATATACGGTTGACGCAAGCTCTGCAACATTTAAGAAAAGTGATGGCAAAACGGTGACAGTAGAGTCGTTAACGGATATTGCAGTTTCTGAAAGAATATTTGTGACAGGGGCCGTTACGGGCACTTCAGTAAAGGCCACAGAGATCACAGAGTGTGCCTTTGTGAGAGAGGGAATAGGGATGGGGATGGGATTCCATGCCGGAGCGAAACAAAATGGCCGTATAGTATCGGTGGACGGAAATAACGTAACGGTCGAGCGACAGGATGGCACTCAATTTACCTTCGATTCAAGCAGTCGTCCAGCGGGGAATGTTGGTCTCGGTATGTTTGGCAACACGAGGGGTCAGGGAATGGGTATGAGAGGCATGTTTAGGGCGCAGTAAAGAACCCTGTGCGGAACCTGGGGCGTTCTGGCCGCTCCCAGTATTAACGGGGAAACAATTGCATATCTTGGCGATATTTTGCGGTTAGGTTTACGATGATTCGCCAGCAATTCTTCATTCAAAAACAGCCTTTACGGGCTGTTTTTGAATGAAATATTACAAACACTTATTTGTAATATAGTGTATGGGATCATATTTTTAAACTTAAATAGCCAAACAATACAAACGGGCATATCTGATATTTCGTTTTTTGAAAATTAAAATTAGTATAAGCGCGATACTTAGGTATTATTAGATAATGAGCGAAACTTTAATTATTACGGATGAGGAGGCGGCAGAGCGCGTTCAAATGGGGGAGCGGGAGGCTTTTGGTATATTGGTTGAACGCTATTTGAATAAGCTTATACGTTACGGCAAAAGATTCGTGGCGGACAGAGATGACATTGAAGATTTGGTGCAGGATGTTTTCATCAGTGCCTATCAAAATATTCAAAGTTTTGACGCAAAAAGAAAATTTAGTCCGTGGATTTACCGCATAGCTCATAACGCGTTTGTAAACGCGCTTGCGGCGAGTGAAAGACGACCGGCGTTAATAAGTTTCGATACCTTAGTGTCTCATCCCGCCTATGAAGACACTACAGATTCTCTTCGAGACCAGCAAGAAATGAAAACAATGATTGACAAGGGTTTATCTCTTTTGATTCCAAAATATAGAGAGGTTCTGGTACTGAATTATTTCGAGCAACTGTCCTACAAGGATATAGCGGACGTCCTCAAGGTGCCGATAGGCACAGTCGGCATCAGGTTAAGCAGAGCAAAAGAAGAATTAAAGAAACATATAAATTTGCAATAAATAACATGGCAGAAGGACAAGATGACAAGTTAAAAGAGAAAATTTTAGGCAAAATTTTATCCGGCAACGTTTCCATGAAGCCCAAAATGGTTTTTTCTTTGCGTTTGGCCGCCTTAATTATTGTCGCGTTATTGGTAACAATCGTCTCCATTTTTCTGTTTAATTTTATTTTATTCAGCATCAGGATTAACAGTCAGGATATTTTGCTTGGTTTTGGACAGCGGGGTTTTGTGGCCTTTTTGGCTTTTTTTCCTTGGCATTTATTATTTATTGACTTGATGCTCGTTGCCGTTTTGGAGCTGCTCCTGCGTCAATTTCGTCTCGGTTATAAAACACCCGTTGTTTATTTAATGCTCGGACTTATTGTGGTTTCGTTTTCGATAGGCGCGTACGTAGACCGCGTAGGAGGGGTGAACGAGCGATTCTTTATGAGAAACGGTCAACCTCATCTGCCCTCTCTTTTTAGGGAAGAGGGCCGGGGTTTTAGGGGAGCGCGACATCTCGGTCTTACCCTTTGCAAATGCACCATAATTTCCATAGAGGGAAATGTTGTTTATGCTTCTGATCTTCGAAATGTTTCGACGATAATGAAAATTGTTTTTCCGGCTGATAGTTCCTATGCGACGACATCTAGCTTAAAGGTTGGCGATAGGATATTTGTGGCCGGAGATGAAAAAGACGGGGTTATCGAGGCTTTTGGAGTGCGCAAAATGATTGAGAATTCATCGCGACCTTTCAAAATCTTCCATCCTGAGAATTGACTCGTAGTCACGTTGCGCTAAACTAGCACTATCAAGAACTTATTATCTATCACATATATTTATGGAAACTATATATACGGTCCTTTTTGTCGTTTTGATGATCATCGTTTCTTCAATCAGACAAATAAACCAATACGAAAAAGGGGTTAAGTTTATGTTCGGTAAATACAGAAAGACAATGAATCCCGGCTGGAGACTGGTTTTTCCCGTTATACAGTCTTATGAAAAAATCGATTTACGCGTAAAGGCTGTTGATGTGCCGGATCAGGAGGCGATAACACGGGATAACATTTCTGTCAAAGTAAACGCGGTAATTTATTACAGAGTTGATGCGGCCGAAAAAGCGGTACTTGAAGTGGAAAATTTCTTTTACGCAATTTCACAATTAGCTCAGACGACCATGAGGAACGTCGTTGGGCAAGTCGATTTAGACGAGCTTCTTTCCGCTCGCGACAGAGTTTCCGAAAATATCAGAAGTATTATTGATACCGCGTCGGATCCGTGGGGAATTAAAGTCAGCAATGTTGAACTCAAAGATATAACCTTGCCTGAAGAAATGAAAAGAGTTATAGGCAAGCAGGCTGAGGCGGAGCGCGAGAAAAGAGCAATCGTCATTAAGGCTGAAGGTGAAGTGATTGCCGCTACCAATATGGCTAAGGCCGCTACGATGCTGGCATCTTCTACGGGGGCTCTTCATCTTCGCACTTTGCAGTCTATTAACGACATAAGTTCAGATCAATCAAACACAATAGTTTTCGCCGTGCCTCTTGAGGTTTTGCGCGCGTTTGAAGGTTTTGGCAAAAAGGAAGAAGTAAAAGTTGTGGAAATTCCAAAGCGCGGATGATATTCGCGGCGTTATGTAGAGTGTAGTTTGCGATTTTGAAAAAATACAATCACATTTTGATAATTGCGGCTGTTTTGATTATTTTGTTTTTCTATGGCGGGACGTTTTTGCAAAATATATTTCTTGACTATGGCGAGAAATTCAAAAATTTTGAGGAGGGTCATCCCGTTTTTCAGCTTTTTATTTTTGTAGCATTAGCCGCAATGTCGGTCGTCTTTGGTCCATTTACAAGCGCGCCCATTGTCCCCTTTGGCGTTGTGGTGTGGGGAATGTGGGGCGCATTTGCTTTACTTATGGCTGGGTGGCTAATAGGAAACAGTATTGCCTACCTCATTGGTTATTATCTTGGTTTTCCACTGGTGAAGCGATTGGTCAGTGAGAAAAAACTTAATGAGTGGATGAATTTTATTTCGGGTAAGGTGGATTCTAAATTCGTGTTTCTCTTTCGGTTGGCTGCGCCAGCTGAAGTTGGTTATGTATTTGGAATTTTAAAGTACAGTTTTTTGAAGTATTTCGTTATTGTTTTTTTAGCGGAAATTCCATTCGGGCTCATCCTTCTATGTGGTGGCCAGGCCTTTATTGAAAACAATTGGTTTTTGCTCTGGCTAATGGTCGGATTGACGGCTCTCATAATTTTCTTGTCCAGTCTTTTTTTGAAGCGAAGGTGAAGAACCCTGCGCCTAGAGCATAGGGCGTTCTTTGTACTCCGAGTAATGCAGTAAGTGATATGTATTCCAAGATAAAAGGGCATAATAATTGGCATAGTTTCAACTAGTGTTGCGTGCCTGGTTTTAATATAGGCGCTTGGCGATGTGCTTTGTTATACTGCTCTCAACTATGAGCATTAGTGTTACAAGAAAAAAAATTTCATTAAATTGGACGAGACTCATTATGTCGACGGTGATTCTTTTGTCACCATTTATTATTCCAATTATAGGCAGTTCCGCCGACAGTAATAATGTGGATGTTTTGGCAGAAAAGCCAAGCAAGGTAACCTTGAAAGAATCCGAAAAATCGTACTTCGTGTCGAGCAGTACACCTCAATTTGTTTTGCTTTCGTTTGACGGCTCCAAATCACTCTCAATGTTGGAAGAAATACAGAATTTTTCCAAGCGGATGGAATTTGATGGTAGGCGAGTTCGGTTCACCTTTTTTATTAATGCCGCTTATTTTCTGACCGACGACAATGCGGCGATCTACAAGTCGCCCCGCGGAGCTCCCGGCGATTCAAAGATTGGTTATTCAAACAGTATTGAAGATATTCGTGATAGGGTGGCGGCATTTAATAAAGTTGTGAGAGAGGGAGGAGAAATCGCATCTCATGCGGCTGGCCACTGGAATGGACAATATTGGAGCGAAGAGGAATGGAAAAAAGAGTTTAATTCATTTAAAAGTATTATTTACAATGTTCAAGTTAATAATGGCGCGGTCACGATCGAAAAACCAATTTTTTTGGGTAGCATGATGGGATTTCGGGCTCCTGAACTTGGCGTAAACGAAAATTTGTACAAAACACTCAAGGATTTTGGCTTTAAATATGATACGAGCAATGTCGGCGCGAAGGAAGATTGGCCATATATGGACAGCTTTGGAATTTGGCATATTCCGATTGGCACAATTTCGCTTGGAGTCCGCGGGGTGCCGGCTTTAGCAATGGATTACAGTCTTTGGGTGTACCAAACGGGCGGCAGAGATTACGCGGCCCAAAATACTCCGGAATGGAATAATTTGTACAGGGAAGTGTTGGACGCGTATTTGGCGTATTTTAACGCAAACTACTATGGAAGCCGCGCGCCGGTCGTAATTGGTCATCATTTTACCAAAATGGGCGACGGAGTTTATTTTGAAGCCCTTAAGTCTTTTGCTGAAGAAGTTTGCGGTAAGCCGTCCGTTCGGTGTTCAACTTATAGCGATTTTGTCGAGTATTTGAATGAATATGGGGTGCCGACTTCCATGAAAATCAGGCAGATTCGTCAATAGTCGCGGCATTGACCTTTTAAAAGTAAATTGTTAAATTGCAAAAAGACAAAACCACATTTTTAGTTTATGGAAGATATCTCGAATCTGATTGCAGTTTTTCCGAAGATTAAGTTGGACTCGCGGCATCGAATTATTCCGGAATCAATTGGTTATGAAATGTCGATGGCGCGTGCCTCGTGGCTTCACAATCACGGTTTATCGGCCACCTTTATAATGGACGAGTTTGAGATGTGCCTAAATACTACGGGCGAAGAAGTGCTTTGGAATGCTAAGCCTGACGATAGCAAAGTGGAGCCCGTTACATGTCTTGGCTACATTTCCAACGTATACGATTCGTCGCTAGCATTTAGGATGTCGTTAAACTACATTGTCGGTAATTTCTTTAACTTTGCCACACACTATACCGCAACCTCTGTGTCGGGGAGTGAGGCTGTGTTAATCGCTGATATGCCGGAATCTTTTTTGGTTTGGATTCGGCGGCTTCATAGCGATTTTGCAAAACTGGGCGCCTAATAAGCGCTTTTTTTATGCACACATTGTTGTGTATATTTGTCTTGTACTCTAATGCATATCTATTACCGCAACCACGTTTAACGAACTCCTTAATTTTGGTGGAATGGTTAATTTAGAGATGGTATAACTATTCTCTATGTTTTAAGGCGTTTTTGAGCGTATCCGGGTCGGCATATTCAAGTTCTGTCCCGGTCGAAAGCCCTCGGCCAAGACGTGAAATTTTTATGTCAGAACTTTTTGAAAATTGACTAAGAGCCGACAGTAGATATTCGAAAGTATGTTCGCCCTCCGGAGTCGCGTTCAAAGCGAGAATTATTTCTTTCAAAATTGATTTATTTTTTTTGATGTAATCGAACAGTTTTTGGACTCGATGGTTGGAATCGGTCTGATTATCAAGAATGGGGACATTGCCGCCAAAGACAAAATATTTTCCATTGTAAACCCCGCTTCTTTCAAAAGACTCCATATCAACATCATTTGTTACAAGTGATAATACGGAACCGTCTCTATTTTTGTCAGTACAAATGGAGCAGGCAGAGGCGCCATTATTTGGCATAAATCGCTGACATTCTCCGCAGCGCTTAATTTCACTTTTTAAATCTAAAATCAACCTAGCCAAAGTTTTGTTGTACGAATCATCGCGCGACAACAAAAAATAGGCAAAACGTTTGGCTTGTCTCGGCCCAATACCCGGAAATTTTCTGAATAATTCGATTATTTTATGAATGGAATCCACCGCTTTGTAATTTTAAAACCCGTTAAAGTCATCGGCCCCGGCCGCGGCAGGTGCGGCATCAAAGTCCGACATGTTTCCTTTTTCCAAACTAATGAAAGTGGTGTATTTTTCGTCAAAGTATAGCTCTGCTTTTCCTGTTGGTCCGTTTCTGTGTTTTTCAATTAATATTTCCGCAATATTAGGCTTGTCAGAATTTTCATTGTACTTATCCTCGCGATGAATAAACATAACTACATCAGCGTCTTGCTCAATTGAGCCCGAATCTCTAAGGTCAGAGAGCCTCGGCCTGCCTCCGCGCTGTTCTACGGCGCGCGACAGCTGAGAAAGCGCCAATACTGGAACGTTAAGTTCTCGGGCCATATTTTTAAGAGAGTGGGAAATCTCGGTAACTTGCTGAACCATTGAATCAGCCGCTTTCGTCTGGGTGGGAACCATAAGTTGTAAATAGTCAACGACTATAAGCCCCAAGTCCTTTTCACTCTTAAGTCTTCTGGCGACTGAGCGCATTTTTATTATGTTGTTGCCCGGTTGATCATCGACATAAATGGGAGCCTTCGAAAGATGGTCAAGCGAATCTCGAATACGGTCAAAATCTGCGTCTATCAAATGCTTGCCTGTTCGAATATTCCAGGAATCCACCCTTGACTGCGCGGATAGCATTCTGTCTACAAGTTGCTGAGAGCTCATTTCCAGAGAAAAAATACAAACTGGAATTTTGTGCATCACTGCCGCCTGGCGAGCAACATCGAGGGCCAAAGATGTTTTTCCCATGGACGGCCGAGCGGCTAAAATTATCAAATCCGATTTCTGAAATCCGGCCAATTTGTTATCGAGTTCTCGGAAGCCTGTCGGCACACCGCGCAATTCGTCCTTTGATTTGTGAAGTTTGTCCAATCTGTCCCATGCTTCGCCAAGAACGTCTTTTAGCTCTATAAATTTCTGGTGCTTTTGAAAGTTTGCCACCTCATAAACTTTCTTTTCCGCCTTATCGAGCAGTTCTTCAACTTCCGATGTTTCGTCATAGCCAAGCGCGGTGATATATTCGGCCGCGTCCAAAAGACCCCTCATCAGGTATTTATTGTGAACTATGTTGGCGTATTGCCGAATATTGGACGAAGAGGGGACGTAGTTGATAAGCTCAGTAAGATAAACGGCTCCACCGATGGCTTCGATCATTTTTTTCTCTTTGAGACGAGCCGACATTGTCAATAAGTCGATCGGCTCATTTTTGGAAAGAAGCTCAATCATGGTGTCATAGATCAGTTTGTGCTTTTCGGAATAAAAAGAGCGCGGCGATACCGAATCCATTATTTCATAGATGCTTCCCGGCCTCATCATAATAGAGCCCAAAAGAGCTTTTTCTGACTCAAGGTTTTGAGGTGGCACCCGAAAAGCGGAAGATTTTTTTGTTGGCGTCATAGCCGCATTTTAACACCCATTTGCAAAACTTGTACAAATGACGAAAGTTGCTAAGGTGTTGGCTACCTGTTGATAGTGAAAGTTGTTGTAACACTTAACATTTAACACGTTTTCACTAGGGGCACGCTTGGCTTTTAGTCTTAAAAAGCATTGATATTCCCACAATAATGTTGCCAGCGTTCGTATTTATACATATAATCCCGAGATAAAATTATGCAAGCAGTTATATTGGCGGCAGGGCGGGGCACACGAATGAATCATTTAACCAATGAGACGCCGAAGCCCATGTTTAAAGTTGCCGGAAAAAATTTGATCGAACACAAGCTGGATGCTATGCCCCCCGAAATTGACGAGGTTATTATTGTCGTCGGTTATCTTGGTGATAAAATCAAGGATTATTTTGGCAGTCAGCATAAAGGCAGGAAAATCTCTTATGTTCGGCAGGGTGATTTAAAGGGGACAGGATCTGCCCTGTGGCTTGTGCAATCGCTTCTAAAAGATCGCTTCATCGTGATGATGGGGGATGATATTTACAGGGAGGAAGACATAAAAAGATGTTTGGATAACTCATGGTCAATTTTGGTTCAAAAATCCGATGATGCAAAGATCGGAGCCAAAGTAATAGTTGGTTCGCGAGGTGAAATACGGGATATTTTGGAAAAAACGCCCGTAAAGGTGGGGGATTTTAATAATGCGGGAATGTATGTTCTTGGTAAGGAAATTTTTGATTATCCGCTCGTGCAAATCCAAAATGGAGAGTACGGCCTTCCTCAAACAATGCTGAAGGCGGCTAAAGATTTCGAAATTAAAATAGTAGAAACTAGCAATTGGTACCAAATCACGAGTCCGGAGGACGTGGAAAGGGTGGACAAGATTTTGATGGCGCAAGCGAGCGTCTAGCGATAATTGATACGAACGTGGTGCAGTGTTTAGAGGAGATCATTAATTATGAATGAAGTTGAATCGGAATCTGCGCCCAATTACGCGTTTTTGGTACAAGCTTGCGACGAAAAAGAGATCAACAGGATCTTGAGAATGAAGTCGTGCAATGTCTGCGGGCATCCTTTTTTTAGAGCGGGCGACCCATGTCCTTTTCGTGCGTGGCGAAAATTGCTCGCGAGGGCGCCGCTATGGCCGTGACAGAGTGGCTTCTTTTAAGGCCTAGGATGACGCATGTCTATGGGCGGGGTCTAATAGACCCTTGGTCACGAGATGACAAAACGATGTTGGATTCATAGTTTGAGGTCAGAATGCGGCTACATATGGTCGCTTTTTTTGTGCCGACAAACAGGGTACCCCCTCACACCCCCAACCACACCCCAAACCAGTTGAGTGGATCTCTCTGCCGTCGCGACAGAAGGACGGAAAGCAGTATGGCCAGG
>MHRK01000054.1 GCA_001820955.1 Candidatus Taylorbacteria bacterium RIFCSPHIGHO2_02_FULL_43_32b
TGGAAGTATCGAGGCGACCTAATCCCCTCGAAAAACCGACTGACTATTCCGACACGGCATACCTGCTGAGAGCAGTATTCAAACAGAAAAACCATCCGAAAGGGTGGTTTTTTGTTGTCTCGTTAAACACTTCACTGGCAGTAAGTCTGTCTTTAGTGCCGTGAATTTGTTAAAATATCTTTATGAAGCTCGGTATCATTTTACAATCCAATAATCCCGAACACATTTGGAATACATTTCGCCTCGGGATTACTTCCCTCAAAGCTGGTCATGCGGTTGAGGTCTTTTTGATGAGCGAAGGGTCGGAACTCGACTCTATTCCGGACAGTAAGGATTTTGATATTTCAGTAAAAGTATCGGAGTTCAAAGAGTTGAAAGGTCAAATTTATGCATGCGAAAGCTGTCTCAAAGTGCGTGGTAAGAGCGAAAGCAAAGTGTGTCCTGTGTCCACAATGTCCGACTTACTCAATATGGTCGAAAGCTCGGATAAGGTTTTAGTATTTGGCTAACGAATATGCAAAAATTCATTTTCACAATTCTTGCGGTAGCCGCCATCGGCTCATTTGCTTCAATCGCGAACGCTCAAATGATGGGCAATTTTTCCAATACGGCGGTTGATTGGAACGAGGTTGTTGAGCACACTGCCCGCGAAGAACAAGAGGGCAAAGATCTTTGGAATAAACTACAAGCAAAAGAGGTTGTTTGCGCCGATCTAAACGATGAGCACTACGGAGTCCTTGGTGAGTATTTTATGGGTCAAATGTCCGGTGATTCTCATGCCGCGATGAATGCCATGATGATTCAGGCACACGGCGAAGACGGCGAGGAGCAGATCCACATCGTCATGGGCAAACGGCTTTCCGGTTGCGACACATCGGCGGCGTTCCCTGCAATTAGTGGTGGCTGGATGCCGATGATGAACATGATGTGGGGAGGATGGTCGTCTCCCTTTGATGGCAGTAACTCAATAAACAATATGATGAATTTTGGATTCGGCCCCTTTGGTGGTTTCGGTTGGATATTTATGATCCTTTGGTGGGTATTGATAATCTCAGGAATTGTCGCGCTTATCAAATGGCTCACCAGTCAGTCTCGCGGTACTGATAGTCACGGAAAATCTGCTCTTGAAATCCTGCAAGAACGCTATGCCAAGGGAGAGATTGATAAGCGGGAGTTTGAAGAGAAGAAAAAAGATTTAGGTGTGTAGCAGTATGTAGAACGAAAAAACCGCCGGCCATCGGCGGTTTTTTTGTGTCTTTCGCTAGACAAGCGCTACCATCTTTTCTCCGAGAAGTAGGGGGTCTTTCAGGTGCGATAGCAGGCGCTTCTCATCTTGGCTACCATTGTTTAGTGTCACAAGACTCAAGATAATTGGAGAAGATCCTGTACATCGTCCCATGTCAGCTTTTTGAATAAATCTTTGCTCTCATCAACGATAGAATCAAAAAGATATCGCTTTTTCTTTTGAAGAGCGACGATCTTTTCCTCGATTGTTCCTTTTGTTATAAAACGATAAACGTTGACTGATTTTTTTTGGCCGATACGATGCGCACGATCTGTAGCCTGATTCTCCACACTTGGGTTCCACCAGGGATCAAATATTATAACATTGTCCGCGGCGGTAAGATTAAGCCCCGTGCCGCCGGCACGAAGACTGATGAGAAAAACAGTAGTTTCGGGATCGCTGTTAAATTTATCTACCAATTCTTGACGGTTTCGTGTCTTACCTGAAAGATATAAGTATGAAAGTTTTCTGGAATCCAACTCCTTACCAAGAATGTCGAGCATTTCCGTAAATTGACTGAACACCAATACTTTTCTTTTGTTTTCACTCATCTCCTCTATAAGTTCGTTGAACATATCAAGTTTGGCTGATTCATATTTCGTGTAATCCTTTTCCTTGATCAGAAGATTGGGATAATTGCAAATCTGTCGGAGCTTTGTAAGCCCTGCAAGAATGTGAATGCTTGATTTGTTAAACCCTTTTTCTTTGACAGTTTGGAATATCTCACTTTTAACACGTAAGAGTATACTCTGATATAAAATACTTTGGGCTTTTTCCAAGCGACAAAAACTTTCCTGCTCAATTTTCGGCGGTAATTCTTTTAAGACTTCGGACTTCGTCCGACGCAACATAAAACATTCGATTTTTTTGCGCAGTAATTCTAAAGCCCCCCTATCGCCACGTTCCATAATAGGTTTATGAAATCTCTGCAAAAATAACTTGTGAGACCCTAAAAACCCGGGCATTAGAAAATCAAATATTGACCAGATTTCAGAAACGCTGTTTTCAAGCGGAGTTCCGGTAAGTGCCAACCGATATCGTGAATCAACCTCTTTGGCTATTTGAGCATTTTGGGAGGCATGATTTTTGATGAATTGAGCCTCATCAAGCACGCAGTAATTAAAGGCGATTTTTTCCTTTTTATATATCTCGCTATCTTTTTTATAGGATGCGTACCCCGTCACCAATAGATCGTATTTCTTGGCCTTTTGAATTAGTTTTGAACGCTCCTCTGACAAACCATCTACAGTAACCACTCTTAATTTTGGCGTGAATTTTCCAGCCTCTGACTGCCAGTTATAAACGAGAGACTTGGGACAAATAACAATGGACGGTTTACCCGCAACTCTCTCCTTCTCAAGAAGTACAAGAGCCTGAAGAGTTTTTCCCAAATCCATATCATCGGCAAGAATGCCGGCAAAATTATAGGAACGTAGAAAATACAGCCATTCAATTCCGGCAATTTGGTAAGATCGTAAAATATTGAGCGATTGGTTGCTTAACCTTACCGGTTTTACCGGCTTGCCAGATTTAATTTGCCTGCAAAATTTTTCGAAACCTTCCGAACGTTTGCCCTTGTAATACTTTGAACTAGTAGCCATATATTCTATTTCAGGTGCATGGTAGAGTTTGCCCTCGAATCGTCCATCCTCCGTCTTTTTGAAACTTCGGAGCATGGCGGCAAAACGTAAAAGCTCTTCGCGGTTTGTTATTTTAAATATACGTCCGTCGGGGTGACGGAAAAATTCATTTTCGCTTTCAATAAATCGAAAAAGATCCAAAAGACTAATTTTATCCGGACCTAAATAACAGTCTGCGTCAAAACCAAGCAGATCATTACTAGCGTCAAGATCAACTGAAAAATTGGCCCGAAAATCTCCGTTCTGAATAACAAACCTATCCTTTAAAAAAATGATTTCACAGCCGATTTCTCCGCACCTTTTTTCAAGCCGAGACCAAAACTTCTCATAAAACACGGACAGCTTAACCATACCGCCAATTTTAAGTCTCGGTATCATATTTGGCATAACATCCTGGTCATATAAATCTCGAAAAAGAGACTCTTCGGCCTCGACATTTATTGGTGCCGCGTTAATCGTTTTTCCGTCAAATTTAATTACGTGCGTATCTGGATCAAACTGATTGTTTCGTCTTTTAAAAGATATCCGCCCTCCGGCACGGCTCACAAAAATACTCTCCGAAACATCCTCGAGATGAAATCCGTAATCTACCACAGGCATGATCGAGATAGTCTCTTTTTTGGCATCAAAATCGACCAAAAGAAGTTTTTTGGAAATATCATGAATTTTAACGTCATAGTCGGCAGTAAGGTCAGTTGTTAAATCAAGATATTTTTGCGCATCGCAAATTATTTGATTGATCTCAATCGTCTCTTTGTCAGACAATGGAACCTCATAAAAAGCCGAACCGCGGGCTCGACTTTCGAAAGAATACGCATCGGGTCGGCCAAAACGAACAATGATTTTGGACAACGCGGTAGACATACGATGAACATCAACTTGTTTTCCTGAAATACGAACTAAATCGTTGCTTCCCACAACGTAGGAATTACGTTCGGAATTTACATACGTTCGCGGCAATTCCAGAAAAAATTTTGGCTTGGTTATATATTCATTGTCGTTGTTATCGAAACGTAATCTAGCAGGAATTTTTTTCGGGTCGCAATCAACAGAAAAACTGTAGTCACCTCTATAACCGTAGGCATTTTCGTCCCGAAGACTTATTCCCAAATTCTTTATCAAACGCATAGCCTTACCAAGATCAACGGGCGAACTATCGAAACGCGCATTCTGAGATTGTTTTAAAATCATCAAAAGCTCAACTTGCTCATCAGTAAGTTTGTGCCGCTGTGTCAATAAGAAATTCACACTGGCATATTGGTACGGATTGTTCCTATGCCGTAAAGAAAGCTTTCCACTCCATTCCGAAAAGGTCACATAATAATTGTTAAGAAAAGAAAATATCTCAGCTTTTTCTTCTTGTTCAGAAATCAGATCGTAATTCGGAGAGGATGTCCGATAGAAGCGTGACTTGTTGAGAAATGTCTTTTTGGTTTCGCCGCGCTTAAAGGACTGCAACTCTTCAATTAAATTTCCAATATCTTCAGGAGTAGCTGTGCCGGAAAGAGCGGAAAAGAATTTTTTCAATAGATCCTCTTTTGTGCTTTTTTCTTTCACTTGAACAACATCTTTCGAATTCAGATCTAGTTCGTTATTTACAAATTTTTCAATAAACGCCAAACCAAGCGCCGCCGAATGTTTGCAATTGTAATCATAAGGGCAAGTACACTCAAAATCAGTAAAAGTACCGTTGGTGAGACTAAATTGAAGCGATGCTTCATACTCCTGACTTCCTTCGACAACGGCGCCAACTTGGATACACTCTTGCTCGTCCCTACCTAAAACGGATAATTCACCGACCCGCCGCGAAAAGAAATACTCTTCGCCCCTTTTAAAAATGTGACGTTCGAAAAACGGCCGCAAAGTTTTCTCCAACCTTTCTGGGTTTTTCCACATAGCGCGAAGCATAGCACTATTATTGTTTCGTTCAAGCATCAAACCAACGTGCCGGTTTTAATTATTAACTCCACAATTATTCCAATGGTGTCCTTAAGGTTTATAAGGTCACACTTTTAATGAGTAGTGATTTAAAAAAGGTTGGGTTTATGGGTTTTGAAGACCGTCGGGCATAATTACGCTTACAACATCTGGATTTATGATCGGGTCAATAATATCTAAAATGATGACTCTGAAACCATTAACTTGAAACACCTTGCTTTTTCCAATATGCTCAAGTGCCGTCGATTGGACGTACTAAACTTAAGCTAAACAATTAAGCAGGCATTGACCAACCACAATTACCCTTCGACTAGCTCAAGATAAATAACTCAGGTCGGCCCGTCAGATAAGCTTATGCTGGACTTTCTCAAAATCCAAAAGTTCAGAGTTATCTAAAAGTTATCCGTGAGATAAACGGTGGTAAAGCCATTTGCGCGGCGACCACAAATGGTATGGCTGTGGCTGTCAAAATGATTCCCGAGCCTGGCATTTCCGACGGAACATATAAGTGCACTGACACTTTGGGCAGAATGGAAAAAATCAAACTGTCTTCTCGTGGATACGCGTTCGACATAAATACCAGCGACAACAGATTTACTTGCAGAGTTGAAAATCCGCGTCTCATTTGGCAAACTCCGCAGTGACGCAGGATTATCTTATATCTACAAAATCTCCGATCACCTCTGACTTCTTCAGTAAACGATAACTTTTACCGTTAAAAATCCTGAGAAATCCTTTTGAAATAATCTCCTGTTTGGGGATAGCTCGAATTGAGCCATATGTTTCTTTGAGATCCCGCCCTTCTTTCAAGATATCCTGCTCCTCTTTAAAAATTTTGTTATCGCTGTCATTGAAAATTACAGGTAAAGACTGGCCGTTTATCTCGAAATGGTCAACGATTTTCCTGGCGTTTTTTAGTTGCGACATACGCTCCCTCAGTTTCAAAGAGTCGAAGTCTTTGCCGATCATTTCGACCAGCACTTCAATATTTTGAGGTGCGTCAGCAATTTTTTCTACTACCAAAGAATTTGATCTGTAATGAGCACCTGCTGATATCGAACCAGAATAGTCTCTGATAACCTTGAAACCCAACGATTCAATCGTCTTTTCCAGTTTCTCCTCATCTTTGAATTCCAAAGAGTGAAGCAGGTTGATAACTCCGGTTCCCCCTTCTTTCAAAACTCTATTCATCTCAACAAGCACTTTGAGTCTTTCATATTCATTGCGGCTAGGCACTAATCTAGTGTAATGAAGGGCTAAAGATAAGTTCGCATAATCAACAGATTTATCGGCAAGAGGAACTTTCAAGAAGCTCGCTACAATTCGATTTTCTCCCTCACCTTTAAAATGAGCCGGATTAAGATCTAAGCTAGTCACTCTAGATTTATACTGATCGGGAATGTGCTTCTTTAATATTTCAGGACCTGAGGCTAGATCGAGGATAGTCACATCCCCCGGCTTTTGACCTTTTTCACTCACCAACTTATCAATCAAAGTACCGACCACTCGGCCTGTATTCGATTGGAAACCTAAACTGCCAATATCCTGATAACAATCGGCATACTCATCACCATGTTCAAGCAGGAATTTGTGGAAGTTTTGTTCGCCGATTTCCTTGGTTAGACCGAAAAATCTGTGCAAGCGATTTTGGGGCGAATTAAGCCACTCTTTAGCGAGCATAACATCGCCTTCAATATCCTGAGTTTTTTGCTTTTCAGCTGATTGTAAAATTTCCTGTTCAATCTCTGTAATTGGTATACCCTTAAGGACTTTCTGGATAGCCTGATACTTCAACTGGATGTACTCATGTATACCTTCTTCGATCGTCCCATCTGCAATTGATGTCGTTACCGTTAAATCATGAGAAAGGCCCGGCCGATAGACCCTCGAGGTCTGCTGACGCTTATCGTACTCAGTCCATGGCTCGTTGTAGAAACAAACGTAGTCCGCTGAAGAGAAATCCACGCCCACATCCGCCGTCTGACCGCTCACCACCAAAAGCATCTTTCCGTCGGATTTATTGAGTTCCTCTTGGATGTTCTGCCTTTCAGCGACTGGGACTTGGCCGTCAATGATTCTTATTTTTATATCAGCGGGAAATTCTGCCTTCTTTATTATGTTATTTTCGCCCCTGATAATGCCCTCGACATAGCCGTTCACGAACATGACTATCTTGTTCTGCCTTGTGAAAGCGCTTTGTAACTCGGTCGAAACATCCCTGATCTTTGAACTTTCGATATCAGGAGTTGGATCCACCGCATCGGGGTTCATCACATATTTTCTAAATACCCTTATCTTCTCATCGGCAGTTAATTCGTCGTCATCGAGCAAAATTCCGTAAATATCTTTTTCCTTTTCCGATAACTCAGTTCCAATAACCTGTTCATTAAATTGAGGCATCTCGATACTCTCTCGCAGTGACTTCATCTGCATTCTGGGCACCAAAAGATTT
The DNA here is from genome assembly GCA_001820955.1 of Candidatus Taylorbacteria bacterium RIFCSPHIGHO2_02_FULL_43_32b. Lineage (GTDB taxonomy): Bacteria > Patescibacteriota > Minisyncoccia > Phycocordibacterales > 2-02-FULL-43-11 > 2-02-FULL-43-11. Next base: position 7,316 of record MHRK01000054.1, read on the forward strand.
CGGATATCGATAATATCACCATGAATGATACTGGTCACTAACTTCCGGTTATCAATTTTTGCAAAGCGCTCTGGATACAAAAGTTTCAAGACCATAGCAACGTCTTCCACTTTATTCGGTACCGGCGTGCCAGAAAGCAAAGCGAGATGTTTATCCCCATCAATCTTCTCGGCTAGTTTGAGCAAGTTTTCTGCACGCGTTCCCTCTGAAATATTTTTAACCTTATGTACTTCATCGACGATAAGCATATCGAAATCACATTTCGCCAACTCGGCCACATATCGCGGGTTCAGTTTTTCTTGGGAAATTAAAATGTAGTCATAACTTGTAGAATCAATGTCTTGAGCGAATGCCCCATCCTCAATAGTCAAGACTCTTGGTGTCATACCCGGTTTAAAATAACCTACCTGCGTTCCGTCCTCGTCTAACTTGTCCGATAGATAGCCCTGCCATGTAGAGATGACATTGTTTGGCACGACCACAATCGCTAACTTTGAGCCCAACTGCTCTTTAGCCAAAATTGCTGAAGCACTTTTTCCCATACCCATTTCATCTGCTATAAGCATCTTTTTCTTGTCGGCAATTTCTTTGGCATTCAGTTTTTGATTGACGTCGGGAAAGGCGCGCTCGGATTCCAGGATATCGACAAGTCGGTCTGGTTTAACCTGCCCTATGATTGAGACGTAATACGCTTCGACTCTGGCGATAACATTTTCAAGATCCTGGCTGTGATGTTGAGCCGTGCGATCTTTCAGATTACGAATGTATCCCGAAAAAATTTCGGAATCAGTAATCGTTTCGTTTTCATGCCTTCTCGCATGGTAATGGGCAAGGCAGTCATCCTTAACAACCTCGAATAGCGAATCTTGGAAACTCTCCTCTGAAAGATACGGCAAAGCCGTTCCTAGGTCTTCTAGTTTGAATTGATTTTTTAGTACAAGAAAATCGCCGAGGTAACGGGCAATGGTACCTTTAACGTAATCGGGAGGAATGTTTCGGAATTCAGGCTTATATTTGTAAAGGATATCGAATAGCCGCGCCGTACCGAAAGTAGCAAGAAGCTTTTTAAACTCTTGAGATTCATGACCCGCGCCTTCAATAATATCTAAAGAAAACGTCTCAAGTTTTCTCTCGAGTTCTCTCATGGCTAGATTTTCATGTACCCGCTTTGGCCTGGATGCTAGATCACTTGTGATTTTAGCGATCAACTCTGGCGAATAGTGGTCATATGATCCCTGGTCTGTGCGACATTTTTCAAACCACTCAGGATTGCTAGGTTTATATTTTTCGGCCGTCTCTAACACTAATCGACCGTCTCTGTGAAGTTTTTTTGCCAATTTTCCATTTGTCAGCCAACCCTTCCGCGGTCTGGGATATTTATTATATTTTTCACGCAAAGCCTCGATAAATTCGGGAGAGTAAAAAGTCGCCGCACTCCTTTTGGTATTTTTTCGATAAACATATATATGCGTCCACTCTGGATGCGCTACGGCATTTTGTTTAGCGAAAGCATGAATAATTGGTTTAGTCACACCACAGATTTCAACTACCTCTTCATTCGTTTTCCAATTCTCGGGCGGCGGCTCTTCTTTTCCGAATCTTTCTCGTAATTTTACAACAAGTTCCCCGACTGCATATTCGATTTCGCCCCGCCTGGTATTAAGTTTTGGTATCCACTCAGGATGCTCTGTGCCATAATCATCACGGACATTTTGGCGAAAAGAGGTGTAGTCCTTATCAAATTCTTTTGCTAATGAGCTCAGTGACACCCAATCCTCTTCGGGCTTCTCCTCGTTTTCTAGTTCCACCTGAATTAGGTTAACCAATTCTTGAGAAAAATGTTCTGCCATTCTAAATCGCCTATCTGGTTTCTCCTCAATCCATTCTGGATGCCCAGCTTTTTCAGCAATTTGTATCGCGCGCTTTCTCAAAGTTTGATAATCTATTTTGAGCTTGGCCGACAGCTTGCTTGCCGTCTGCCATTCTTCTGACGCATGAGGTGTTTCTTTAATTCTTTTCAAAATCTCTTCTACGAGCGGTGGCGCATAATGAACAGTCACATTTGGGTTGTCTTCCATTTGACGGTCAAGAAACCACTCTGGATGTGTTTCTAAATACTCGTCAGCTATCTTTTTTATCGCCAGAGGGGTTCTGCCTGTTGTATCTGAAATATCAAAGCGGTTTTTCCAGTTGACTGGAACATCGCGCCTTTCTACTATTTCCTTTTCGGTTTGCTGTACCAGTTCTGGAGAATAGTATTCATGGACCCCCACGCTCTCAGCTGATTTCCGGAAATTTCGGAACCAATCTGGATGATTGGTTCTGTATTTTTCCGCAATTTTATCGATATGTTGGGCTCCGGCCTTGAGTTTTCCCGACGACTCGAATCTCTTAACTAAGGAGTGGGTAGTTTCCCATAGCGGTAACGCCACTGGAAAATCGGTCTTGAATTTATCAATAAAATTCTTAACAAAATTAACAACTTCGGGAGAATAATGGGGAAACTCGGGACCGTATTGTATTTCGCCACTTTTATTAATTTTTATGGGGTAACTCCGTACATTGTCGGGTGTGGCCGAATTCTGCTTTGAATATTCATCAAGGGCATGCTCGACCATACCCTCTGAAGTCCCGAGATCAATAGTAATCGCACGCTTCGTTTTCCATAATTCAGGGGCAAATGATTTTTCCGGAAATTGCTCTTTAATTATTTGAAGGAGTTGGGGTGAATACAATGTTCCGGGACTGGTTTTGATGCGAAGTTTTTTAAACCATTCCGGGTTTGAATTTCTATACTTTTCAACGACTTCTGCTATAGATCGCCAGTCTTTGTGCAATAAATTTACAACATCACCCGCTTTTATCCAACCTTCGGCCTGGAGTTTAGCCGCTTCCTCTGGCTCATCTTTTGACGTCTCGGACGGTAATTTATTAGTTTTTTTAATTTCAAGTTCCCGTGCGGCAACTTCAGAGTCTTCGTCGTTCGCGGATAGGCTTTTAGCTTCGGTAGGTATTTTTTCCATATAGAGACATTCTATCCCCTAACTCAGCATAAAAAAAGCCTCTTACGATTGTCATAAGAGGTCTTTAACCCTGGAACAGGGCAATCGGAAATCGAGTTTTGGTCACCTTAAGCTTTTGGCTTATCTCATGTGACCCCTTGAACAACGTACTGTCAATTTCAATTTCGATTAAACGGACAACACCTCCCTTAACTGTAATCAAAGGCACGGGTTGGCCATAAAAGGAAACCGAAACAAGCAAGCCTTCCCTCAATCCTCCGAGATATCGTCTGTGTTGCCCGGAAATATTTTGATCAGAAAAGTACTGGCCGCGCAATACTTTAAACGTCTCACCGCCCTGGATACAAAACGACAAGCCCGAAATGTCCGGCGGCAAGGTCGAGCATCTTTTTTCTGACATGTGACTCCTTTGTTGAATAAACTATGTCCTTAACTTAGACAAATGTATAAAATGGGTATGAAATGTCAAAGAGAATAGCGAAGATAAGACAACTTACCGCGGAAGGTTTTCAGATCAAAATTCGGCCTAAATAATAGGTTTTACGTAGGCGAAATTTGTCTCGCCGTTTAGTATAATAGTTCTGACTTCGTCCAACATCCGCAGCCGCGAATTTTTAACGAGCGAAGCGAATATAAAAATTCAGCGTCCCGAGCGGTACTCCGCGAGGGAAAGAATTTTCTTCACGCTAATCCGAAAAAAATGATCCCCCCGAGCCACTGAAAGTGCGCTAATTTTCTAAATGCCTAAATGCAATGACTTACTTCGTCTACATTCTCCAGTGCGCCGACACTTCCCTTTACGTCGGCTGTACCAACAATCTTCCGCGTAGATTGTTTCAACACAATAATTTAAAATCAGGAGCACATTACACAAAAAATCAGAAGACCTGTCGTTCTGATTCATTCAGTCTCGATACATGAATGCATCCTTCCGCAAAGTGAAGATCTAAAAATGAGTTCGCGCTCGAGGCCAGTCGAATTGGTAAAAAATAGTTAAAAATAACCTTACTGGGCAAGACCATCCACGGTTCTAGCCCGAGTCGGCCAGTTTGTTTGAGACACTTTTAAATAACCCTTTGGTTATTATTAATTTTATAAAAAATCTGCCAGTAAAGGCAGAGTCCGTTAGGATAAAAATGTCATTTGCCCCCGAGGTTTCCACCGAAAATATACGAGGCGGTCATTCTCGGGTTCTACGTATCCGTTTGATCTGAAGAGCGAACGAGGAATGACACACTCAAAAATGTACCGATGATAAGCCGCGTATAGACCAGGCCACTTTTCCGAAGGAACAGGATCACGTTGTTCAACCATTATGCATTCCGAGAGTTGATAACGTGACGGTTCGTGGAACTGAAGTTCCTCCGACAGGCATCGCCGCGCCGCTTTAAGCAAAGTCTCCGAGCGTTTAATGGTTTCTTCAATACCATTAAAATTTATCCGTCGAAGCACATGCCCGCCAGGGAAAATTTGACAATCCTCGTACAACTCGACCCATCGTCGCCGATACCGATGATAAACCAAAACGACCACGGCATGAACGTCCATCACGACTCCAGATTCAGTGTCTCGGAAATACAATCTGTCGCGTTCATGGTAGGCGAACAAGTCACTGAGCGTCCTACTAGTACTCGTGCCCCATAATTTCCACCCGATGTTGTGCTTGTCCAGTAATTTTACGATGTGCGGGCGTGACAAGACCAATTCACTAGATTGTGTCGAATCTCTTCCAGGTGCCATAAACACCTCCTTTCTGCAATTTTTATAGCTTTTTTTGTTATATAACGCAAGAATAACAAAGCAAAGCAAAACGGTTCGTTCGATTAACCGATGACAAGTAGACAGGCCTTAGCCAAGCCCAAACATAACTTGGAGACTATTCAGTTACGTAAAAAATCTTTTAATTAACAAACCTATTTGAAAGTTTTCAGCATTTTTTGGGCATCCCGCGTAGCGGACGAGAGATACGAGGCGAGATCCGGAATGCGTTCGATTTTGCCGTTTTCGAGAAGATAAATGAAATCGAGTCGGGTCTTTTCGAGAAAATATCGGTCGTGGGATACCAGAATGACTGTGCCTTTGTAATCAGTTAAAACTTCTTCCAGTGCGGTTACGGCTTCGAAATCCAAATGATTGGTCGGCTCGTCGAGTAAAAGTGTGTTGACCGATAACGCGGAAAACAGAGAAAGAAGCAGGCGTGCTTGTGCGCCGGGACTAAGCTCTCCAATCTTTCCACGAATATTCTTCTCGGACATGCCGTATTTGGCCAGAATGTTGTAAATAAATTCCGTGTCGAGGCCGGTTTTCTCTTTCAGGAAATTAAAAACCACCGCATCGGCGGGCAAATTGGTATGTTCTTGCGTCAAGTTGCCAAAGCTAACCGCCTGGCCTATATCCACTTCCCCGCTATCCGGTTTCAACTCACCTGATATCAATTTGAGCAAGGTAGTTTTGCCAGAACCGTTTTGTCCCACAAAGCCGTAACGTTTTCCGTAACCGATATGAATAGTGAAAGAGCCCAATTCAAAACCGTCCTTGTATTCAACTTTGACGTCTTTGAGCGCGATGTCGGCATGACCTCCGGAATGTATGGCCTGCAACTCGATCGAAAAAGGTTTTCGCTCATCCACTCTTTCTATTTTCTCCATCCTTTCAACGATCTTGTCCAAAACTCTGGCTCCCACGGTCAGCTTTTTTCCGGCGTTGTCACTTTTAACCCCTCTCAACAACTTATCGTTATCTGGCGCTTTCTTTTTGCGGCCACGCTCTTCAGCTTCACGTTTGTTCCGTGCCTCGGTGGTCAATCTTTCTATCTCTTCCTGCTGACGTTCATATTCTCCTTTTTGTTTCAAAATGGCCTTCCGTTTGCGTTCCAAAAAATCTGAATATTTGCCTGATTCGCTTTTCAGAGCATGAGTTTCGAAATCCAATTCGAAAACTCTGTCAGCCACTTTGTCCAAAAATCTCCTGTCATGCGAAACGATTACGGCGGCGGCCTGCGAATTTTTGAGATAATCCTCAAGCCAAATCAGCGCCGGAATATCCAGGTTATTGGTAGGTTCATCGAGAAGATACAAGTCCGGCTCATCTATCAACATCGTCGCAAGAACAACTTTTGTTTTTTGACCACTGCTCAAAGACCCCAGCTTCCTGTCCAAAGAAATATTTTCTAGCCGGAGACCTGCTAAGGTCTTAGAAATTAAATGCTCCGCCCTAGCACCAAAATACTCCCGAATAGTTTGATCTTTTACCAGACCGACGTCTTGCGGAAGGTAGCCAACGCGAAGACCCTCCTCTTTTTCTATCGTGCCACTGTCACTTTCGTCCAAACCAGCCAATATTTTTAGCAAAGTGGTTTTTCCGGAACCATTTTCCCCGACCAGTGCCGCCTTTTGACCTTCGACCAATGTAAAAGAAACTTTCGATAGAATGTCCAAAGTTCCGAAACTTTTTGAAATATTTGAAACTTTCAGCATTGAATCAGTATAACAGGAAGAAAACCTTTGAGGAGTACGCTGTAACAAGGCCGAACAGGGGGCAAATGAAAGGTTGTTGCCCTGTACATTACAAAATATCACATCGAAATGCGCAAATGGAAAAAATATTTTCCCGTGATAGCATAGGCGGCATGAGAAACACATTAATATATGTCATTGGTCTTGTCGTCATTGTCGGGGGATTATTTTACCTCGCACAGGACAAAAGCGCTTTGAGTTCCGATTATAAAAATATTGAGTACACAGTCGACAAAAAACCTGTCCAATTAACGAATGGCTTGTCTGAGCTTTCTATCGCATCGAGCTCCGCAAAAATCGTTACTCGTTATTTCGGCAACGAAATTAAGAAAGATTTAAATGGTGACGATCGAGAGGATATTGCTTTCATTCTTACGCAAGAAACCGGAGGTACTGGTACATTCTATTACGTTGCCGCCGCGCTTAACACAGAAGACGGTTATGTTGGTTCAGACGCACTTTATTTGGGTGACCGCATTGCCCCGCAAGGAATGGAACCCGGACCAGGGAGTTCAATCATTGTAAATTACGCCGACCGAAAAATTGGCGAAGCAATGACAGTAGACCCGTCTGTCGGCAAAAGTCTTCGACTCCTTCTTAATGAAAACACTATGCAGTTCGGAGAAGTCGCCGAGGATTTTGCAGGAGAAGCAAATCCCGAACGCATGACACTAACCATGAAAACTTGGAATTGGACCAAGACAACCTATGAGAGCGGTAAAGTTGTTACGCCGAGAGAACAATTGTTTGGCATAAAGTTTTTGGCGAACGGCACATTCGTCGCCGGATCGGATTGCAACTCAATGGGAGGAAAATACTCTGCTGTAAACGGAAGTATTACTTTTAGCGACGTTTCCTCAACGAAAATGTACTGCGCAAATTCACAGGAAGATGACTTTAAAGTTGTGTTCGACCAAGCGCAAAAATTCCGCTTTACGTCAAAAGGTGAACTTATCTTCGACTTAAAGATGGACAGCGGCACAATTATCTTCAAATAATTTAATGTCGATTTTGACAGATTATAGAGTGGCCAACGAAAGTTGACCACTCTTTTTTGCCAGCCCCTGCTTTCCCTTTCGGAAATGGGCTATGATATCATATATAAACAACCTCAAATTACTCGTACTTATTAATTAATGTTAATAAATGAAAAAAGTAATCTCCATTTTACTAACGGTCACCGTTATAGCGGTCGGAGTTGTTTTCATGACGATCAAAAACAAACCATCGATAACCGTCATTTCACCAACGAAAGATGACGTAATTACGCCCGGTTCTGACGTCGAAATAAAATGGGCGACTAAAAATATTCCAGACACTTATAAAGTTCCCGTAGCCATAAGGAGAATTCCTCCTCCCCCGCTTCAAGAAGAGGGGCAGGAGTTTGACCCGGTTATTTTCACTAATTTAGAAAATTCAGGAGTCGCAAACTGGACAGTATCGAATATGTATCCGGCTGGAAATTATGTTTTGACTTTAAACGCTTATGAATCCCTGCCGATAACCGATCCAGTGTCAAAAGAAAGTGACATATTCAAAATCGCCGAAATGACAATCGGCGGACAAAAAGATGAAGGCGGTTGCTTAATCGGTGCCGGATATTCCTGGTGTGAAGCAAAACAAATTTGTATTCGCTCGTTTGAAAAGTATTGCACGAAAGCAACTCCCAAAGCCTTTGTATTTAAATGCGACGATTCAAAATCTATAAATGCCACCTTTTATCCAACTGATGATAAGTTTGTTGATTTGGTGCTAAGTGGTGAGGATGAAATGCGAATATCCTTACCACGGGCTATATCAGCTTCGGGCGCACGATACGCAAAAGCCGACGAATCAATCGTCTTTTGGAATAAAGGCGACACAGCATTTGTAACAGAGGGAACGCCGGCAGAAGAAACATATTCTAATTGTGTCTTAAAATAAAATTTTACGCCTATGGAAAAATTTCCTGATATTGAGATTGATGATGATAACGATAATGGCGGCAGAAGGCCGATCATAGAGGTTGAAACGGAAATCGAAGAGCCCCCGATTATTGCCGAATATGTCTTAACCGAGGCACGGTGGAAGAAAATACTTAAGGATCCGGAAGTCAAAAAAGGTCTTGCCGCTCTAGGAAGAACATTGGCCAATACCGGAGTCACAATTGCCGACTTGGTACCGGGCATGGGAGAAGCCGTATCCTGGAGCGCCGACGCGCTTAAAGTCATAGGACCGGCTCTCAAGAAATTTGGACTTCCCAATCTTGACATCACACCATCGGTTTCCAAAAAAATTGCATTCGGCACTGAAATCTTGGAATTACAGACATTGGGTATGGCTACAACCCACGCCGTCGAAGCCTTCCTCCAGTTCAAAAGACAAGACGCACGTCTCATTTTGGATGCATTAAAAAAAATAAAGGAAACGTTAGCGGAGGAAAAAATGCGGTACGAAGAAAATAAATCCGAAATCGACCAGGCTATAAAAGTTTTTAGTGACGACCAAAATGGATAAAAAAACAGCTCTAAAAATTTTGATAGAAGACAGTTTCCTCTTCAGCCCCATCCTCAAAGAGAGGTTGGTCCAAAATATCGACTCCATGACAGACGACGACATAAGCGCACTCGGAAAAATGCTGGCGGGAGATAAAAAAGAAACTTTGGAATCTCTTGAAAAAGAAATAGCAAAACTGGATTCTATCATCGACAAATACAGAGAAACGCCTAGCGCAAGCGCTAGTGCGATATAAGGAAACTAAGACCAATCATTAGTACGAGACCGGCCAAAAACCAGCCTACATGTCTCAAGTAATCCTTTTTGAATGTCGGCGTCATGAAAGCGTGAGGTATTAAATCATGCGCCACAACAATAAAGAATGAACCGGATGCAATCCCAAGAAGCGGCACTTCCAAAACCTCGAAGAAATCGAGAAGAAAAAAACTGCCGAGAGCGCCGATTAAAATTGTGGCCGAGACTAAGAAGCTTAAACCCAAAGCTTTTTTTGTTGAATAACCGGCCTGTCGCAACACAAAAAATTCGGACATTTCCTGAAAAAGTTCGTGCACAAAAATACTAACTGCAGTCGCGACACCAAGCCCCATACTTACCCCAAATGATGCCGCGAGAAAAATACCATCACCAATATTATGGAGAGAATCACTCAACAAAATTCTCCTCGCGTCGATCTTTGAATGTGAATGCTCCTCAAACTCGTCATGGTGGTGGTGAAAAAAAGGAAACAGCTTAAAAAAAAGAAAAATTACTACAGCACCGGCAACCACCCAAAATAATCCCGCACCAATAGTTTCGGCATGTTCAAAGACCTCTTTCGATAACTGAAGCGAAACTATAAGAAACACGCCAGCCGAAAAACTGACCAAAAAATGAAGATTCCTCTCGATCACCCTCCCCATTTTATGCCAAACGGAAAATACTCCGACCAGCGAGGACAACATAATGAGAAGCGAGTATAGGACAATGTTTAACATTCTTTATCAAAAATTAGCTTCATTCTTAATCATAACAGCATAATTCCGAAAAACAACAAAAAAAATTCTGCGATAAAATATAGGGTGAATCGGCGAAAAACACATTCAGAACACCGCGGTTGTGGAAAATCACGCATTCGCTTTTCACATCTTGACTAAATACCTATAATATTGTAATTTTGAGCCCGGAATAGTCAGGTTAGGGTATACAAAAACCCTGCCTATAACAACATAGAACAGGTCAGAAAAACCTCAACCAAGGGTAGTACGAATGAAAAAATGGCTAGTATTGGCACTGTGTATCTGCGCATCCGCCGATGCGCAGACAGCCTCGGCGATTCCCACTCTCACGGTGGCCTCTCAAGGAATCGGAAAAAGCTTCGTGACGGGAGTTCCTTACGAACTCTGGAGTATGAAAGTCACAGTTGAGAAAAAAGACTTACTAGTAAGTGATCTACCGATCACGATCGGAACCGGCAAATCTGTCTATGGACTCACGCTACTTTGTGACAACGTCATAGTGGCGGTTTCTGTAGACACCGTTTTGGACGGCGACAACATTTCTGCCAGATTCACTGACCCCGTATTCTTAGCGGTCGGAGAACACATCCTAACTCTGAAAGGCCAGCTGTCTTTCGATTTCGAACAAGCGGAGGAATTCGTCATGTGGACGATCCCCTCTTCGTGGAGAGTAGGCTCGGGCCCTAAATTTAAAGGACCGGTTAAATGCCTTCCGGAGGAGCCGGTTGAGAGTCCATCAATCACGGTGCGACGAGGAGCCCTCCTTGTTTCTCAAAACCCGGACGTCATGTGGCACATGGCAACAGGCAACCGCGTTAACGAAGTTGTGAACGCCATGGATTTCCGGGCGTTGTACGAGGACATTATGTTGCCGAGACTGGGCATCAAACTAGGTGAGTGGGCATACCCGGGAGACCTTTACCGCGTTACCGTGTGGGATCAAAACACTCAAGTCGGCGAAGCTTACTTCATCGGAACTTCCCACCACAGCGTACTAGTGTTTCCCTCTCCGGTTAGAGTCCTTCAAGGAACAACGAAAACACTCGTTTTTCGCACCGACACGGCAGGCATAAGTTTTGTCGATTCAGGAAGAAGTGGTGACATAATTCAGATCGACTTTGATGACGACCTCCCGCAAAACACGTTAGCCTTCGGTTTTGAAGACGGCATGTCTGTGGAAGTGACCGGCTCTACTTATTGTCCGGGAGTTCTCCTCGTGAGATCATACCCCACATTCGCGGCACAGCCGCTTCCCTCAACAGGTCTCGCCGATGGTAGACTGATAGCGGCATCGGTAACCGCTGATCCGGCCGGAATCGTAGGCTTCGGAAAATTCAGTTTCTCCTTCGTCGGCTCTGGTGTAGGATTGATTACCGCAACGCTCTATGCGTTTACCGATCCATATTTCTCTCAACCCGTTTCGGGTTTCGACGTCGGCGGATTATTAGCTCCGCCAGTTATTGCTTCATCTTCTGAAGTAGGCGGCAATAACGTTGCGACCTTCTATACGCGAAACAGCGTTGGCTTAAAACCTCTTGAAGTTCCGGCTGGACAAACATACTATCTACTTGCCCGTGGCATCTTCAGTTACGGCCCTAATGCGTTTCTCACTACCCGCTTGCTGACGGAAGAAAGCGGCGCGGTCATGGGTACTTTCGCCGAGGAAGATCCCCAAAGCTACGGGCTTTGGACTCCCAATTCATATGGAATTACCGGATACGGAGAGAGGCTCGATTTGAACGGCCGCAACTTGAATGCCGACTGGATTAACTTCTTCGGAATTCCCGGTCTATGGCCGGACGGTTTAATTCAATTTCGAGCATTCTGACTGACGAATAGCAAACTATCGCGAACGCAAATGCGTTCGCGATTTTTTTAAAAAATCTAAAATGTAAGTATCCACACCCTCCAACCCCCCTTTGTTTTCAACGCCCTAGAGCAAGATATGTTTTAAACCAATTCTCGGGATTGTTCCATTTCAGAGAAAGAATAACTGAAGCCAGGATTGAGGTAGTCTCTGCCCCTCTTTGAGTTTTGGAGCCAAAGGAAATCTTTCTTTTGATCACCAAATGCCGGAGAGCTCTCTCGGCTTTGTTGTTGTCGATGGGAATGCCTTTGTGATTCAAAAAAGTGAAGTATTTCTCCTTGTTTTTTCGGAGGGATATCTTTAACTTTGAAAGTGGGGTTGGAGGGTGTGGATACTTACTTTGTCTTGAAAAAAATTTATTACCTCTTATTTCGTACTTATAGTTTCAGATACTAATTTTTGAATGAGGGTCGAAATATCTTTTTTCACCTGCCATATCTCGCGTATCTTGGTACGCATTTCTTGATTTTGAGGATATCCTTCATCTCGTTTTCCGTTCAACAGATCGGAAAACTCAAGATTCAAAAGTTCTGTCAAAGATTCTTTGACATCGTTATACGCCAATTTTGAAAGTCCTTCGTCCAATAACTTTTTACCGAAAGCGTGCCAAGTGTAGAAGTGCAAAAGTTCGTGCATTATCGTGTTGTTGGAAAATTCCGAGCCGATTCTGACGAAAAAGTAGTTCTGCCGGATATTGTAGGTACAACGCTCATTATGGGTCAAATAAACCGTAATAATCGGCGCAGGATAGGAAATGCCGAATATCTTTTCTACTCGCTCAACGAAAATCGGCTCGGTAATTTTCCACCTTTCTTCAACGGCGACAATTTCTTTATCCACATCAAAACCGTTTATTTTATACTGCCCCTCTATAAATGCTTTAACTTTTTCAGTTTCAAAATTGTCGCCGTATTTTTCGGAGAATGAAGTTTGAAACTTTGTCGGCTTTTTACTATTCACCGCTCGCGTTCCATTGATAAAATTTTCAATATCTTTTTCTATGTTGTATGAAAAATGTAATTTCATAAATTTATTTCAAAAGCTCGCTTACCGATACTCCAAGCGCACTAGCTAATTTCTCTAATGTCGCAAGGGTAGGGTTGCGCTTGCCGGTTTCTATACCGCTTACATACGCTCTATGCACATCTAAGGCGCGTGCAATATCTCCTTGCGACATTTTTTTCTTTGTTCTAATGCGCTTTAGGTTTTGCCCAAGTTTTGGCGATATTACTGTCATAGTGGGTATCCACATTTTAGCAGTTGTTGCATTATAGATAAATGTGATTGCGTTCGGATGTCAGACCCAAGTTAAAATGACACCTTATGTAGTTTGAGTATTTGTGTTGTTGTATTTGTACGCGGCGAAATTTCAAAACGATTTTCTCCACGGATGATCGGCTGGCGGTTTCCAGTCCGGCTTTCGTCTTGTGAGTGCCGTGATCGGTATCCGCACCGGTTTGGGCCGCGCGAGAAGTTCGCGATACACAAGGTACGTATCCTTGAGCCGGACAAGGACGGTGTTGTCGAGGTGTTCTTCAACGATCACTTCATCTCTTTTGTAGACGGCCGTTCCTTGTGTCGCCTCTAATTGAAACCAGCGGGTCTTGAATTGAATCGTATAGTCGTTGTTCACTTTGCGTTTTGATTGAACGGAAAAGATCGAAGACAACTTCATTCGCAATTCGTCCGGAAGCGGACGGTGGGCATCGGCCTTGTTTTTGGCGGGAACGCCAAATCTTGCGTTGTGATCGGGAATATATTTTTCATGGATGAATTTGTTAGCGTCATCTCTTCCTCTAACTCCGGCAAGCCTCATTTCTTTGACCAGGCGGTCTTGCAAGGTTCCAAACAATCGTTCGATTCTGCCTTTGGCCTCCGGAGAGTTAGCGCAGATGACCCGGATGTCGAGCTCTTGCATTGCTCGCTCGAATTGTGTCATGAACTCCGCGTTGTCTACGGCGTTTTTGCAGTTGACTTTGTAGGTGCTGAATTTGTCGAGATATACAGCCACAGGACGTCCGTAGGCCTCAACGTAGGCCGCCCAGAAGCGAAAGACCGAGCACACTCCTTCATTGTCTTCAAACACAGCTCGAACGATTTTGCCCGTGGCGTCGTCGATGGCGGCGAGGAGGCATTCCTCTCCATTATTTTCAAACCAATCCTGATACGAACCGTCAAACTGCACCAGCTCTCCCAAACTTTCCTTGCGTTCCCTCCACCCTCTGACGATTTGCGGCCCGCGTCTCAAACGAGGTTTCCAGAGATCTTTTTTGATCATGAGTGACCGAAGTGTTTCCGTGCCGATCCTAATACCGAGGTTGGCCAACTTTTCCCGCGCGAATGTCGGACCAAAATCTTTATGTTTCTTTTGTTTAAAGAAAGCCGCTACTTTTTTAACAATGGCACCGTCGGTCGCATTGCCCGAGGGCCATCCTTTTGATTTATGGACGACACCTTTCGCTTCTTCTTTTTCGACCGCTCGTTTCAGTCTCTGTATCTGTCTAACTTTCAGTCCAAGGCGGGCTGACGCTTCTTTGTTCGTAATGTCTCTGCCGATGCAGGAGAGGATAATGTCATACCTTTCCTGCTCACGAGGAGTGAGTTTGATTTCTGCCATCGCATATTTGAGTTACGAATATGCCAAATGGTACTACGAGGGGATGTCATTTTAACTTGGGAAGGGATGTCATTTTCGCTTGGGTATTACATGACTTGCGTTCGGATTGAAGCCGTGCTAGCCTATTTCTACATGCAAATCCTTGTTCAGTATCTTCCCTATATACAGATAGTCCTGTCGGTCTTGTTGGCCGCCGGGGTTTTGGTCCAGCAATCAGCCGCCGGTTTAGGTGGCGCCTTTGGTGATAATTTCAGCTCAGGATTTCATACCCGCCGTGGCTTTGAAAAAACGGCTTTCAATGGAACAATAATCATTGCAATACTTTTCGTCATTTCGGCTGTCGCGAGTTTTATGCTGAAATAATCGAAGCTTTTCTAATTACTACTGCTTCACTCCTTTTGTTTTGTCGATAACTAATTCGCGCTTCGAAAATATTCACGTATTAAAAAAACCTACACTGAAATAATCAGGCATTATCTCCGACTATTAGTCTGGATTAATGGCGTAAAATTATTAATACACAATCACTGCAAAGTCTCGGAAACAACAAATCTAAGAATGATTATTAAAATTGGATTATAAATTAGCGCTAAATAGCCGCTTACTTCAAACGACACTATTTTCTTTATTTAGATGAGAAATTTATTAAAAAAAACTTTCGCCCTGCCGGGAACCGCCAGACTGGATAACGCTCTCAAAAATTTCACTGTGGGCGAGGCCGCTTTGTTTTATCTTTTCGTGGCCGCGATGACACTATCCACTCTTTTGATATTTGCCGAAGCAAACGACACCCTGTCTGTAACCGTTCCGTCGAGTGGAGGCAAAATTGTAGAAGGAACCGTCGGTTCACCGAGATTCATCAACCCATTACTTGCCATTTCTGACGCCGACCGAGATATAACAGCTTTGACCTTCTCCGGACTTTTGAGAGCTACACCTTTCGGCGAACTCACAACCGACCTTGCGGAAAAATATGAGATCTCTCCGGATGGTTTAACATACACTGTCACCTTAAAAGAAGACGCTGTATTTCACGATGGAAAACCCATATCTGCCGATGACGTAATTTTTACAGTCGGGAAAGCAAAAGACCCGTCAATAAAAAGCCCCAAACGAGCTGAGTGGGAGGGTGTAACTGCAGAGAAAATAAGTGACAAAGTTGTGGCTTTCCATCTGCCCCGACAGTATTTTCCTTTTGTTGAAAATCTCACGCTCGGGATCATTCCAAAACACTTCTGGACGGAAGTAGGCACGGACGAATTTTCTTTTAGCCTAAAAAATATTAACCCGGTAGGATCAGGGCCATACAAAATATTTAAAATTGAAAGCAACGAGGGTATTCCAACATCCTACGAACTTCATTCTTTTTCTAAATATGTTGGAGGAAAACCTTTCATTTCGACAATAATTATGAATGTTTATGGAAGTGAGTCCGAACTCATTGCCGCATGGAAAGCAAAAGCCATCGAAAGCATGGGCGGAATATCACCCCAAGAAACGGAGGAAATGAAGATGCTGGGGGCGCGAGTCGAAACACTAAATCTACCAAGAGTTTACGGTATTTTCTTCAATCAGAATCAGGCCGCAATATTTATAGACAAAAATGTTAGAGACGCACTCGATAAATCTATTGATAAAGAGGCTTTGATCGAGGATGTACTCAAAGGTTACGGAACCGTTCTTACCGGTCCACTTCCGGAGGATATTAAAGGTCAAAAAATTTTGACTCAAACTTCGGGAACATCAACTCCAAATACCACGGGCACCACAACAGATAAAATGGGAGAGAGCAGAAAATTGCTCGAAAAGTCAGGCTGGAAACTTAACGAAGAAACAAAAATTTACGAAAAGACGGACAAGAAAACAAAAACTACGCAAATCTTGTCATTTTCGCTTTTCGCTCCAAACGTACCCGAACTGAAGGATGCCGCGAATTTTGTCATTCAATCTTGGAAAGAACTCGGGGCATCCGTAGAACTGAAACTTTTCGAACTTAGCGATCTTAGTCAGAACATAATTCGGCCGCGAAAATACGATGCTCTTCTGTTCGGCGAAGTAATTGGCAGAAATCCAGATCTTTTCGCTTTTTGGCACTCGTCTCAGCGAAACGACCCCGGATACAACATAGCAATGTACACCAACAGCAAAGTTGATCAGATGTTAAACGAAGCGCGAATAGCAAAAAACCAACAAGAGCAAGAGGAAATTCTGAGGAACATAGATAGCGAAATTAAAAAAGATACACCAGCCATTTTCTTATACACTCCAGACTACCTATACGTACTGCCACCGTCCATCAAAGGTTTTAGCGGAGGATCGATCGCCTCCCCGGGAGAAAGGTTTGCTGAGATTAAAGACTGGTTTATTGAAAATGAAAAGGTTTGGGAGGTATTTACAAAGTATTAGTAAGATAATCAGAAATTAAAATGGAAAGAGGTTTTACACGAAGAACTAAGATGGGAATAAGAAACCGCCCGGCTTTTCCTCACGCGGAACGCGAGCACCATCAGGAAATCAGAACTTTCATTGCGGATAGTTCAAATGCAGGTGAAAAAAAGATAATTAGACCAGAGAGCGAAATGCAAAAAAATCCCTATGGTGACAGAGGGAGACACCAGGGCTCTCCTTTTCGTCCGCGTGACGCAAATAAAAAAAATGGAATGTCCAGACCTTCCAGTCACAGGAGACACGAAAACCAAACAATTCTAAAACACACCGAATCAAAGAAAAAAAGCACGAAGACCATTCCGCCACCGCTTGGCGATTCTATCCGCATAATTCCTTTGGGCGGAGTTGAGGAAATCGGCCGAAACATGACTGTCATTGAATATAAAAACGACATCGTTGTCATAGACGCCGGTCTGCAATTTTCCGAAGATGACACCCCGGGTATTGATTTTATTTTGCCGAACACCAAATATCTTGAAGAAAGAAAAGAAAAAATAAGAGCCGTGCTTGTGACACATGGCCACTTGGACCATATCGGCGCCGTCCCATACATAATGGAGAGAATCGGTAATCCGCCCCTTTACACGCGAAAGCTGACGGCTCTTATGATTGAAAAGCGACAAGTCGAATTCCCTACTCAGGCAAAACTTGATATAAGAATTATCGAAAAAAATGAAGCTATCAGAATAGGCGATCTTAAAATTAAATTTTTCGCAGTTACCCATACTATTCCTGACTGTATGGGCATAATCATCGAGACCCCATATGGAATGATAGTCACCCCTGGAGACTTCAAACTCTCCCACACTGACGGAGTTGTCGATCCCAAAGAAGAGTCCGAGTATTCAGCGTTCGACAAAGAAAATGTTCTGCTCCTCATGGCCGACTCTACCAACATCGCCAACCCCGGATTTTCAACTCCCGAGAGACTGGTGCACAAAACACTTGAAGACATCATCAATAAATCAACGGGCAGGCTCATTATCGGCACCTTCGCTTCGCAATTTGAGCGAATGATAAAAATTATTCAGGTTGCCGAACAGACCGGAAAGAAAATCGTAGTCGAAGGGCGAAGCATGAAAACCAACATCGACGTCGCGATCGCGGCAGGGCTTGTTGAGGTCAAAAAAGACACGATCATTCAGGCGGAGGACATGGAAAATTATCCGCCACATAAAGTCATTATTTTAGCGACTGGCGCTCAGGGTGAGGAATTCGCCGCGCTCATGAGAATGACGAATAAATCTCACAAAAATGTCCAGATTAAAAAAGGTGACACAGTAGTTTTGTCATCCTCGATTATTCCAGGAAATGAAAGAACCGTGCAAAAATTAAAAGACAATTTGGCGCGGGCCGGAGCAAAAATTCTTCACTATCGAACTTCCGATTTATACATTCACTCGACAGGCCACGCCAACCGAGGAGAAATCGAATGGTTGCACAAAAAAATCAAACCGAAATTCTTTGTGCCAATTCACGGCTCTCATTACATGCTTCGACTTCATGAGGAACTTGCCGTAGAAGCAGGCACTCCTCCCCAAAACATTGTCGTCCCCGATGACGGCACCATTATCGAAATCCGAAATAAAGGCGAATCGATAACTACACTTAAAGAAAAAGCCGCTGAAGGATTTATGATGGTTGACGGCTTTGCCGTCGGTGATGTCCAAGAAGTCGTCATCAGAGACAGGCAAATGCTCTCAGAAGACGGAATGTTCGTCATTGTGGCGTCAATCAATACTTCAACCGGACGATTAAAAAAATCGCCTGACATTATTTCAAGAGGCTTTGTCTATCTTCGGGAATCTCAAGAACTCCTACAGCAAGCCCGAATCATTATCAAAAAAACAGTCGAGGACACAACCGTTGGGATGAACCCGATAAACTTCGAA
Source organism: Candidatus Taylorbacteria bacterium RIFCSPHIGHO2_02_FULL_43_32b (assembly GCA_001820955.1). Classification (GTDB taxonomy): domain Bacteria; phylum Patescibacteriota; class Minisyncoccia; order Phycocordibacterales; family 2-02-FULL-43-11; genus 2-02-FULL-43-11. The sequence continues at coordinate 26,169 of MHRK01000054.1, forward strand.
TATGTGAAAACTGTCCTGACCGATAATCTCTCCAGATTTCTGTTCCAAAAAACGAACAAGCGGCCAATAGTTATTCCGGTTTTGATTGGAGTTTAACCAAAAAACCGCCGAACTCGGCGGTTTTTTGGTTCATCAATTACCAAATGCGCCATTGCGTTACCATTCGATTATCGGCATTGCGTCATTACTGTATTTCGACCAGTTGGCGTGGGTAATACCATTCACTTCCGCAGATTTAATCGTAGAGTTCTGTCTGAACCTGCATATCCAAAGATATTCTTGACCCACCGGTACTCTTACATAAGCAAAGTGGCCGAAAGTTTCAAAATCAATAGTGTCTTTGGTCGTCAAGCCGTATGATTTAATGATATTTTCTGCCGAAGATGCCGGTGATGGCTCAAATCCCAGCGTGACAATCCCTGGCTCAAATTCAAGACCTGGATCAGCCGTCGTGATTTCCTGCAAACATTTTGTAGCACGAGGTTCATCATATTTTGCCTTTGATACATCCGGCTCGATAAACCTGAATGAGGAGAGAATCGGCAGAAAATATTTTTCCGCGCTTATACTTGTTAAATTGTTCCCCACCCATAGTGCTTCAATAGTGCTACCTCTTGAAGCTAATTTCCCGTGAATCGCGTCCCAATTCAATCCTGGCTCTTCTGAGGCTTGCTCGCGAAAACCTTGCCAATTTCCGTATTTAAAAACGACCGGCTCACCGTAAATCTTGTTTTTTACAATTTCATCACCGCTAGAAAAAAAAGAGCTTTCTGCATTACCTGTAATTGCACTTAAGGATACACCGAAAATCCATGACGGATAAATGTAAATATTAGCAACATTTGCATCGACATTTTTATTCCAGATTTCGATAAAAGGTCGTGGAGAATTCATTTGGTCATTAAAAAGCCAACTGCCAGGATACATAAACTCAAACCCATACTTTTCATTCCGGTAAATTATCGAACTGACATTTGCTTCAGTACGAGCCCGCTCAGACTTTGTCTCTTCAAACCTAAGTTTAAGGACCGTAAAAACCGCAACCACCACAAATACGATAGTCAAAATAAAAAATATAATTGCGACAGTTTTTCTTTTCATTGAGGTAAGTTTGATTAGCCCATTATACTCTTTAAAAATTTTAATTAAATATCTTCCTAAATATATTTCGCAAATTCTTTTTATGACCTCTCTCGCCTCATCCCACAGACGGATTATTCGGGGTTGCCTCGTAATTAACAAAAAGTGGTCCTTTTTGTTTTTTTGCTCTGTTACATTTCTGTAACGGCCGTTACAGAAATGTAACACAAGTTTTTAAGGTTTGTTCACAATCTCATGCTCGACAAGCCTGTACGCCCTACTTCTTGTTGGTGAATTGAGAAGAAACTTTAAGAATTAATACCGAAAATGTCCTTGAGGCTTCCATCATTTTCCAACTTATCGACGATCATATAAAGCATGCTCTTCCCTATTTTGAGATCTAATTTGAGAAGTGTCATAAAGTCTTCGCAATCGTAAGGATAAACCCAAACACTTTGCTGAAGTTTATGAAAACCTACCGCCTTCAGCGTCCGCCGCAAATTATCGCGAATACCTCTTTTCATTTCTTTAATATCGAAAATAAGAACTCTCCATTTTTTATCCCACTTTCTCGGTTTGTTTAGCACTGCTTCTAGTAGTTTATACTTTGTCACTTCCTTTTCACCCCTTGGAGTCAAGCGCAAAAATTTTCCATCCTTGTTTTCTTCAAAGTGCACTAATTCGTTATACAAAAGTCTGTCTAAGGATCTGTTCAAATTGTAGCGCCTGCCTGCCTTTATGAGCCTCCTATCGAACATCGCTAACATTTGCAAAGCATTCGGTGCCATCGCAGCCACAGACAAGAGGCCGGCCGCAGCCACCGATAACAGAATAGCTTTCTGTATCTTCTTCCCCCTCAGTTCTTTGACTAATTCTTTTTCCAGCTGACCCATGTTTGCAATTTTTATTATTATTTCATACACGACTCGCTGTTACAAATTTGTAACGGCCGTTACAAATTTGTAACATCTTCCTTTGCCTCTTATTTTCTATATCACATAAGTTTAGATAAGCGTGTTTGGCGGCAAAAGTAATTGCCTATATAATTCTTCCATGACTTCCCCCATAGTTAAGCAAAAAGTCTTCGGAGCAATATATATGCTCGGCTTTTTTTTCGCCCTGACAGCCGCTCTCCCCGCCTATGTTAATTCAGAATTTTTGTCTCAATTTGTCGGCACGAAAAGCGTCGGCATTATCTACGCGGTTTCATCATTGATTGCATTAGTTTTGTTTACTAAAATCGGCAAATTACTGAAACAATTTGGCGGCTACAAAATCGCCCTGACACTGGCCATCGTTGGATTTGTTTCGCTAATCGGACTCACGTTCGTCCGCGAGCCGCTCTTCATCACTCTTTTTTTCATAGCGTTCGATATTATGGCCATCATGCTCTACTTCACCATGGACATTTTTCTCGAGACTTCACTGCAAGACAGAGTGACAGGCACGGTACGCGGCACATTTTTAAGCATCAATAACACAGCTTGGATTATGGCGCCGATCCTAGCGGGGCTTATTGTTTCTCACAATTCTTATTGGAAAGTTTATCTGGCCTCAGCCGCGGTACTTTTGCCCGTCATTATAATAATCGTAAACTCTTTCAGAGGTTTTCATGATTCCACGTACGAAAACAATTCTTTTTTGACAATACTGACCTCTCTACCCAAACACAAAAGTACCTACAAAATTCTTTCAACAAATTTTATTTTACAGTTGTTTTATTCCTGGATGGTCATTTATACACCAATATATCTTCGAACCTACATGGGTTTCGACTGGCAAGCGATCGGCATAATGTTTACCGTCATGCTCTTCCCTTTTGCAATTCTTGAAGCTCCTCTTGGCAGGCTGGCAGATGAAAAATGGGGAGAAAAGGAAATGCTTACCGGCGGCCTGGTTATTATGGGAGTCTCAACAATGCTTTTAACCTTCATACCAAACGCCAACTTCTTAGTTTGGACAGCGGCGCTCCTCACCACTCGTATCGGCGCCTCAATCGTCGAAATTATGAGCGAAACATATTTTTTTAAAAAAACGGGAGAGAAACAGCCCGAGATTGTCAGTCTATTTCGAATGACAAAACCTCTCGCATTTATCACCGGCCCCCTTGTCGCCACAATTCTTCTTCAATTCATTCCCTATAATTTTCTCTTTCTTATTCTCGGAATAATAATGTTTTGGGGACTAAGATATTCTTTGACGCTTAAAGATACCCTTTGAACATGAAGAAAAAGGACGGCAAAATGATTGCACGTCCTTGTAACTATTTGATTACTCACAACTGCGAAGTTGTGATCGAACGCCAGTTTTCGTCCGTAGCTTTCGGCTTGATCGGCGTAGAACCGAGAACACACAGAGGACATGGATCGACAGTATCGGCTGCCCAATCCTTAACCCTCTTCTCAACCACAGGAAGTACACGGCATGACAGTGTATCGCTAACGACGACCCTCACCATCCCGCCACGGTTTAGAATGACGGTGTCGAAGGGAAGGATACTGGCCGTAGGCTCTTTGCTAAGCACTTCCAAGACTGCTTTCCGAAATCCGGTGCCGCGCGTACAAAAGTCCTCAACAAACAGAACCGTAGATTGCTGCTCGATTTCAGTGACCAGCACAAGCCTACCGTCCTTTTTTTCCATTGTTGCAACTTTCGTGCCCAAGATCTTGGCCACGGATTCGCCGAGCGATGTCGCACCGTCCGGTATGCCGATTACGTAATCGACATCACACAAAAGTACTTCGCTAAGGCGCATCACCATCTGCTTCGCCATAATCTCTCGAATGTTTGACGATTCGAGCAGAATCTTTGAGACAAAGAACCCGTCGCTGTGGCGCCCAGACTTCAAAAGAGCATGCAGGCCAACCTTCCCCTGCTTTGAAGCTTCGTAGTCGTAATGCCAAAAGGCTCCCAAAGTGTTGGCTATATGCACAACTTCTGCCGCGTTGAGACGACCTCTGACATCTTCCGGACGAAGATCCAAAAGCTCATCCCTAGTCATTTCCAGAATATTTTTCATATTAATCTCTTCAATTCACAGCTTCCCTACCCAACTCTGGGCATAAAACAGTACGACCACAGTTCAAACATTTGTATCTAAGGCCGTTCCTGATCGTTGTATGTCCACAATCGGGACACATGGGTTCTTGTTCTCCGCCCATAACTGACGGAGATTCCTCGTCTCTGGATTTTGTCTTGAGAGCGGACGCTATTTCGTCGTTCACCCTTTGCATAGCTGCCACCGGGTCAGCTGCCTCCGTCACTATGCGACCTATAACCGGCCATGCGCCCACAAGAGCAGCATCGGTCGGTGTAGCCACGCGCTTTTGATCCTGCTTACTACTGTCAGGCCGGCGAATGCCAGGAGTAATAATTTTGAAACCAGGCTTCTGCGTTTGGCGGATTAACTTCGCGTCTGAGACCGAACAAACGACCCCATCAAGGCCTGCTCTTTCAGCAAGTATTGACATCGTCAATGTCAGTTCCGGTATAAGATTGCCCCTTGCCTCTTCAGGCATTAATCCCAACACGTCAGACTCGAGATAACCGATATCAAGCAAGTCCTTTACTTCAAGACTTGTGAGAAGTGTAACTGCGACGATAAGCGGCCGTCCAACCGAGTGACCGTATTTCTGCGACGCAAGTTTGGCACCTTCTTCAGCACCAGTCATTGCCGCTTTCATCATAGCTTCCCCGCCCGACGCGTGAACGTTTATGATCAAAGGTTCATACAAAACAGCGCGCGCCACCGCTTTTTTAACGGTGTTGGGAATATCGTGGAACTTGAGATCCAAGAAGAAGTCGACTCCCATTTCCCGAAGTAAACGCAAAAATTGCGGTCCTTCGGCCACAAACATCTCAAAGCCGACTTTCGCGGCCAAAATGAGATGTTTGATTTTGTCCAATAAGATTACCGACTGAGAGACACTCATGTTGTCCAAAGCGATAATCGCTCTTTTTTCGTTCTGCATAATTCTCCGTTTTGTGATTGTCGAATAACTACCTAGCAACCAAGGTTCCAACCAAGGCTTAACTGATCCAAGGTTTAAGCTACCACAGGAAAAACAAAACACAAGCAAAAATGCTTGTGTTTGTTTTTCCATTTTTTCGGGGTATCGAGAATTGAACTCGAACCATACGCACCCTTCACCCGCCTATATTTTACTTCAATGTCGAGGTGAGGAGAGTCGAACTCCTGCCTTACCCACCCCATGGGCAAATACTACCGCTATACTACACCTCGTAAAAAATATGGCGGGCAGGTGCATAACACTACCACTATACTATACCCCGTTCTAAAAAATACACGACTCGAAGGAAAACAACTACCCGTTCACTTACCCTTCGGCAAACGCTCGAAACTACACCCTGGTACAGCCCATTTTCTCCCTGCTCGTAAATACTAGCATAAAAAAATAATTTGAAAATTTTTTCACGCAATGATGAATTTTGCCTAACAAAGAACCATGTTTTACAGATAGCGCAAATTTCCGCCGGGTTCATAAATCTTTCACCTACGCCTACTATATTTTGCTTGCGGCTGAGCCAAAAATAATTTCGTCAAAACAGAAAATATTTTTGCTCATCAATATTTGGAAAAGTAAACGACCCCGCAGCAGAGCTGCGAGGTATGTCTCTACTCGAGACCTTGAAATAATAATAGAGTCCCTCGATGTATCTGTTTGTAAC
>MHRK01000055.1 GCA_001820955.1 Candidatus Taylorbacteria bacterium RIFCSPHIGHO2_02_FULL_43_32b
ACATCGAGGGACTCTATTATTATTTCAAGGTCTCGAGTAGAGACATACCTCGCAGCTCTGCTGCGGGGTAGTTGATTTTGCGGGTCGCAAAAGGGCGTTTCTTTTTTTTTGTTTAAATATAAAAAATGGCTAAAATAAAGGAAAAAAATAATAAGGACTCGAATGGATCCGGTCATCACTACAATGCCGAATCGATTACCGTTTTGGAGGGTTTGGAGCCTGTCCGAAAGCGCCCTGGCATGTATATAGGCACTACCGGGCCGGACGGTCTTCATCATCTCATAACTGAAATTTTCGATAACTCAAGAGATGAAGCCATGGGTGGCTATGCCAATGAAATAGAAATTGCCCTGCTTCCGGATAATTGGGTCCGTGTAACCGACAACGGACGCGGTATCCCGGTTGATATTCATAAATCTACAAAAGTTTCCGCTTTGGAAACTATCATGACGACTCTTCACGCAGGAGGAAAATTCGGTGGAGATGACTCCGGCTATAAAGTATCGGGGGGTCTTCATGGTGTCGGCGCATCTGTTGTAAACGCTCTTTCCGTGTACATGAAAGTTATGGTGCATCGCGACGGTGGTGTTTTTATGCAGGAATATTCAAAGGGCAAAGCAAAGGCCAAGGTAAAAAAAGTGGGATCATCAAAATTTAATGGCACCATAACGACGTTCGAAGCGGACAGCGAAATTTTTTCCGAAATTAAATACGATTTCGACCGCATTGTTTCTCATATGCGTCAGCAGGCATATCTCGTAAAAGGTTTGCGAATCAGGGTGATCGATGCCAGTAAATACGAGGGTGACATAAACGACGAAGAGGCTTTTTATTTAAGCGAACTTGGTCTTGATGTTCCGTCGCAGTCTTTTTATTTTGAGGGAGGGCTTATGTCTTTGGTTAAGTTTACCAATCAGGCAATGAAGCCCATCCATAAAAATATTTTTTATGTTGAAAAGAAAGCGGAAGGCGTAGAGGGTGTCGAAGTTGCTTTGCAATATGTTGATGACATATCTTCGCGCGTTATGCCGTTTGCCAATAATATCTACAATGCTGAGGGAGGCACGCATATTACCGGTTTCAAAACGTCTCTTACAAGAACCCTAAACAATTATTCAAAGAAAAGTGGTAACGGTAAGGAAGAGGATAATTTTACGGGGGACGATGTTTTGGAGGGTCTAACCTGCGTTATTTCAGTTAAAATGAGAGAAGTGCAGTTCGAAGGCCAAACAAAGGCTAAGCTTGGCAGTGTGGAGGCGAGGGGGGCGGTCGAGGCTGTTTTCGGGGATGCTTTCGCTGCTTTTTTGGAGGAAAATCCTGATGACGCGAGAGCGATACTCGGTAAGGCCACTTTGGCCATGAAGGCCAGAAAGGCGGCCAAAGCTGCAAAGGATTCTGTATTAAGGAAGGGAGCGCTTGAAGGTATGACGTTGCCCGGTAAATTGGCTGATTGCCAATCAAGCGATGCTTCTGAGTCGGAAATATTTATTGTCGAGGGAGATTCGGCCGGCGGCACCGCAAAAACCGGGCGCGACCGCAGGACCCAGGCTGTGTTACCGCTTCGCGGTAAAATTTTAAACATCGAGCGCGCCAGGTTAGATAAGATGTTGGCTTCCGAGCAAATTCGAAATCTGGTAATGGCGATGGGTACGGCGATAGGGGACACTTTCGATATTTCCAAGCTTCGTTATCACAAAATTATCATTGCAACCGATGCTGATGTCGATGGCGCACATATCAGAACTCTCATTTTGACGTTGCTCTACAGATATTTCAAACCTCTTATTGATGGTGGTTTTGTCTATATTGCACAGCCGCCTTTGTTTAAAGTAAAAAAGGGCAAGGAGGTTTTGTATTTCCATACTGAAGAGACGAAAAATAAGTATCTGGGTAAGGACGCTGAGAAGATTACGGAAGTTGAGTCGGCGGAAGGAGAAGAAGAAGAGGCGGAAGAGGAAGAAGGAGAAGGAAAAACCGAAGGTGGAAAAATCGCAAAGACCCAAAAGATCCATGTTCAGCGCTACAAAGGTTTAGGTGAAATGAATTCAGAAGAGTTGTGGGAAACAACTATGGATCCGGCAAGGAGAATCTTGAAACAGGTTCAGATTGATGATGCGGTTGAGGCTGACAAAGTATTTGATATGCTTATGGGGAATGATGTTCCATCTCGTAAACTTTTTATCCAAACTAACGCTCAAAAGGCGAATATTGATATCTAGATGAAGTTTGAGCATTCTTTTTTGCTGGAAGAAACGAAGGAAGTTCTGAGTAGGGCTTATTCGAAGGCCGAAGAAATAATCGATAGAGATGCCATCAAACCTGAAATTTATGATGGAGTTGGCGAGGAAGAATTCGATAGAGATTTTCACTATTTGGAAGAAAGGGAGAAAGAAATAGAGGAGAATCACAAAGCTACTGGTACGGAGGAGAGTGCCAGGTACGCGGTTGTTTTAGAGGCTTTGATGCACGAAGCGGGGCAGAAAAGTCAGTGGTTTGGCGAGAAGGCTAAAACTATAAAAACATCACGGATAGACGATATTCGTGCCGGGGTTGATGAGGTTGTTAGTATCGAGAATTCAAAAGATAGCCTGTCTCATTTTGGATTGGCCATAGATGTGACTTATAAAGAAAGTCCACGCTCCAAATTTGCGTCCATTAAGAGGGAAATTCAAAGCGGGAGGTTGGCCAGTGTTAAATATTTCACGGAAAATAAAGGAGAAAAAATGCATGCCTTGAACGATTTACCTCGTTTTGTCGTCGGTGCAGATATAGGGACGGTTACCGAGTTGGTTGATATGTGGCTGAGAGATGATGAAAAGGGCTTGAGGGAACATCCGATTCAGTATCAAATTTTGGAGGAATTATTGAGACAGAGTTTGGTTTTTCAAAAATTTGCAATCAAGATGAATCAAAAGGCTATTGCCGATAAGTACCAGAAAGCCGCGCAAATCATTCAAGAAATTGTCGTTCAAAAACAAAGGAAAATCAGAGATACCAAAAACAGGGACTCGGTTTACAAATCAATCGTTGAGGAGCTTTCTCACTTTGACGAAATATAGTTAAAAGTTGATGCCGTTTATTGTTACTGAAGCGACATTATTACTCCTTGTTTTCTCTGCAATTTCGTAATCAGGATCTACAGTTACGGTGATTATGTTGCCGTTAATTTTTGCTACGTTATCGAAGGCGATTGTGTATTCAATATGTTCGCCGGGCAATAGGTTCTGCTGTTTTTCCGAGACGAAAGTGAACGGGGGTAGAATGGGCAAAGCGGTTATGAATTGCCACCCCGATATGGCCTCTGTACCGCTATTTGTTACTGTAAATTTGATGCCGATTCTGTCTGTGCTTCGAAGGCTGTTGCTTTCCGAGAAGCGGTTGGTGCTTTGATCCATTTTACCGACAGCCAGTATTTTGACGCTCAAATCTGCATTACCTATTTTGGCTACACGTGTTCCGTTTTGTATATAATTTTCGCTTTCGTCAATTTTGTAATAGCGCTCTGTTTTCTCTCCCGGCTGAGGAGGCACTCCTACTTTTGGAGTGGTTTCTACTTTCGGGGTCGTTATTGAAGGGGTTGAAGGACTGAGAGGCGTCGTTTGTCGTCTTGTTACCGAAAGATTGGCATTACCTCTAACAATTTTTTGTTCGCCGTTGTCCGTAGTGGTGGCATTTGGAACATAAGTGATTTCGACAGTTGTTGATGCCGCATTTCCAATAATATTTGGTATCAGTAAAAGAGTGCTCGTGCCTATTTCGCTTACATCGAACGGACGGTCGCAAAAAATTGGCGCAGAGCGGACATTAGCGAGTGCCAGGGATATATTTTTTCCACACTCGTAGGAAAGGTAGTAGCTCCCGTTTTCTTCGGCAGATTTGTTATTGTGTCTGAAAGAAAGAAAGATCGGAGTATTGGCAATTGTCGTTGACGTGCTAAGACTTACGTCTATAGATTCGGCTCTAAAACGAGAAAATGTATCGCGCCAAATGGACGACAATGAAGACGGATTTACAAAAAGACTAATGATAGCAATGCCGAGAATGACTACAAGCACGACGATCCACGCGGTATTTCCCCAAAAGCCATCGTCTTGCTTTAGTGCTTTAGCTGGACTTATCTGCTTTATCTCCCGCTGGGGAAGCTCTTTTGGTGCTTTTGCGTTTTGATTTGTGTCCATATTATGAAAATGTTAAAAATGTTTTGATAGTGGTATGTTATACCATTCCCAACTAATCATTTCCGACGATCGTTCAAAATTTCGGGCTACGATTTTGAGAAAAATTCTCGACATATCTCGATATGCCTCGTATTTTTCTCTTCATCTCGCCACGAGATTTCAAACGCTATCAGAAAGCCTTACTTGGGGAGGGTATTAGGGGCGAAGTAATCGATCCGTATAGAGCTCATTCTTCAAGTAATTAGACTTTTGTCCATATTTACAAAATGATGTTTTATCGGCACAATGACCGCCAAATTAATCAACTTATGACAACCGTAATAAAAGATAATTTTGTGAATGCAGGGCACGTTGGCTCTTTTGTCCTGCTCTGGATTTCCGTATTTGTTTTTTCGGTAATAGGTCTTGTTGTTTTAAACATTGCGCCGCCGGAGATAAAGGAAACAGTTCTTTATGCTCTCGATGCTTTCAAAGAGAGTGGGAAAGGAATGAAACCCCTCGGCAGTCTTGATTTCGGTGGGGCTCAAAGCACGAGTACGAAAGTTACGGTTTCTACCGATCAAAAAAATGATAAACTTTTAGTTAAACCGACCAGAATAGTAATTCCAAAAATCAGCGTCGATATTGCTGTCGTTAATCCTCTAACAAATGACATCGATACGCTAGACCGCGCCTTGCAGGAGGGGGTCGTGCGTTATCCCGGTTCCGGTTCTTTACTCGATGAGTCAAAAATTTTTCTCTTTGGACACAGTTCTTATCTTCCGATGATTAGAAATCGGGCGTACAAGGCGTTTAATGAACTCGGCATGCTTAATCTGGGTGATGAGATTTTTCTTTACGGTAATAAAAGCCAGTTTGTTTTTAAAGTGATAAAGATTGAGAAAGTAAAAGCAAAAGAGACTTTGGTTCAATTCGGAAAAAATGGCATTAAGAAATTGGTCCTCTCTACTTGTGATTCATTTGGGGACGAAAGCGAGCGTTTTGTGGTCGAAGCAGAGCTAATCGGAAGCCGCGCAATTTAATCAACCAATTAGATCGCTATTCTTCTCGAATCTTCTCGAAAAGAACTAAATTTATTGAAGATTGAAAATTGAGAATTGTAAATTTGTTTTTTTGAATTTATATGTAATATATGAAATACATTGGTGATAATAGAGAAGTTTATGTGTTTTTTAGCACTAAATAATTTTTTACGATTATGATTAAAAGCCTTTACACACGCGTTTTTTTGCTCACTTTGGGTTTGTTTGGGTCCCTGGCCGTAACTTTTCTTTTAGTGCCCAGTTTGGTCGGTGCTCAGTCTGAAACGTCAAATGACGGATATATTTATCTAAGCCAAGTGCCATACACTGGGTTTGGCGATGTTGTCAAATTGGTGGGTTTTTTGATCATTGTCGCTCTCTGGAGTCTTTTGGTGGTTATGGTTGTGAAGAGTGATAAGGTTAAAGAAATAATGCATCGTTTTTTCAGAAATGTTAATGAAGAACCAGAATATGTAGCGAGAGGGGCCGGAGCTGGTTATGTCATTGATTTGAATTCCAATCAGGTTTTAAACATGAATATGAATCCTGTGCACGATCTCTCCGACACTTATGTTTCGAAGCATAATTTTTCCGATAACGGTAATGGAAAAAATAACGCTGTGGCGAACGAGACTTCATCTTCATCGTTGAACGGTCACGTCAATTCCGCAAGTTCTTCAAATGGAGATTTGATGCAGGAAGTGAATACATTTATGGGTTTGGTAGTGCGCGGTGATGAGCATGCCGTTTTCGAACATTTGAGAAGAATGAAAGCTAAAGGGGTTGATTCTTCCGAATTCGCCTCAAACGTGGTTTTGGAACTTGATGCGGTTTATCGATCAAAAATGGATGGCGAAACAAACAGAAAGAATGTAGTTTTGTCGCAGACTCTTTCAGCCTGGAACAGAGTAAGGATTGAAGCTGTAATAAGTTCGCTTTTAACAATCGTTGATCAGAGTTACAGCGACTCTAATGTTGGTGCCAAGGTGGCAATCATGAGAATCATGAGAGCGCTTTAGAAAGGGAAGCGTTAAGCGTAGAGCGTAAAGCGTTTAGGAGAACAAAACCGCGCCGATTATACATCGGCGCGGTTTTCCGTAGTGAGTCAGACATTATAAAACGTGGGCGGCCCGGATCAAAAAAACGCGGCCGTGAGGTCGCGCTATAGACTATTCTTCTTTTGAAATCTCGGATTCCGAAGAATGGAGTTCTTCTGCTTCTGCCTTTATTTTGGCGAGGCGCTCGGCGAAGGGCTCTTTGGCTGTCCATAGCCGTTTATCTTCGGATACTCGCTTCAGAACTTCCGCTTTGAGTGCTTTCAAGAATGGTTGGCGTTCCTTTCTTGGGTAGTCATCTTGTATTGCCGCCTCAATAGGCGCAGTAAATACATCCTGCGGTATTTTCAAAATGACTAAGCCTTTACGCAAAAGATTCGCTGCTTTTCCCCAATTTTTTTCCCACTCCACCGCCTTAAAGAGCTCGTCTATTGCTTGTTCGGCCTGTTTGTAGTTCTCAGGATTAGGCGGACCATATTTTTTTTCGCCTTCCAAGTTACTAAAGATCTTCTCTGCCACAACTTGGTGCAAATTTGTTTTTTCCTTTCCAGATTCGCTGTTTTCGGTGGGCATTTGTTCAAAGTTTGACATTTTATTTTTCATATACCTTCTAATACGATCGTACCAGTATATAAAAATTACGCAAGATCAGCAATTGAGGTTGACCCGGGGAAAGTCTTTATTTCCTGTTTTTAATTTCATCGGCTACCTTTGAGATAAGATTTTTAATCTCGAGTGTTTCCTTGTCGCCGCTTCGTCCTTCAAGAGTCAGATTATTGGCTTCTACTTCTTTTTCTCCAATGACCGCAAAGTAGGGGATTTTCGCAAGTTTTATCTGGCGTATTTTTTTGCCCAGGGATTCATTTGAATTATAGAGTTCGGCTCTGATGTCTGCTTTTCGAAGAGAGTCCGAAAGAGTTTTCGCGTAATCGTTAAATTTATCGCTAACAGGCGCAATTGCTATCTGGACGGGCGAAAGCCAGAGCGGGAAATTGCCAGCGTAGTGCTCGATCAAAAAGCCGATGGTTCTCTCATGGGTGCCTAGCGGCGCGCGGTGGATGCAAAGCGGAGTTTTTTCCTTGCCGTCTTTGTCGGTGTAGGCGAGGTTGAATCGTTTGGGTACCGCGAAGTCTACCTGGTTTGTCGCCAGAGTGAATTCGCGACCGATGGCGCTCCAGACCTGTACGTCCATTTTTGGACCGTAGAAAGCCGCCTCGTTTGGTACCTCAACAAAAGGGATCTTTGAATCGACGAGAACCTTGCGAACCATGTCTTCGGTTTTGGCCCAAAGCAAAGGCTCGTTGACATATTTTTCACCGAGCCGTTTCGGATCGTGGGTCGAAAAACGCATCACATATCTGTCTATGCCGAAAAGCTTGAAATATTTCAGGTACATCTCGTTCACAGAGCGAAACTCTTCGGCGAATTGCTCTTCGGTGCAATAGATGTGCGCGTCGTTCATCGACAGCATGCGGACTCGCATCAGGCCGAATAATTCGCCTGATTTCTCTTGACGGTAATCCGTGCCGTATTCGGCCAGCCGGAGAGGCAAATCACGATAGCTCATCGGCTTTGAGGCGAATATCTTGTGGTGGTGGGGGCAATTCATGGCCCGCAGATAATATTTTGTGCCCTCGTATTCCATCGGCGGGTACATCGTATCCTCATAGTATGGCAAATGTCCGCTAGTTTTGTACATTGATTCCTTGGCGATGTGAGGGGTTCTCACTCTTTTGTAACCCGCGGCGAATTCCGTCTCTTTGGCCAGTTTTTCCAATTCCTCTATGATAACGGTGCCGTTTGGAAGCCAAAGCGGCAGTCCAGGCCCGACATCGTTATCGAAAGTGAATATCTCGAGTTGTTGGCCCAACTTGCGGTGGTCTCTTTTCTTGGCCTCTTCCATGTCCTTTTCGAATTTTTCCAATTCTTCTTTGGAGAGGAAGGCCAGTCCGTAAATGCGGGTGAGCATTTTGTTCTTCTCATCGCCTCGCCAGTAGGCTCCGGCGATGTGGGAGAGCTTCCACGAACCGCTCTGTATCTTCGACGGTTCGTCGGCGTGTCCTCCTCGGCAAAGATCGACAAAACCGCCGTTAACCGTCATCCGTTTGGCGAATACAAGCTCCGAAACGGTCGGTGTTTTACCTTTGGGACCAGAGAAGTACAGCGTTACCTGCTCGTTCTTTTTTTCCAGATCTTCGATCAACTCTATCTTATAGGGATTGTCGGAAAATATTTTTTTTGCGTTAGCCGCGGAAGCTTCTATTTTTTCGAAAATTTGCCAATGTTTGATAAGCTCGCGCATTTTTTGTTCTATTTTGCCAAGGTCTTTATCCGTGATGGGGGAGCTGAACTCGAAATCATAATAAAAGCCGTTATCGATAGCGGGGCCGATAGTATTTTTGGCGTCGGGATAAATCTCCAAAGCCGCGGCTGCTAGGAGGTGGGCTAGAGAATGGCGAATGTGTTCTATGTTATTCATGATTATTGTTTTTTATAAAATAAATCGCCCGAGCAAGTACGCGATAAGTATCACGTTCTTGCTCGGGCGCCCCGCCTTAGAGGCGAATCGTGGTTCCACCGGGCTTTCTCCGCCATTGAGGCGAAGACACTCTTTGGTGCAGATTAGGGCTTTTGGCCAATATTCTGCGATTGGTAGCCGCAGCAATTTCTGCACTGGGAATGATACAGGGAATTTGGCCGGGCGTCAATTTCACCGTACATGTCCTATTCACAATACGGAGCGGGCTACGCAATCTAGTTATTCATCATAGCTTTGCAGTGGAAGAGGGGAAGAAAGAGTTGGAATTTTGGCTAAAGACAATTGTACGTGTCGGCTTAATCGGCAGTAAAAAAATAAACTACCCCGCCGCAAACTGTCCCCTCGGATTACCTCGGCGGGGTATTCCAGAGTGATTAACTCCCGTTAGTAAATAAAGATAACGTCTGGTGGTGTAATTGTCGGTAACCTTTGATTCCCTGTTTCTTCACATAGTTTTCAATCATTTTACGATTTCCATATCGACCAACAGTGTTTAAATAGTATCCGTCTGTCCAGAACTCTCCTCCCCACAGAAACCTTTTTACTTCGGGATGCCGTTTGAACATTTCGATAGCAGTGATACTTTTGATTGGTTGCACCATAGCCGATATCAATATGTTGGGAACTGTTTGAATAAGAAAATGAACGTGGTATTCATCAATTCCAATTTCAAGAAAGGTGTAATCGTAACGTGGCGCCAGTTCCAGACATATTGATTTGAAGGTAGGTTCGTTCCCCGCAGTGAAAATGTCTCTGCGGAATTTGACTGGACAGACTAAGTGGAATATTAACAGGGTTTTGTTGTGTGAACTGAAAATGTGGTCTACCATACAGAGTATAATAACTCATCTCATACGCGTACGCTCGTAGCAAGCTGACAGCAGCAAGCTGACGAGGTAAAGGAAGAATCTAAAAATGTCGAGAGTCGAGAGATGAAAAACTTCACTCAAAACATGATTTTTTATAAATTTATTTGAACAAAATGAAAATCGCTCAAATAGCACCTTTAATTGAACGAGTGCCGCCCAAAAAATACGGAGGTACCGAAAGAGTGGTGTCGGCATTGACGGAAGAACTGGTGAAGCGTGGTCACGAAGTGACACTTTTTGCTTCGGGTGATTCGCTCACCCAGGCAAAACTATATTCCATATTTCCGCGAAGCTTGAGCGAAATAAAAATGAAAGATCTTTTCGGATTAAATCCCTGGACACTGCTCAACATAGGAATGGCTTATCAAATGCAAGATCAATTTGACATTATTCACGACCATTGTTCGCCCGCATGTCTTCCAACCGCCAACATCGCAAAAACTCCTGTCATCGTAACTATGCACGGACCATTCACACCGGAAAACAAAAAACTATATCAGAGTCTTAAAAAACCTAACGTTGTCACTATCTCCAAGGAACAATTTTCCGTATCCGACATCAACCATGCGGGTACTGTTTATAATGGACTGCCGATGGAACATTACCCATTCGGTAAAACGCCGGGAAAATATCTTTTATTCGTAGGAAGAATTTCAATGGAGAAAGGAGTTCATTTTGCCATTGAAGCGGCAGAAGTACTCGACTTGCCGTTAATTATCGCCGCCAAACTGGAAACGGTGGATGTCCCATACTTCAGAGAATATGTTGAACCCCGCCTTTCAGAACACATACGGTGGGTTGGTCAAGTCGATGAATCCGAAAGAAACAAGCTTATGAGTGAAGCACTGTGTTTTCTTCATCCTGTAACTTGGCGGGAACCTTTTGGTCTGACGATGATTGAAGCCATGGCCTGCGGCTGTCCCGTAATTGCTTTTAATTTGGGATCAATCCCTGAAGTAGTGAAAAACGGGGAAACCGGATTTGTAGTATCGAGCATAGATGGCATGATTGACGCCATCCTGAATATTGATTCAATAGACCGGGAGACATGCCGCAAACACGCACTTTTAAATTTTAACGCCAGAATAATGACTGACGGATATGAAGCAATATACACGAAAATACTGAGCGATTCCGAAAAAAAATCGTAGAATCTATTCTTTTGCCTTTCAATGAGATGGTAGCTGAGAACCTATCCACAATCTAACCGCAAAATATTGCCCAAAACCCTGCTTGCCTGCCAAAAATTAAGCGGTCACTGCCGCCAAAATTATCGCCGAAACTAAAGCGATGATAAGACCTATTTTTTGATAAGCTTGTAACCTCTCCTTATTAAACACGAGCCCCAAAATAACAGCGATTATTATATAACTTTCCGAAAGAGCCGTAGCTACGGCAATTGGCACAACACTAAGCGCAAACGCAAAGGCAACCCAGGCAGTATTGTCAAAAATTGCCATTGGCAATAATATTGCTCTTTCTGAGATAACATCACGGTATATTTTACGAATTTTCCCTCCTGCTAATAGATAAACAAATGTAACTAACGCAATAAATAAATTTGTTACGAAATTAACCATTAAAGGATCAGTTACCCTTGCCCCCCCATCCAAAAAAGAAATTGGCAGATCCCATAATTAGGGCCGCGAAAAATGCGATCAAAACCCCTTTCTCCATAAAAAACTTGCTAACAGAATATTTTTCTTTTACAGACACCATCACCAACCCAAAAATCAAAAGGGCTATAAGAATACCCTGACTCAAACTTACCATTTCACCAACAACGAAAAAAGCCAAAATGGCGGCGGCAGGAATTTCGAATGACCAAATTGGTTCAACTACGGCCAATTTTCCTCTTTTCAAAGCCTCAAAATCAAGAAGTGCCGCAATCAACAAAATAACTGACGCGCCGAAAAGGATAAGAACGTTACTGAAATCTCCAGCGACAAAAGGAACAATATCTCGCCAGACGAAAGGAAATAAGATAAAAGATCCGAAAGCACAAATTATGAAAAGCGTCTCAAAATCCCCAACCTTTCTCGTCGAACGCTGTATCAAAAAATCACCAACGCCCCAACAGAGCATGGATACGAAAGCAAGGCCTATTCCAACTGATACTGTCATGGTTTTGTCTAAACCGAACCCTCGATAAGCAACTCCGCGGTTCTAACCGCCACCCTATGCATTTTTTTTCTATACTCAATCATAGATTCTACAAAGGCGCTAAAAAGTGGGTGGGGATTAAGCGGTCTTGCTTTAAATTCGGGATGAAATTGAGTGCCGAGGAAAAACGGGTGAACATTTGTCGGTAACTCCGCAATTTCCATCAACCTTTTATCTGGCGAAATACCGGAAAACACCAAACCGCCATCGATAAATCTAGTATGAAACTCCGGATTAACTTCATATCGATGTCTGTGCCGTTCATGAATTTCTTTTTTTCCATAAGCTCTGTAGGCAATCGTCCCCTTTAGAAGAATTGCCGGATAACTCCCAAGACGCATACTGCCTCCATAATCATTATTTTCCAATTTCTTTTTTTGCTCAGGCATTATGTCGATAACTAAATTTTTTGCATTCGGATCTATCTCTGAAGTATTGGCGTCTTTTATACCAAGAACGTTTCTAGCATATTCAATAACCATAAGTTGCATCCCGTAACATAAGCCAAGATACGGAATTTTGCTTTCCCGCACATATTTGATAGCCATGATTATCCCCTCAATGCCCGACTGTCCAAAACCGCCGGGAACAATAACTCCATCAAAATTACCGAGCACCGAAACGTCGGCTTTACCGTTTTCAAAATCTTTCGAATTGAACCATGTTAATTTCGGTTTTCTGGTATTCCAAAAGGAAGAAAACTTTACTGCCTCTATAACCGACAAATAAGCATCCGAAAGAACAAAATCTCCCGTGTCAAAATATTTACCAACCACCGCAATATTCAACTCTTCTTTTGAAGCCTTGTTTTTTTGAACAAATTTTTTCCATTCCCTGAGCCCGTCGACTCTCGTTTTCGGCGATAAATTCAGACTTTTAAGCAAAATATTTCCCAATTTTTCCTTCTCAAAATTGAGCGGCACGTCATATATACTTTCAATATCGGGCGCGGATATCACATGCTCTGTGGGGACACTGCATGAAATAGCGATTTTTTCTTTTCTTTTTTGGTCAATTGAACGAGGAGAGCGGCACAAAATAAAATTGGGCTGAACACCGTAAGAATTCAGCATGCGAATAGAATTTTGGGTGGGCTTTGTCTTCATTTCCCCAAGACTGGATGGCACAGGAAGGTAAGATACTAAAATAAAAATAACGTCCCCCGGATTTTTTATGGCCATCACTCTTGCCGCCTCGATAAACATGATATTTTGATAATCGCCGACCGTACCGCCAATTTCAATGACCGAAATGTCAGAAAGGCTTTTCTTGGCCGCTTCCTCAAGCCGCCGCCTTATCTCCCCTGTAATATGCGGAATGGCTTCCACACACTTACCTCCATAACCCAAATTCCTTTCTTTTTCAATGACATATTTATAAACGCTTCCACTCGTCATGTAATCCGCGTTCCCAAGATTAACGTTCATAAAACGCTCGTAATTACCCATGTCCTGATCAGTTTCCAAACCGGAATCCAACACAAAAACTTCACCGTGCTCGGTCGGATTCATAGTGCCCGCATCGACATTTAAATACGGATCAATCTTTACCGGATTAACCTTAAAACCTTTTGCTTGAAGTATTTTTCCGATGGAAGAAGATGCGATACCCTTTCCCACTCCAGACATTACGCCGCCTATAACGAAGATATATTTGTGTTTTTTTGACATATGAACCGGGCCACGCCCTTTAATTAAATAGGGTTTCTATAAATAGAGATGCCGTGCCCTGTTAATTTTATGCCAGGTTAGCTCGAGAATAAAGATTGACATCTAGGTTATTGTGTATAACATTGGCCGAGAATTGGAACAAAAATGAACATGAACTGGCTCTCTCACAAAGACGTAACCATTGAGAAATTGCTAGATGAGCTTAAATCGCTCATCACCGCATCGGCCGAAGCGGACATGACCGCCAAATTCGCTGGCATAACATCGGAAAATCGTTATAAACCTTTCGAGGAGCAAGTCGAGGCGGAAATTATTCGGCGTTTCAAGCAATTAGAGCAAGAAATCGACAAAGCCAAAGCTGCTCAGTTACCCAGTGCAGTACCGAGGCACATCAAGGAGCTCATAAGAGAACATGGACATATGGATTAAATCTAAAAGCGAGGCTAAGCCCCGCTTTTTATATTTCCGAACTTTATCGAAGTGAACTAAATTTTCAAATATCTTCTCACTGCCCAGTAACTGGACACCGCTCCCAATAAAATTCCGGATCCAACAGTAATCAAGAAAAATTCTCCGAAATGATCGGCGTAGTAACTGAAAAAATTCAGCCCTCCGAAGAAATTAGCCGTGTATTTACCAACCCAAAGGCTAACCGGATAAAATACCGCGAGCGTTAAAAGCCCGGAAACCGCACCGTATAAAATACCCGTGACAACGAAAGGACCCCGTATGTATTTATGACTGGCGCCGACGAGCTGCATGACGGAAATTTCCTCTCTCGAAATAAAAATGGCCAAACGAATAGTGTTGAAAGCAATGATAATCGAAATTATTATAAGAAGAATCGAAATGGCTACGCCGAGTTTTTCCGCCGCCCTAATAATTTTCGTCAATTTTTCGATCGCAACCTTGTTGTCAAAGAAATTAATCTTGTCTATTCCTGTCGTTTCGCCTCCCGACAAGGCGCTGTCGGTCTTTAAATAATTTGCAATGGATTCATATTGAGATGGATCTTTCGCTCGAATATTCAAAATTGCGCCAAAGGGATTTCCTTCTAATTCTTCTAAAGCCTGTAAAGTCACTGAATCGCCGACATGCCGGTCGCTAAAATTTTTCAGTCGGTCCTCCTTGCTGACGTAAACAACTTCACTGACATTCGAAAGCGCTTGAAGGGACTTCTGGACTCCGATTATCTCTTCTTCGCTTGTATCCACCTTGAAGTAGACACTAACATCAACCTTTTCTTTGATTTGAGTAAGCGAAGTATTTAACGCCGCTAGCATGAAAACCACGGAACCTATAACAACAAGGGTAACGGTCATAATCAAAACCGCCGCCAAAGAAACAAAGCCATTTCTCGTGAAATTAATAAAACCCCCCTTTAATACTCTTTTTATTTTTGTCCAAACCATGTGTTAAATTAAAAATTAAAAAATCAAAATGAAAAATGAAAAATGACAATGCAAAAACTATAAATCTATTTGATTAATTTGACTCTCTCCAAAGCTTTTCGATTGGCCGCATCTGTAACAATTTTGTCCGCTTCAGCAACAGTCATCCACTTTGTGTCGTTGAATTCCTTAGGATCAATATTGAAATTATTTCCATCTGTGGGCATCAAATACCAAACGTCAAAATGCGATTTACACGGCTGAACATCATTCTCTATCGGAGTGATAGTTAACAAAAAAGGCAGCGGCTCCGAAGTAAAAAAATTCTGAATCCCCAACTCCTCCATAATTTCACGATTTAATGTTTCCAAAAGTGTTTCCCCCTTATCCATGTGCCCACCAGGAGAAATCCACAAACCAGATTTTTTATGGTGAACAATGAACACTTTCTTGTTTAGGGGGTTAAAAGGTAAAAAGTAAGCACAAAAATGGTTAGCAGGGTTTTCATCTCGGGTTGGCAAACCATCAATAAGCCTTTGCCGAAAAAACTTATAAGTAGTGCCGTCACATAGGGAAGAATTTATTGAATTTGTGATTGAATTTACTGTATCCATGAAATTATTCACTAAAATTTATTTCTATCAGCTCAAACTCTCATCATCATTTTTCATTTTGATTTTTACATTTTTCATTTTACAAAACATATCTCCCTGTCGGGTCATCCCTCACAATTCTGCCCTCCTCCATTGTTACAACCCTTCTTCCCAAAGAATCAATTACCCCTTTGTTGTGGGTTGTAAGAATGACAGTCGTCCCCAAATCATTAATCTTTTTCAGTATTTGGATAATTTCATGCGTGTTCAAAGGATCGAGATTGCCTGTCGGCTCATCTGCCAAAATTACATCCGGCTGATTTACAATCGCTCTTGCGATACCTATCCTCTGGCGCTCTCCACCCGAAAGTTCATGCGGAAAACTTCTCATTTTATGAGAAAGGCCAACCAAATCGAGAACATGGGGTACGTCGGACGCAATCTCCTCATCGGTACGCCCCGCGGCTTCCATGGCAAACGCTATATTTTCATAAGCATTCTTATTCGGCAAAAGTCTGAAATCCTGAAAAACTGCGCCGATTTTGCGTCGAACTTCATTCATCGCCCTCGGAAGAAGAGAGTGGATATCGACTTGTTGAAAAAAAACCACACCTGAAGTAGGTCTTTCTTCGGCCAATATCATCTTAATTAAAGTCGTCTTGCCCGCCCCGGAATGTCCGACCACTGAAACAAATTCTGCCGGCTGGACGTTAAAACTCACCTCTTTTAGGGCAACTGATTTATCCGGATAAACTTTTGTTACTTTGTCGAAATGTATCATTAACGAATGAATATACCAATATACCCGCCCGAATCGTACCGATTCGGTACGGGCGGGCGAATGAACGAATCTTAACGAATGGCTACGAATTCCGGTAATAGAACGACCTACTCAAAAACTCTTCCTTAATCGAAAGCAGGTTAAATACATTGTACCAGAATTTTGATTAAAAAGTAGACCCTTCGAACGCGAGGTTCGGAAGATCTTGTTGCGTGTTTATAGGCTTTGCCAAGCTCCATCTCACATAATATCTCACACTTAAAGCCTAGAGCCTCTTCTCAGCTTCTATGAATTCATCAAGCTCGCCATTTAAAACGCTGTCCACTTTTGCAGTTTCGACGTTGGTGCGATGATCTTTGACCATTTTGTAGGGATGGAGCACGTAAGAACGAATCTGATTGCCCCATTCTATGGATGTGGTTTTTGATATTTGCATGCCTTTTTCCTTCGCCAGCCTTTCCTCTTCCATAATTTTGTAGAGCTTACCCTTTAAAATAGAGACTGCCTTCTCTTTGTTCTGTGCCTGAGACCTTTCAGTCTCCACATGAACCGCCAGCTTGGTCGGCAAATGAACAGCCCTCACCGCCGTTTCCCTTTTATTAACATTTTGGCCGCCAGGGCCGGATGATCTCGCATATGTAACTTCTAATTCGCTATCGGGAATCTCTATATCTACAGCCTTTTCAAATTTCGGAATTACCTCAACCATCGAAAAAGAGGTATGGCGTTTTTTCTGGGCATTAAACGGTGAAATTCGAACAAGTCTGTGCACTCCCGACTCGCCCTTCAAATCACCGTAAACATTTTTTCCGTTGACCTCAATCGTTAAATTTCGAAATCCGCCATGATCATTTTGATTTTGGTGCAGAATTACCGTTTCCCAACCTCTTTTCTCGAAATATTTTCGGTACATGGCAAAAAGCATGGCTGAAAAATCTTCCGAATCATCTCCGCCGGCACCTGAAAATATTGTCAAAATCGCTCCGCCGCTGTCATATTTACCACCACCCGAGGCTTCTGCTTTCAGTTCGTTTAATTCTTTAATGACGGCTTGAGCCATTCCCTTGTCAGCCCAAAAATCGGCCGACTGCATTTCCGCCTCAAGTTCAGCAATTTTTTTTTGAATATCCTCTTTGCTCACAAAAATACTTTAACACAAGTACAAAGAATGCCCTATACAAATATTACCCGGCTCGTAAAAAACCGGGTAAGCGCTCACAGTGGTCCGTAATACAAGACAGTTGTGCAATTGAAAGACCCGATGGTCCCCGCTCACGACAGGTGAGCGAAATCTTGTTTACGCATTTAAGCGTTTATTACGGCTGAAAGATCAAATTAACCACCGACAGCCTTTACATCATACCAAAATATTTAAATATGACAATTTTGGAGCCGAAGGTGAGGCTTGAACTCACGACCCCCACTTTACGAAAGTGGTGCTCTACCAACTGAGCTACTTCGGCTTTTCGATATTATTTTGGCCTCTGACATTCTTTTGCTTTGAATCCTATTCGGGCGGCCGTGCCCCTTATTTAAACCTGCGTATGTTGGATTTAATGAATCACAATTTGGACACAACAATCTTAAATTATTTTCTGAATTATTTCGCCAATTGCCGTCGACATGATCCGCAACCAGAGGAACAATGCCCGTTTTTTTGTTGACCATCGACCAACCACATAGAGAACACTTATTACCGAATTTTTGTCTTAAATATCTCTTTACATGTCGAGAAACAATGCCTATGCTTTTCAAACCACTAACTTTTCCCTCTTTCCAAGCTTTAATGTAAGTACGGTGCTGATACTCAGCTTGACAAGCAATGCAGCAATATTTATAAGCTGCGCGGGCAGGCTCACCGCCACACGCAAGGCAAGAACGTCTCGGCTTCTTAGGGTTAGGCACTCAACAATTATAATTTAACTAGCGAGCAACATCAAAATTATCACCGTTCGCAACTTATGTACACACAACACAAAAAATTATCCCGCCATAATTCATAACGCATTATTCATAATTCATATTACTGAGTGTCTTTATGACTTCGCTCGAACCTACTTTATCAAAAATTAGCAACCGAAGCCAATGTGCACGCGCGGAGCGCGTGGTGGCTTGAAACTAAATCGTACGCTCCGAGAATCGCCCCGCCACCGCCTCGCGGACTCGGCGGCAACCCCGAAAGAAAAACACCCTTTCCTTTTTCAAAAGAAATTTCACCCCCGCCAAACTAGAAATGCAAGGAGTGTTTTTTCTTTCGGGGTTCTGCCCTCCAAGTATTCGGGCAGTCGGCGGCTTGCAGATAACATGAAAACCGGAAAAAAGAAAAGGCCAACCCAGTAAACTGAGTTGGCCTTGTTCGGCAGATGCCTAAACTTCTCGCGTCAGAGCCCGTGAACTGGTATGTACAGCGTGTTATTCTCCACGAACGGAATAAAACGCTGTCGTGCCCAAGCGTCAGGATAACCGAGCTTGTCTGCAAGTACCGCGACTCGCATGACTGTTTGCAGTTGCTCTGTTCGGTGCGTGATTGGAATTTCGGACTGTTTCAACAGCGGTATCGCCACCAGTAGAAGCACAACTGTTATTAGTGCCGTTGTTGCTTCTCGCAAATGTCGTCCGATGTCCCATGCATCTTTGAAAAGATACCACTCGCCACGGAAACTGCGACACAGGAGCCGATTCGTAAACGGAACCGGCAGTATCCATCTTCCTTTCGGCGAGACAGGCATCTTTCCGACGAGCGTCACCAAGTTTGCTTGGGGCACAGATGTGCCCGGCAACCATTGATGAAGCTCTCCAACGAGCTGACGAAACTTTCGATATGGGACTCGTAGCTGTTCGGTCCCTTCCACCGGCATGGAATGGTACAGTTTGTAGTTTCGTACACCCAGCCGGTCAAGTTTCATCAACAGCTCTCGCAGTGTAGCCACATCGTCGTTGATGCCGTGCAGAACCGCCGTCTGGTCCATGACCTCGATCCCACAAGCTTGGATATTTTCCAATGCTCTCACTGCTTCTGGCGTCAACTCACATGAATGGTTCACGTGAGTTACGATGCGAAATGAAGCATGGCGACGCTTCATTTGTTGAGCGAAGTCGCGAAGCATTGCCAGTAGTTCTTCATCGTAGAAACGCATCGGCAAGTCCACGACTAATCGTGTCGCCAGGCGAAGCACCTGCACCGTCTCGCTTTGCACGAGTGGCGTCAATATTTGTCGAAGTTGCTGGTTGTTGCGCGTGAGCGGGTCGCCGCCAGTTACAAGAACGTGGGGAGTCTTGCGAGTGATGATTGCATTTACTGCGTTCATCACAATTTCCATCCCCCCGGTCATTCTGGCAGCTTCGCCTTGTGCGTCACCGACTTC
This sequence comes from Candidatus Taylorbacteria bacterium RIFCSPHIGHO2_02_FULL_43_32b, assembly GCA_001820955.1. Lineage (GTDB taxonomy): Bacteria > Patescibacteriota > Minisyncoccia > Phycocordibacterales > 2-02-FULL-43-11 > 2-02-FULL-43-11. The sequence continues at coordinate 19,627 of MHRK01000055.1, forward strand.
ACGGAAGCAGAACGAGCAGTGCCGGGCGCAGACGGCCGTGGCGATGACAACATCCGTGTTCGGATACATGTTCTCCAACGCACGGATACTTGTATCCGAACCTCTGCCGGTAAACAGCGTCTTGAGGAACGCTGGTATCGGCAAACGCGCCCACAACCAAGATGAAATTAGGTCGTGTCGTTTGGCCCAAAACCACTGATGTTTTTCGTTCTTGTCGGTAGGCGACAAGAACGATTGCAACGTTTCTGCTCTGTACCCTTTGGGATCAGTGACCTTGAGGTTAAGCAACAGCTTGACGTTGTATGGCGTCAGACCGACTCGGCGACGTTGTTGTTTCGCTTCGGGACTTACGAGTCCCAAACTTGCCAAGTTACCAAGATCGCTACAAGCAGGTTTTTGCCTCATCTGCCAGTGCCAATCGTCCCAATCACTTGAATTGTCGTCCAGAACGTCAGAAATATCTTTCATGATTTGCTCCTTTTGTGAATGTACTTGTGAATTCTCTGTTTTTTATATACCATGATTTCTATCTTTTTGCAAGCCGCCGACTGCCCGAATACTTGGAGGGCAGAACCCCGAAAGAAAAAACACTCCTTGCATTTCTAGTTTGGCGGGGGTGAAATTTCTT
>MHRK01000056.1 GCA_001820955.1 Candidatus Taylorbacteria bacterium RIFCSPHIGHO2_02_FULL_43_32b
TACTACGGGGCGAGAAGTGCCGATATGTTATCCGCTTTGTAAAATAAAATTGTTTCTTAAATAAAATGGAAATTCGAAATATAGCTATAATTGCTCATGTTGACCACGGCAAGACAGCTCTTACCGACGCGCTTATGCGGCAAACCGGTATGGTGGAGGAAGGTTTTACCATGGATACAAACGCTCTTGAACAAGAAAGGGGCATTACTATATACGCGAAAAATGGCTCTATTTTTTATCCTCCGCTACATAAGGCAGGGGAAGGGCAAAGGAAAGCTACAAAAATTAATATTGTAGATACCCCGGGCCATGCCGACTTTGGTTCTGAAGTTGAGCGTGTTTTACGTGCCATCGATACCGTTTTGTTGGTCGTCGATGCTCAAGAGGGTCCGATGCCTCAAACCAGGTTTGTTTTAAAAAAGTCTCTTGAATTAGGGCTCAGGCCGATTGTGGTTATCAATAAAATCGACAAACCCGCCGCCGATCCGAATCGTGTCCACGATGAAGTTCTGGAGCTTTTTATGGAGCTTGGTGCCTCAAGTGCTCAAATTGATTTTCCCGTTGTCTATGCAATTGGCAAACAAGGTATCGCCAAGCGCAAATTAACGGATGAGTCAAAAGATTTGACTCCGCTTTTGGATCTTATATTGGATTGGGTAAAACCTGCCGGAAAAATGACTTCGGATGAAATCAAGGAAAAACCGCTTCGCATGCAACCATTCAATTTGGCTTACGACAATTTTTTGGGACGGTTGGCTGTATGCAAGGTTGAAGAGGGTTCAATCAAAACCGGGTCTGAAATTTTTATAAAAGCAAGAGGTGAGCCGACGGTAAAGGGTAAGATAACCAAAATATTTACGTTTGAAGGAATGAAAAGGGTGGAAGCGGAAAGCGCGGAACAGGGGGACATTGTTATGGTCGCAGGTCTGCCAACCATCTATATCGGCGAAACCATTTGTACTGAAGAGGCGGCAGAGCCTTTGCCGGCCATCGGTATTGATGAACCGACCATCTCACTGAATTTTATGGTTAACGATTCGCCTCTTGGCGGCCGCGATGGAAAATTGGTAACTACGAGACAAATCAGAGAGCGTCTCGAAAGAGAATTGGAAACCAACGTCGGATTAAAAGTGGATTTTTCTCCAGCTTCGGACACGGCCACGTCGCGTAAGCCACAGGATTCGAGAAGTCTTTCGGACGGAGCGAGTTATTACGTTGTTTATGGCCGGGGAGAATTGCACATTTCAGTATTACTCGAACAAATGCGTCGCGAGGGCTATGAGGTTCAGGTGTCTGAACCGAAGGTTATTATCAAGGAAGAGGGGGGTGTGAAGCAGGAACCTTTTGAAGAAGTTGTGGCTGACGTACGAAATGAGAATGTCGGAGATGTGGTTTCAGCTTTGCTAAAACGCAAAGGTATCATGACTCACCAATATGAGCATGAAGGCATGACCCGCCTCATTTTTGAAATACCAACGAGAGGTCTTTTGGGATATAGAAATGAATTTATTATTTCTACCAAAGGCGAGGGAATTCTTTCTTCCCGTTTTGTGGAGTTTAGACCATTTGCTGGAGAGATTGATCGTCACGATTTTGGTTCGATGGTTTCGATGGTAAACGGAAAGGCGGTAGCATTTGCTCTGTGGAATTTGGAACAAAGGGGAACGCGTTACATTGAACCCGGCGCGGACATTTATGAGGGAATGGTTATCGGAAACGTTTCAAAAGGAGAAGATCTTGATGTAAACCCCGCAAAAGGAAAAGAGCTGTCGAATATGCGCACTTCGAGTACCGACGAGGCTATTATTTTGAAAGCTTGCTGGCCGCTTTCGATCGAGCGGGGACTTGAAGTTATGAAAGGTGATGAATATTTGGAAATTACTCCGCACTTTGTGCGTTTGCGAAAGAAGTATTTAACCAAGGCTGATCGTTCTCGGGCTTCGAAAAAAGAGGGGGGTGACAAAAGTTAACAAAAAAAGGATGGCCTCGCGCGACGCGCGAGGCCATTTTGTAGAGACACTACTGTAAAAACAGCAGTAGCATCAGTAATGTCCCGATGCCCAATCCCCAAAAGAACTTGGCGTTTCTTCTCGCGAATTCCGTGCTAGGTCGGATGGCCGCTTTAGCAGCCTTTTTTGAGTACTTTTTGTACTCTTTGCCAAACCCTGCCGTGTTGGCCGGAATGTATCCGGCGACCCATAGGGCGATCGTAAGAACTGCAATAAAGACGAGAGTTTCCATACTTCCCTAATTATACCACTTTTAGCGTGTAAGTCAAATATAATATAAATTATACAGTGACGCTCGGCAATTTGACATTTTAGATTAGAGTGCTACTCTCACGAAAGAAATCCGGTTATAAACTATGACAAAAACATTCGGCGGTTTGTTCTTGGAAAATTTGGTCTCACAGGACCAATACTTCGAAAGACAGTGCCAACTCTTCCAGTCTGGCCATACGCACGGTGTTCAGCTTCGCGTAGCACATCCGTCGTTCACTCCGGAATTAATTCCCGAGGCCTTGCCATGGATACTAAATCGTTTACCTTCCGGCATGGAGTTGTTCATTCACTACGGCGCCGAAAATGTCGGTGTTGACCTCGGTCAAACACTCGACGAACTCGGAGTTTTCTCGGAGTGCTGTAAGGGTACGGGCAAAACCTGGAAGCAGTGGAATCTCGAAACCCTCCAGTGGGGCATTGATGTGGCGACTGCGGTTTTGCGATCGGGACGCCTCTCCTATCGGCCGCTTGGAGTTATACATCCCGGTTACGGCAGGTCTAAAACTGACCCCCTAGCCCGAGACTCGATAACTGATGCACTCACTTCGTCGTTCAATCCTGTTTATGCGGCTCTCGAGACCGTCCCTCAGGAGGTAGATAGGGATTGGTACGGCCCTGGGCCGAACAGAATGCTTTGGAGCCAGGATTATTTTTGGGCTGTTGGAGCAAATCCCACCGCTATGGCGGAATTGATCGCGGAACTCGACGATTCGTGGTTAGGGTGGCATTGCCTTCTCGACTTCACCCACATTTGGGTAACGGCCAATCAGCTGTATACGGAGGTCGACAAATTGATTGCGGGCTTTCTCAAAGTCCGGCATTCCAAAGTTTGCCATTTCTCCGGCTGTCCCCCGAGAGATTGTTTCATTGATGACCACAGCCACATTGGCTTGGTTGATGCGGTTGTTGCCGAGGCCATGCGCACGATGGATGTCATTTGCCTGGAAATCCCATTTGGGGATGACAGTCCTCAAGTTATAGAAACTTTTCGCCGTGATTGCGGCCTTGACTAGAACTTCTTCGGAGGTTCTTTTTTTGCACTTTTTAAGCTTTAATTTTTCTGCTATATTGCTCTTTATGAAATCCGAAGAAATTAGGAAAAGATTTTTGGAATTTTTTATAAAGCGTGGTCACGTGATCATACCGTCATCTTCGCTTGTGCCGGAAAACGATCCTTCGGTGCTTTTTAATACCGCGGGCATGCAACCTCTTGTTCCGTATCTTCTTGGAGAGCCACATCCTCTTGGTACACGTTTGGCTGACGTTCAGAAGTGCGTCCGAACCATTGATATAGATGACGTCGGTGACGCCACTCACGCGACTTTTTTTGAAATGTTGGGCAATTGGTCGCTCGGAGACTATTTTAAAGAAGACGCCATAAAATGGAGCTATGAACTTTTGACATCAAAGAGCGAAGGTTTCGGTCTCGATCCAAAGCGACTCTATGTAACTGTTTTTGCGGGTGACCCCCGAACAAGCCAAGGACAAATGAATGTTCCTCGTGATGAAGAGTCGGTCAAGATTTGGATTGAGGCCGGCATGCCCAAAAATCGCATCTATTACTTGGGGGCGGACAAAAATTGGTGGCAGGCCGGCGAAAACGGACCATGCGGTCCCGATTCCGAAATGTATTACGACGTAACCAAGGAGGGTCTCGGTGATTTGACCCATGAACAATTTGTCGAAGCGGATGAAAAGCGGCAGGTCGTTGAGATTTGGAATGACGTGTTCATGGAGTATGTAAAAAAAGACGGAAAAATTGTCGGTAAACTGCCGAAGAAAAATGTTGATACGGGGGCGGGTCTTGAGCGGTTGGCTGTGGTTATTCAAAAAAAGGATAATATTTATGACACTGATCTGTTTACAGAAATCATGAGTGTGACCAAAATGCTTTCTCCGGATACGAAAAGCCAGAGAATTATTGCTGATCACTTTCGTACCGCCGTTTTTATGATTGGAGATGGTGTTTTTCCCTCAAATACAGATCGGGGGTATGTTTTAAGAAGACTTTTGCGCAGAGCTATGATGCATATTGATCAGTATTCGATCAGTGATTCACAGATTGACCTCTTGGTATCCGCGGTTGTGTCTAAATACAAAAGTATTTATGAGAATCTTTCTGCAAAAAAGGAAGAGATAACAAAAGAGATTGGTAAAGAGCTTGTAGAAAAGTTTTCAAGGACTCTTAAAAGGGGAGTGAAGGAATTCGAAAAATTGAGCGGCAGCGATATAAGCGGCGCGGACGCTTTCACTTTGTTTTCAAGTTGCGGATTTCCGCTCGAAATAACCGAGGAATTAGCCAAGAAAAAAGGCATTAAGGTTGACCGTGTCGGTTTTGTTAAGGAATTTGAGAAACATCAGGAGTTGTCGCGAAAAGGGGCGGAAGGAAAATTCAAGGGAGGTTTGGCTGATATGAGTGAAAAGGTTGTAGAGTACCATACGGCCACGCATTTGTTACATCAAGCGCTTCGCGATGTGTTGGGGACGCATGTACAGCAAAAAGGCAGTAACATTACCGAACAGAGACTTCGTTTTGATTTCGCGCATACTGCAAAAATGACTCTCGATGAGATAAAGAAAGTGGAGGATATCGTCAACGAAAAAATTCAGTCAGCATTACCTGTAGAGAGGTTAGTAATGTCAAAAGAAGAAGCTGAAAAAACGGGAGCCCTTCATTTTTTCGGTGAAAAATATGGTGAACAAGTGTCTGTCTACTTTGTCGGCAATTCTCCTGAGTCAGCATATTCAAAAGAATTTTGCGGCGGTCCCCATGTAAAAAATACGAGTGACTTAAAAGGTACTTTTAAGATTTTGAAAGAAGAGGCTGTTGGAGAGGGAGTTCGTCGCATCAAGGCAGTTCTTTTGTGAAGAGCTCATTTGTGGCGGCAGATAAAGCAATTAACGCGATTCTAATTTGAGGTTCTTTGCTTTTCCATTTCTTGTCTAGCGTCATTGGCCTTGTGCCTGTTATAATAGAGGCATGTCTCTATTCTCGTTTGGAGGAAAGAATAAAACGGCCGGTGTGCTATTTGAAATATCTTCAAGTAGTGTGGGCGGCGCTGTCGTGGCGTTTGATGATAATGAAAAGCCGGCTGTTTTGTATCAGACCAGGCATGTTTTCCCGGTGGACTCGAGACTAGACAATACCCGGTTTTTGCCAACCATGACAGAGACTCTATCCTTAGCAATCGACGATATTGCGGAGAGGGGTATGCCTCGTCTCGAAACTTACGCGGGAAGAAGGCTTCCGATAAAAAGGATTATGTGTGTTTTTTCTTCGCCTTGGGATGTGGCCACAACAAGATCGTTGCATTTCAAATTTGAGAGACCATTCACGATTACGCCGACTTTTATGAATGATGTGATATCTTACGAAACGCGCAATTTTTTGGCAGTGGTATCAAAAGAGGCTGATGCAGCAAAAATGGCAACGGAGCGAAAGCATATTTTGGCCGGGCGAGATATTTTGAAAACAGCGGTTAATGGGTACCCGGTTCACTTCCCTGTAGGCAGGGTGGCGGATGATTTCGAGATGACTCTCTTCTTAAGTGCTTTGCCTCTTGCGTTAAACAAAAGCGTTGAGCGCCTGTGCGGAAAACAATTTCCCGGGGCTTCACTCGAATTATATTCGGCTACGGGCGTTTATTTTAGCGTGCTACGGCGGCTTTTCCCGGAGGAAAGAAGTTTTATCATTACTCATATAGGAGGCGAAACGACGGATGTATCAGTGGTGAAGGAAAATGCCATAACAGAAACGATTTCCTTTCCATTGGGAAGAAATTTCGTCATCCGCAGGCTGATGAGCGAAATCTCCGGAGTAACTCCATCGGTGGCACTTTCAATGATCAATGTGCACTCGAACGGAGACGCGGGTCCCAAAATGTCTCAAAAACTTCAGGACGCATTGTCGCAGGTTGAATCAGATTGGATAGGACTTTTTTCTGATTCTATGCACGATTTTGCGAAAGATTTTTTTCTGCCAACCCGAGTTTTTGTGCTTGCTGGAGATAACGCGGCCGATACCTTTGCGGGATTAATTACCAACCGCCGTTTACCGATACGAGGTCCAGGGACTCCTCCCATTGTGGCTGAAGCAATCCATCCCTCGCTTCTTCGAAATGTTGTGACTTGTGCTGCGGGTGAGGAATGCGATCCATTTTTATCGGCAGAAATATTTTTTCTAAATTCTGAGAAGTCCGAACAAAAAAAATATTTTGAAAGAAAATTAGCAAATGCGTAGTTAAAGCCAAACTTGCTGGTGTTGAAATTTTAAAATGCTAAAATTACTGGAACTTTTTGAAAGAAACTTTAAAATCTTTTTGGAGAACTAAAAATATGTCTCTTCCACACAAAAAAAATTTTCTAAGGGATGTTTTGCCAAAAAATTCGGTCGAAAAACCGAAGCGCATAAGGATGCGTGAAGGTGATGACGGGGATGAAGAAGTTCATTACGAGAATGTGCCGAACTTTGAGGCTGATTATTATCAAAAAACACCTAAAGGAAGAAGATGGATTTGGGCACTTGCGACTATCGGAGTTCTGGCTCTCGTGATTACATTTTTTTACGTTTTTTCGAGTGCGGAAGTGGTGGTTGTGCCAAGAATAGATGAGGTGCGATTCAATCATGATTTTAAAGCCAAGAAGAGCGTGGCCTCATCTACAGAAGATAGCCTTGTGTATTCGGTAGAAAAAATTGTGACAGTGGGATCCAAGAACGTGTCGTCAGACGGAGAAAAGATGCAGGAGAAAAAAGCTTCAGGCAAAATAACAATTTACAACGATTACGGTCCTAAGGAGCAACGTCTTATAAAGAATACAAGGTTCGAAACCGCGGACGGGCTTATTTATAGAATTGATCAGTCTATTACTATTCCTCCCCAAAAAATCGTAGATGGGAAAAAAGTTCCGGGCACTGTCGAAGCAACGGTTTACGCTGACGAGCCCGGTACCAAATACAATATAGCTTCCGCTACGTTTACTATTCCGGGGTTTAAATCTGACCCTGCAAGATTTAAGGGTTTCCACGCAAAAACCAATACCGCCATTTTGGGGGGATTTTCCGGAGTGGCAAAGTATGTGACTGACGCGAGACAGCAAGCTGTTCGAGCGGAAATCAGAAGCGAGCTTGAAAAACAAATTTTGGCCGGAGCAGAAAAGGCATTATCGGCCGATTATTTCATTCCAAAGGGTGCTTATACCGTGGAATTTGAATCTGATATGCCCGTTGCGGTGGAAGGCGGAGCTATGTCCATAAAGGAAAAGGCCACTGTTCATGTTTACAGCTTCAATAGTAAAAAGTTCGATGCGTTTTTGGCTAAAGAAACCCCCTTTGCGTCGAAGATTGGTAACAGTAGTATCTTGATTAAGAATCGTCCTGATTTGGTTTTGACATGGAAAACAAGGCCAACCGCTGAATCTGCCGAAATATCATTCAACCTCAAGGGGCTCGGGAGGTTCGTTTGGATGCCAGATCAAGTTTTGCTTGCGCATTCTCTTTCCGGTGCCAAGAAAAGCGAGCTTCAAAGCATATTGGGAGGCTACAATGAAGTTCTAAACGCTACCGCGTCCATCGCTCCTTTTTGGAGTTTGAAGTTTCCGAATAATCCTGAAAAGATAAAAATCAAAATTGAAGTCGAGTAATGATTGGGGTAAACACTATATAGCGCGTATGAGGGGGTTTGGTTTTTCGTTTGACGTTACTTTGTCCATTTGATATATTGTATCCCTAATACAGATGACAGGAGACGAGACTAAAAACAGCAAAATAGAAACTTCGGGTCTCGTTGTGGAGGCATTACCTGATGCTCTTTTTAAGGTGGAGCTTCAGGACAAGAGCGTGATTTTGGCCTATTTGGCAGGCAAGATGCGAATAAATCATATTCGCATTTTAGTCGGTGATAAGGTCAGGCTGATTTTGGATCCGTATGGAGGTAAGGGCAGAATAACGAGGAGGTTGTAAGGAATCATCAAGACGATGCGTCGAGAAGTAATTTTAAGGATAAAAGCGAGGTCAATCCTCAATTATGTCCAGCATGAGTTATGTACTTTAAGATAGTTACGTAGAATATAAGGCCCCCGGCTTTGTTTAGTGGTATTTTGGAAAGCGTTGTTAGACTTCTAACGGGGTTGACATTCAAATACCGCCGTGCTAGGTTTGTACTGCGCTTGCCGCGCCGATTTCTTAATAGAATGTTGGCGGGCGAACTGGGCGCCTTTTTTTATCTAAACCAATGAGAGTAAAAGCATCAGTAAAAAAGATTTGCCCAAAATGCTCGGTTGTTAGACGCGGTCGCTCTGTTTATATTATTTGCAAGGCCAACCCAAGGCATAAACAACGCCAGGGATAGAATGGATCAGGTGCTAGACATAAAAGTCTAGGGCCTAGAATTTTATGCGTATACTAGGTATAACAATTCCAGATGAGAAAAAGTTACCTTTTGCGTTACAGGTTCTCTTTGGTGTGGGCCATGCGAGAGCCTTGGATATTTTAATGAGAGCCAATGTATCTCCGGTCAAAAAACCTAAAGAACTTGGAGCTGATGAGGAAAATGCGATTAGGAAAGCTATTGAATTTTTCAAAATAGAGGGAGATTTGAAGCGCGAGGTGTCAGGTAATGTAAAGCGTCTTAAAGATATCAAATGTTACCGCGGGGTTCGCCACGCAAGGAGTTTGCCTGTTCGGGGTCAACGCACGAAGACTAATTCGAGAACCCGCCGTGGAAATGCAAGAAAGACCATGGGAACAGGAAGAAGAGCTTTGGATAAGAAATAATTTTATGGGAAAGAAAAGATTAGCAACAAGCGACAGTGCATCGAACGAAGGGGCGAAGAAGGCTGAAAAGGCCTCGCGCCGCAGATCTTTGTCTTACGGAATTCTTTATGTGCGTTCAACTTACAACAATACCGCTCTTTCAATAGCTGACGAAAAAGGAAATATCGTTTTGTGGTCGTCAAGCGGGGCTCTCGGCTTTAAGGGCGCGAAAAAGGGCACTCCGTTTGCCGCCGCGAAAGTGGGCGAAACTTTGGCTGAAAAGGCTGCCGTTTTGGGTCTCAAGGAGGTGTCTGTCGTGGTGTCTGGAGTAGGATCAGGCAGAGAGTCGGCAATAAGAGGTTTTATATCAAAAGGGGTGATGGTGAAGAAGATTAAAGACGCGACCCCTGTACCGCATAATGGTCCACGGCCGCCCAAACCGAGAAGAGTTTAATTTAATGCAAAATGTAAAAATCAAAATGCAAAATGACACTGTAAAATCTAATAATTTAAGATTACTTTGATTTTGAATTTTGAATTGTAATTTTTAATTTTGATATTTTAATTTTTAATTTATAACGTGCAAATAAAAGCCAAATACAAAATAGCGCGCAGATTGGGACCCGCCGTGTTCGAAAAGACGCAAACTCAGAAGTTTGCGGCGCGTGCCAGTAGAAAAAAGGAGAAGTATAACCGCGGCGCTACTGATTTTGGAAAGGCTTTGATCGAGAAACAGAAAGCTCGATATACTTATATCATAGGCGAGAAGCAATTTAAGAAATATGCTGAGAACGCAAATGCTGAAAAGGTGAAAAAACCCGAGGACAGTCTCTATCAGGCGGTGGAAATGAGGCTGGATAACGTTGTTGCGCGGCTCGGTATCGCTACGACTCGTTTAGCCGCAAGGCAGATTGTTAACCACGGCCATATTAGTGTAAACGGCCGTCGGGTTTCCATTCCTTCTGCTCATGTTGTTGTTGGCGACGTTGTGTCCGTTGTCTCGAGAAGCCGCGGATCAAAGTTGTTTGCCGACGTTGCGGAAAGAGCTAAGGAATTTAAAGTTCCGGAATGGCTTTTCTTCGATCCTTCGAAACTTGAGGGAAAAGTCATTTCAATACCAAAGTTGGTGCCGACAGAGCTTTCTTTTGATATAGCAGGTATTTTGGATTTTTATAAGAGATAGAGAAAATGGTTAATGGAAAAATCAAAATTAAAAGTAACCTGTTTGCGTGTACAGACAGGCAGATAGCGCAAAATTCAAAATGAAGTATTTATAAAATTTTGATATTTTGAACTGTCAATTTACATTTTGATGTTTAAATTTAAATTATAAAAACATGCCCGAAACAAAAATAGTGCTTCCATCAAAGCCGCGCATCGTAAAGGAGGAGGAAAACTCCGGATCTTTTGAGATAGACGGTCTTTACCCGGGGTATGGACATACTCTTGGCAATTCACTCCGCCGCATAATTCTATCGTCCTTGCCGGGTGTAGCGCCTGTGGGCGTAAAAATTGAGGGTATCAGCCACGAATTTTCGACTGTTACGGGTGTAAAAGAGGATGTTATATCAATACTTTTAAACCTTAAGAAAGTCATTATGAAAATGACTGGAGAGGGAACTCAGGTTCTGCGCCTCAAAGCGAAGGGCGTAAAAGAGGTTACAGCTGGTGATTTGGAATTGCCGGGACAGATTACAGTTTTGAACCCGGAACAGCACCTCGCTTTTTTGACTGATAAAAACGCATCTCTCGACATGGAGATCATGGTGGAGGAAGGACTTGGTTATGTTTCTAAGGAGGCGCTTCGCAAAGATAAGGTTGCTGTCGGAGATATTGCTCTTGATGCCAGCTTCACCCCCATAAGAAGAGTTAATTATGAGGTGGAAAATATGCGTGTTGGAAACAGGACTGATTTTAACCGCTTGAGAATTTTTATTGAGACTAACGGAACCATAACGTCAAAGGAAGCTCTTGAGAAGTCGATTCGAATTATGATAGAACAGTTGAAAGCTGTAGTCGGCTTTGAGGAACCTGTTTTGGAGGTCCAAACCGAAGAAAAAATTGAAGATTCGAAACCGAAGGAGGATTCCAGAAAAGAAATTGATCCGGAAATTTTGAAGACTCGCATAGAAGCTCTTCAGCTCTCCCAAAGGACGCAAAACGCCTTGAATAATGCTAACATCAGGACTGTAGGCGGATTGGCAAGGAAGAGTGAAGAAGATATTTTGGATATTGACGGGCTTGGAACGAAAGGCGTTCAGGAAATTAAAAAAGTTTTGACAGACCTAGGCATCAATCTTAGATAGTTGTATAAACATATTTTGGCGATATCATGAGATCAAAATCGGCAAGAAAATTTGGCAGAGTGAGAAAGGTAAGAAGGGCTTTGAACCGCTCTCTCGTTTTGGCGTTACTCGAAAAGGGAGCGATCACAACTACTCTCGCCAAAGCCAAAGAGACAAGACCGGGAGCGGAGAAAATAATCACTTTGGGGAAAAAGGGAACTCTTTCTTCGAAGAGGTTGATCGCCTCACGCATTTCCCCGCTTATAGTAAAAAAGGTATGTGGCGATATTGCAGAAAAATACAAGTCCCGAAACGGAGGATACAGTAGAATTATCAAGTTGGGCTTTAGAAAGAGTGACGGAGCTGAGATGGCCCGAATAATGCTTGTTTAATAAAAGTGCGAATCAGCGAATGACTACGAATACTAACGAATAAGCCTAACAAATGTCGAAAGTTTTCCGGGTTGTAAAAATTAGTTGAGATTATTTGTAAGATTTGTAACATTTGAATATTAGAACTTGCGTATGAAACACACAATTGATGCAGAAAATAAAGTTTTAGGCAGAGTCGCCAATGAGGCGGCACGCTTACTGTTGGGCAAGGATAGTCCCGCCTTTCAAAAAAACATTGTGGCAGGAAATGTCGTCGAGGTGATCAATGCCGGAAAGATGAAAATGCCCGAGGAAAAAATGATGGCGGAAAAATATGCTTCGCATTCAGGATATCCGGGCAGTCAAAAGCTCATCTCCCGAAAAGAAGTTGTGGAAAAGAAGGGTGTGGAAGCACTTGTCCGAAGAGCTGTATACAAAATGTTGCCAAAAAACAGATTGCAGGACATTAGGATAAAAACCTTGAAAGTCGTTAAATAAAATTATGTCAACAGAAACACTAAAAAAAGAATATTTGGCCGCAATAGGAAGACGCAAAACTGCCACGGCTGTGGTGCGTTTATATCCATCGTCAAAAGCGTCTTTTTCCTTGAATGGAAAAGATCTTAAGGATTATTTTAAAACGGAAAGTTTGCAGAGAATCGCCAGCGAAGCTTTTTCGACTTCAAAGGCTGATGGTTTTTATGAAGTTAAAGCCACTATTAAAGGTGGGGGAAGTGTTTCGCAAGCAGAGGCTTTGCGTCACGGCATTTCAAGAGCTTTACTTCTGGCTGATTCCGAGCTTCGCAAGAAACTTAAGAAAGCGGGATTCCTAAAGAGAGATCCGAGAGTCAAAGAACGCCGCAAGTTCGGTTTGAAGAAGGCAAGAAAAGCGCCACAGTGGAGTAAGCGCTAATTTTTAAAAAACTGACGAAGTCCCGTAGTCAGCTTTGCTGCACTACCAGGACAAGAAAAGCGCCACAATGGAGCAAACGTTAAAAATCGGCCGCAAATAAGCGGCCGATTTTAGTTTGCGTAATTGTGGCGGGGGATGGGGTCGGGAAGGGCGGCGTTACCTCCCCCTTGCCGTGCCGAAAACTTTTTTTAATTTGGCAAGTTTCCGCGGTCCAATTTTTTAAAAGGGCAGGGTGTGGGTCATGGCTGATGTAGGAGCTGACTCCCAAAAAGAGGTATCTATTTTAATTTCCTTAATATCCTTCCCGTCTTTATATTTAAGATGGCCGTTTGCTAATGCGTAGTCATAAATATCTTTGGTAATGCGCACGTCTTCAATGCAGTAGTCGCGGACTTGCTCTTTTTTGCCCTCTTTCCACCAGCGTGAGGCGGATAAACCATCGGCTGTTTTGTTTCTGCCGAGCGTGGCCTCGGCTAAGGTATCCAGTTTTATTCTTCGTCCGAGACTTTTTTTAACCTCTTTCAGAAGGTCGAGACTTTTAATTTTTGTAAGATCTCCGGAATAATATTTGTCGAGAAGGGGGATATCAAAATGATCGGAATTAAAGCCGATCAGAAGGTCGGTTTTTTCCAAAATTGGCCAAAGTTTACTTAGCTCTTCTTCGAAGTAAGAAGAATATTTGTCTGTTGTCGAATCGTGAATGCACACAACGGCAATATCAAGAGATGCCGGATCGTTTGATCCTGTTTCGCTGAAAAAATTTTTTGTTTCAATATCAAAAGTGATTTTTCGCATAAATGCGTTTTTTGAATATATTTCAATAAATTACTTCTTAAAAAAGGCGCTAAGTTTTTCGTCAGAAATGACCGTCTCTACTCCGGTAGCGAGCTCCTTAATTTTTAGATTTCCCGATTTTACTTCATCGTCGCCGATCACCAATATAAACGGAATACCTTTTTTGTCAGCCGCCTTAATCTGGTCACCCACTTTTTTACCGGATATATCCATTGATACTGCGACATTGTCGGCACGAAGTTTCCGGGTCAGTTCTGAAGCGTACGGCAGACATTGTTGTTCAGCCATAATTATGGCTAAATACGCCGGATTTTTGTACTTGGGTAAGAGTCCGCGTGTTTCAAGAACATCGCGCATCGTGACGTCGCCCATTCCAAAACCCACGGCCGAAAGCGGTTCGACGCCGAAAGCCGATAATAAATTGTCGTAGCGTCCACCGCCGAAAAGGGCGCGCCTATTTTTGGGATTGGTGTCGAAAATCTCGAATACAATTCCGGTGTAATAATCGAAGCCCCGCATTAAAGTTTGATCAAACTGCACGTTCCGTACCCCTTTATTCTCGAGCGACTCTATCAGGGTTCTCATTTCTTGAAGGGCTATGTTCAGGGTTTCATTTTTTGGCAAGTGAGATACGAATTCTTCAAAGTTTTTTGACTCAAGAAGGGTAAGCAGTATTTCATCTTTTTCGCCGATGGCCGAGGTTACCATTTTTTTGAATTCTGCTACGGGAAGTTTTTCTTTTTTGTCAATAATGCGGGAAATTTTTTTGCCGATGGAATCGTCCAGTTTGAGGTAGTCACTTATAATGAAGTTCATTATCTTGCGGTTGTTGACTCTGATGACAAAATCAGTTTCGGTAAGGCCAAAGGCACGCATAATGGAAGACGCGAGCAAAATCACTTCGGCGTCTCCTTCAACAGAATTTACGCCAAAAAGGTCACAATTAAGTTGCCAGTGCTCTCGAAGTCGGCCCCTTTGCGGTTGTTCATATCGGAACAGATTTGGAATGGAGTACCAGCGAATCGGCATAGGTAAGTTTCTGCGCATGGCGGCAATCATCCGCGACACGGTCGGCGTCATTTCAGGCCGCAGAGTCACTTCACGCTCTCCACGGTCAATAAAGGTGTAAGTTTGCTCGTTTACGATTTCGTCTCCGCTTTTGCCCCGATAAAGCTCGGATGGTTCAAGTACTGAAGCCCCGTACTCTTCATAGCCGAAAAGCTCGGCTGTTTGACGCATTGTATCGGTAATGTAGCGGAAAATAGCCATGTCCTCGGGGTAAAAGTCCCGCACTCCCTTATAAGGCTCCATGGATAGTCCTTTGTCTGTCATCTGGAAATTGTAACAGAGTCAGGAAATAATAAAAGGTGGCAAGGGTTTTGTGACTGCCGCACCTTTTAGTCTTTAAGAGGAATATTTCTGGCCTCAAGAAATGCTTTTATGGGGTTCTGTTTTTCAACGTAACTTAAGGTGAAATCGGCCAGCAATATTAGGTTAAACAGCAAAATGCCGAGAATTATGGAGAGTGCTATGCGAGTCCCTCGTGGCCACGCCCTTTTTTTCATTTCATATGGAAGCGTAATGGCCAAAATGCTGATAGTGAACGGTATTATCAAAACAATTAGAAAAACGGCTCCCCATATGACATGTTCGGGTCCCAAGGCCAAAGTTGAGGCCATTATGGTGTTATACAGGAACCTTATGGCAAGAAGAACATGGCTGAAATAAAATATGGCAAAGTAGGTGAAAAAAGCCAAGTATAACAAGGCGATAAGGGAGCGAGATTTTGGCACGAAATAGTAGCCAATAACTGATTTAAAATATGAGGGGCTTTTATCCCCGTGTAAGTTTTGGTGTGACATGAATAATATTATCTTTCCGCCCCCATCCTGCCACACTTATCTGACTTAGGCAAAGCGCTTTCTGTCACAAGGTGTAATGGATATTCAGGGGTTTTCTTCATGATTTGCTACGTGATTTTGCATCGTTCTTAATCATTTTTTCATACCATAGGCATTATAATGGCTTCTGTAAATACGTAGCAGGAAGTTATTTATGAACTTTGTATGTAACGACTTTCGTCTCTCATGCGTTTAGAAAGAGGGAAAAGGTCGAGATGATTTTTAATCCAAGGTAGTCCTTGCTCTTATGGTCTGTACGGTGGTTATGATGTCTGCATAGAGATCAAAGAGCAAGGATTTACCGCAAAAAGATGATAATAGACAAAAAAGCAGAACAATTTGATATGACGTTTAAGGACGTTCCGGACGAGGCTATTTTTATAGCTTCGCTTAGTAACCCGGTTCTATTCGAAGTGATCGTAAACCGTTATAAAAAAGCTTTTTTGCGTAAGGTTGCTCCCGTAGTTACACCAATAGGTGGCTTAGGAGGAGCGGAGGATGTAGTTCAGGAGGCATTTGTGAAAATGTACGTAAAAGGGAAGTCATTTAGCCCTCGTGGCCCAGGGTCTTTTAAGTCTTGGGCTTATGCCGTATTAATGAATACTTGTTACAGCGCATACCGCAAAGCGAATAGGGAAAGGACGGTGTCTCTTGAAGACCATGAAGATGTTGCTCTTTCAATTCCTATCGAAGAGGAACCGGTAGAAAACAAGTTTTCTTTCGACTTTGCTCTTTCTCTGATTGGGAAATTGCCTGAGACCTTGCGGCGAGCCGCAGAGGGCTATTTCATCAAAGGAAAAAGTCATCGTGAGATTGCGTCCCTCGAAAGAACGACGGAGGGCGCAATTCGCACAAGAATCCATAGGGCCCGGGAAATAATGAAAAAGCTGGGCAAGGATTCACCCCAGGAACCTATTTAAATTTAGATGGGTTTAATCATAATTAATCAACAATCTATTTTGCATCTCTACGACGCCGAATTATTATCTAGCGTTTAGCTTTTGGTTGGCGTTTTTCTTCCTGTAGAGTATTATAAACATGTATATTTTAATGCCGACTGAAAATTTACAACCGAGCAGTGATTTTAACGTACGCGTTATGCGTAGGGTTCGGCTCGTTTATTATACGCGCAAGTTTATAAACCCACTGGTGATTGAGTTTTGTTTTCTTGTAGTTTTGTCCGTGTCTGTGGCCGGTTTTGTTTCGGTCCCGCGGGTTATAAGCAACTCCCCGTCTTTCATCAATGTCAGCGCGTCCGGTAAGTTTTGGGTGGAGGCTTTTCAGGCCACCGAACTTTCGACTCAAGGTCTCGCTCTCGGGATTATAGTTGTTTCAGTTTTACTTTTGTCGCATTCGGTTAAAATTTACCGTGTTGCCAAAACTCGCCGTGTTTTAAGTCGGCAGTGGAGCCCTGTAATAATGCAAAGGGGGGTCAGACTTTAGTATTTTCAATTTTTTCTGGTAAAACGCCCCGCGCTTTCGCGCGAAGTGTTCGCAAAACCACTACTCCCATTGTGTTATAATATACACAATGAAAAGTCGGGATTATTTAGGTAATTACCGCAAAAAATTTCTATGAAAGCGATTCATATGGTTGCTTTTGTTCTATTGGTGGTTGGGGGCTTAAATTGGCTCCTGGCTGCTTTTGGGTGGGATCTTGCTACGTGGGTTGATGTCGCGTGGTGGGGGACACTTCTTAAAGTAGTTTATGTCCTCGTTGGTCTTTCCGCTATTCTCGAGGTCGTCAATCACAAGAAGAACTGCAAACATTGCGCGGGAGGTTCTACTTCTTCGGTGATGTAATTTGCATCGTGTACGCGAAACAAAAATTGACCTTCTTACTTGGGGGTCAATTTTTGTTTAAAAGGCTTGAATGGAGTTCGTTACCTCTATGGCTGTCGATGGTTTTTATGACAACGTCAAAAGAAAAGCGAAGAAGTTCCGATCGTAATGCAATCTCCAATTCCTTTTGATCATAACCAAGGCAAATTATGTCGGGCTTTATTTTTTCAACGGCCCGCCAGGTGTGGATTTCGTCATCGCCTTCGATAATAAGATCGGCCAAGCCTTCCTTTTTTAAATCATAAATTCTTTCGGTGATTTTTCGCGCCGGTTTTCTGTTCTTTAACTTCTGAACCACTTCATCTTTGGATACGGCGACAATAAGCTCCTCGCCCTGCTTTTTTGCCTCACGCAGAAAATGCCGGTGGCCGTCATGGATGCCGTCAAATGTGCCAAAAACCATTACTTTTTTGGGTCTTTTCATACCGATTTTGTTCTGCTATTATAACTCCGCTCCTTCTAAAAAAGCATATTCCGGTGTAGCTCAAAGGTAGAGCAGCGCTCTGTTAAAGCGTTGGTTGTAGGTTCGATTCCTACCACCGGAGCAATTACAAAAATGAGTCCGCCTCCCCGGCGGGCCATTTTTGTTTGCTCCGATTAGCGAAGCGACTTCTCGCTTTGCGTGTAGGAATCGATCAGCGGAGCTATGTTTCTTTAGCAAAAGAAACAGGCGAGCTGGTGCCCAGGCCGAGGCGAGTGACTGATGAGCCGAGAGCCGAGGGAGATAAGGCTACTGCCGGTCCTACCACCGGAGCAATGAAAATCTTAACCGCCTTTAGGGCGGTTTTACTTTTTTCGGCTCCGGTCAAGAACATGCCTAGGATGGCACGTTCGTTAGGAATCGAACGCCACAGCCAAAAAATTTCAGCAGAAAGTTTTGCGAGTCCGTGA
>MHRK01000057.1 GCA_001820955.1 Candidatus Taylorbacteria bacterium RIFCSPHIGHO2_02_FULL_43_32b
ACCAAGGTCGTGAAAAAGACATTCCTCAGCTTAAGTTATTCGATCTTTAGCATTTATAACGCCCTGCCCTCCAGGGCAGGGTAGTTTACAAGGCAAAAATGTGGATAACTTTGTATTGAGCATTGAACCTGCTCTGCTATAATACAATAGAGAGTCGTCCTAATTTGTTTTTCAATTTATTAATATTATTCACATTATGAAAATCTCTCGCATCTCTTTTGTCGCGTTTTTGGGTGCCGCATTTGCGTTCACTCTGTTTTTGTCGGCGGTCATATTGCCCAATCATGCTTCGGCACTTACCCCAAGCGCGGGTTCTACTTTAACAGGTTCTTCCCAGGAATTTGGATGGAATGCTATTCCAGGAGCTACGAATTACTTCATTTATCTTGGTTCATCTGTTGGGAGTAAAGATATTTATTCTAGCGGTGATCTTAGTAGTGAAGTTAGGAGTGTCACCGCATCGCCCATTCCGACAAATGGTCAGAAGTTGTATTTGCGTGTATGGGTTAAGATAAATGGCAGTTGGAAATATTACGATTTTACATATTGGGCATCGGGGGTTGGTACAAAAATGGTTTCTCCATCTGCGGGAGCGACCATCACGTCGTCATCAAAGGAATTTGTGTGGTCTCCAGTGCCAGGAATGACAAAATACGCTGTTTGGCTTGGTACTACAAGAGGGGGGAAAGAAATTTTTCCATTGGGTAAGGAGAACGGAGCCACAGTAGACTCTTCAACCAGAATAACTATACTGGACATTCCTTTGAGCGGTCAGTTTTTGTATCTGCGTATCTTCTGGAGCCCAGACGGACTCAACTGGAGCCAGTATCAGGATTTTGTTTTCAAGGCATCAGGAAGCATTCCAACATCAATAAATCAGATTGAGCCGGCACCTAATACAACTCTGGCGCAGAGGGTGACTTTTAAGTGGAACGCTGTTCAGGGTGCGACAAACTACGCGATTTGGCTCAGCAATTACAGTAACTCCGGCAAAGACCTACAGTTCTACTCAAATTCGTCACTTGGGGCAGTTACAAAAGCAGAAAATATTCTCGTCCCTAAAAATGGTCAACCTGTTTATGCAAGGATCTGGTATTACGTTAATGGTGCATGGAAGTCACAAGTGTTCGTATACAGGACGACCGGCGTTGGGTTATCAATGACACCGGCGCATGGAACGACGATATCAAACGTTCTCACTCCGTTTAAATGGTCACCTGTGCAAGGCGCCACGGCTTATTCCGTGAGGGTTAGTAACTCAGCCAATCCGGTTGGGACGAATAGCGTCATATACTATGGTGGCGCCAATGGCATATCTACTGGTGCGAATACTGCCATTTCCCTCGACGACCTTTTGTATTCGCCTTCATTGCCGACAGATGGCAGTTTAGTTTACTTCCGTGTTTACTGGTATGTCCCGTATGAGGCAAATTATGCCGACTGGCAATTCCAGGATTTCGTTTATAAGACAGCGGGCGGGTCTTCCCCAAGTATTGTGAGCGTTTCTCCGGCCCCCAATAGCTCATTAGCCAGAAGTACTACTTTTAAGTGGAATGCTGTCACTGGTGCCACTTCGTATGCTTTTTGGCTTGGCTATAGATACGGCGGTAGTACAGCCCTCTCAGAGCCGATCATTAGAGATCTTACGTTGAAAACAAGTACAAGTAAGGAAGCTACAGTTCCCCAAAACGGTCAGCCCATGTACGTTAGGCTTTGGTATTACAAAAATGGCGGGTGGACATCACAAGTTTTCAACTACACCGCCGCCGGTTCAGGAATTACGTCCATAACTCCCCCCAGCGGTTCTACGCTTGTGGGCACGTTCCAAGATTTTACTTGGAGTAAGCCAGCTGGCGCGGCTCAATATGCAGTAAGTTTAGGAACTACAGTTGGAGGAAAAGATGTATTCGATAGTCAAACTCAAACAATTACGTCAAACACCATAAAAATAAATGATCTTGAGCTCAAGGGAAGAAAACTCTACCTTCGTATTTATTGGTGGGATGGTACAGCGAACGGTAATTGGGAGTATCAAGATTTCTGGTACAAAGAGGCAGGTGCTGGCGGGGTTGCTACTTCCATTGTTTCTGTGATTCCGTCTCCAAATACGGAACTGCCATCGGGTGATATTACTTTCCAGTGGAATGCAGTCTCGGGAGCCACCGGTTATGCAATTTGGTTGAGTACCATACAAAACGGAAGCAAGGCCGACCAGTTCTACGTAGATACAGGGTTGGGAACAGAAACGAAAGCTGTAGTGCCAGGAATCAAGATTCCGCAAAATGGGCAGACGCTTTACGCAAGGATTTGGTATTACGTAAATGGAGCATGGAAATCTCAAGTTATCTCTTACAAAACCAAAGGCCCGGGAACTTCTATGTTGACTCCTCCCAATGGTTCGACGCTGACTTCTTCAACCCAAAAGTTTGCTTGGGCAGAAATTAGTGGAGTTGATCTATATAGCGTTTTGGTGGGCACTTCAGTTGGCGGGTATGATATATATGGTAATGATTCGAATGGAATAGATACCAAGTACGCGAAAGAAGTGACTGTGTCAAATATTCCTAGAGATGGTAAAAGAGTTTATCTCAGAGTTTATTGGCACAAAGCGGGTGGAACGTGGAATAATAATTTTCAAGATTTCTGGTTTACCGCAAATAACGCCGGTCTGTAGAAGTTGTTTGTTTGAGGGTGATCTTGCAGGATTTTATCCACTTTTTCGAATAGATCCTCTATTGAAATAATTGTCCGGTGAAAGGAAATTTCAAGTTTACTATTAATTCTCATGTTAAAACTCCCCGCGCACTTTGCGCGGGGAGTTTTGCGCGTATTTTTGCGCTACCTTTATTTCGTTTTTTCTGTTATTCTTCTTTCCGTAAGTTAAAAAGTTAATCAATTCTATGATCATTACTTATTACGGGGCGGAATTTTTCAAAGTGCAATTTGGCGAGACGGTTCTTGCTTTCAATCCTGTTTCCAAAGATTCAAAATTGAAGGGTACCAGGTTTGGTGCCGATATCGCTGTGGTTTCGATAAATCACAAGGATATGAACGGCGTTGAACAGCTTTCATTTGGAGAAAGAAAACCTATAGTTATTGATGGGCCTGGAGAGTATGAGGTTAAAGAAATATTCATCGAAGGGTGGAAGAGTCAGTCTTCATACGGAGGTGATATTAAAATAAACACTTCTTATTCTGTAACAATGGAGGGGATGACTCTTTGTTTTCTGGGAGCTCTCGAGAATGAGAAAGCTTTACCACCCCAAATGCTCCAATCAATGGAGGAGGGAATTGATATATTATTCGTTCCGATTGGCGGAGAGGGTGTTCTTACGCCATCCGATGCGTATAAATTGGCTGTTAAATTGGAGCCGAAAATAATTATTCCAATGCACTACAATATTCAATCCGCCGATAAGAGCAATTTGAAGACTTTTCTAAAAGAGGCAGGCGAAGAAAATCTTAAAGCGGTAGACAAGTTGACCTTAAAAAAGAAAGACCTGGAAGGCAAGGAGGCTGATGTGGTTGTTTTGGCGGAAAGCTAAAAAATAATTGAAAATGTAAAAACCTGCCCGCCAAAGCCAGAGCCACAGTCCTCTAAGTTACCATTAATGATGATTGTTTTCATACTTACTTAGATTGTTTAATTTTTTGGCTATGGCAGGCGGGTAAAAATGTAAAATGACAAATCAAAATACTAAAATTTCTGGCAAATAAATATATTTGTGACAATGCACGGCAGGTTTGTGCAGAAGAAAAGAGTGTGTGCAGTTTAGTTTTTTGTGTTTCAATTTTCCATTTTGATATTTTAATTTTACACTTTCATTATGTCTTTTTTAGATTGGCTGGATAAATTAAGAGAATTGCCGGAAGTGAATCGGCGCCGAATTGTGGTCGGGACGACATTTGCTTTGACTTTTACCATATTTATTTTTTGGCTTTCTGTACGTTTCTATGATTTGGGAAGCAAAGCTGTGATCGGAGTGGAACAAAAAGAATCCGGTCCCATCATCCAAGCGGGACAGGCTATAGGCGATTTTATCGAATCAGTCAAAACGAATACAGCGTCAATTAATTCGATGTTGTCGGCCGAGGCCTCGACCACCGAACTTTTCATTGAGGCCGAGGAATTACAGCCTTAAATAAGGTTTTTGGGACATATTTTCCCGGATTTTCAAGTTGGAAAAAAGGGTGGCTTTGTGATACAATGGCACATATATGACCGACAAAGAAAAGGCTCAAAACGAGCCTAATAAGGGCGTTGTAGCGAGAAATATCACGACTGAGATGAGGGAGTCCTATTTGGACTATGCCATGTCGGTTATAACTTCGCGCGCCCTTCCTGATGTTCGTGATGGTTTGAAGCCGGTTCATCGTCGCATTCTTTACGCGATGCACGAAATGGGTCTCACTGCGTCTGCCAAATTTAGAAAATCGGCGGCAGTTGTCGGTGACGTGCTCGGAAAATACCACCCTCATGGAGATGTCGCCGTTTACGATTCATTGGCGAAAATGGCGCAGACTTTTTCCTTTAGATATCCTCTAATCATTGGACAAGGAAATTTCGGTTGTTTTACGAAAGATACAAAAGTTCGGTTGGCGGACGGGAGAAACTTGTCTTTTGATGATTTGGTCAAAGAGGATATGTTGGGGAAAAGAAATTATACTTTTACAGTAAGTGGCGACGGATCGATAAAAATTGCCTTGATAATAAAACCAAGGCTGACTATTAAAGATGCTCCGCTTGTTAAGGTGACACTGGATAATGGGGAAGAGATAAGGTGTACTCCAAATCATAAGTTTTTATTAAAAACGGAGAAATATGTTGAGGCACAAAATTTGAAAGATGGGGATTCCTTAATGCCTCTTTATTCTCGCCTGTCTACCACCGAGGATTTGGATATAAAAGAAATGTCTGGTTATGAGATGGTCTGGCAACCGAAAAGGCAGGAGTGGCATTTTACTCATCATTTGGCCGATGCTTACAATTTGGAGAGCGGTATATACAATAAGGCTGACGGCAGGGTTCGACATCATGTTGATTTCAATAAATTAAATAACAGTCCGGAAAATATTAAAAGAATGCAATGGCTTGATCACTGGAAATTGCATTCGAAACTCACTTCCAATCGCCACAAAACTGATCAGTCTTACGTTGACAAGCTTGCTAAGGGACGGGCCGTATTTTGGAGCGATGAGACGAATAGAAAAATATACGCCGAACGCATTTCTGAAAGAAACAGACTAAATTGGACGAATAAACAATATCGCGAAAAAAAGCGCAAGTTTTTGAGTGAAATAAATAAAAAGTATATTGTCGAACATCCAGAAAGACTTATCGAATTGAGCCAAAGAGCTACAGCAACCCTGAAGCGGCTGTGGCAGGATCCGGAGTATAAGCAATTGTTCCACGATAAAATAATTAAGGGTAATAAAAATCACTTAACCAATAAGACCGGCAAGAAGAAGTTCGATGCTGTTTGTTTCGCTGTTTTAAAAACCGGTGAAGAATTAACAGAAGCATCTTACGAGTCAGCAAGGACAACGGTTTATTCCTACGGCAGAGCTACAAGTTGGCAGACAGGCTTGGGCAAATATTATAGTGGTGATGTGACGAGAGTTTTAGCTGAATTGCGGGGGAATCACAGAGTATCAAAAGTAGAATTTCTTGTGCAGAAAGAGGATGTATATGACTTAACTATTGATGATACGCACAATTTTCCTTTGGCTACGGGGGTGTTTGTCCACAACTCTATTGACGGAGATAGCCCGGCGGCCATGCGTTATACGGAAGCAAAAATGTCCCGCTTGTCAGGAGAACTTCTCAAGGATTTGGAAAAGGATACCGTGGAGTGGAGGGCAAACTATGACGCCACAAGAAAAGAACCGATTGTCCTGCCTTCCGGCGCACCTAGCTTGCTTCTTAATGGCACTTTGGGTATTGCGGTCGGTATGGCCACCAATATTCCTCCACACAATCTTCGAGAATTGATTGCGGCTACCGTCCATTTGATAGATGACAGAAGCGCTACCACCGAAGATCTTTTGCAATATATTCAAGGTCCTGACTTTCCAACCGGCGGTATCGTTTTTGGCGCGAAAGATTTGCATCATGCTTATACTTCGGGCCGCGGAGGAGTGGTCACGCGGGGTGTCGCTGAAATAGTGGAAAATAAAGCGGGGAACTACCAGATAATCATTCATTCTATTCCTTATCGCGTAAATAAGGCCGAGCTTATTATGCAAATCGCCGAACTGGTAAGGGAGAAGAAGATTGAAGGGATAAAAGGATTGCGTGATGAATCAACGAGAGACATAAGAGTGGTTATCGATCTAAAGACGGGCAGTTATCCGGAAAAAGTTCTCAATTTCATATATAAGCACACACAGCTTGAGGAGGCTTTTCATTTCAACATGGTTGCCCTCGTCAAAGGAGTTCCTGAGACTCTTTCTCTTAAGGCAATTCTCGAAAATTTTGTTGATCACAGAGTGGAAGTGGTTAAGCGCCGAACCGCTTACGATTTGGCTCGCGCGGAAGACAGGGAGCATATTTTGCTTGGGCTTAGTAAGGCACTTGATCATATTGACGAAATCATTAAGCTCATCAAGAAATCAAAAGATGTTGAAGATGCCAAACAGAGTTTGATGAAGACTTTCAAGTTTTCCGAAAGGCAGGCCGTGGCGATTTTGGATATGAGATTGCAGAAGTTGGCCGGTCTTGAGCGCAAGAAAATCGAGGATGAGCTAAAGGAAGTGCAGGCTACTATCAAATATTTGAGAGATTTACTATCGAGCCCCAAAAAAATCCTGGCGGTAATAAAAACTGAACTTAGCGAACTTGGGGAGAAATATGGCGATGATCGCAAGACCAGAATTATAAAGGGCAATGCCAAAGAGTTTAACGAGGAAGATTTAATTCCCGATGAGGACAGTGTTTTGGTTCTGACTAAGGGCGGCTATATAAAGCGCACTAACCCTTCAGAATACAGACAGCAAAAAAGAGGCGGGGTAGGTGTAGTCGATTTAGACACAAAAGAAGAGGATTTTGTTACGAAGCTTCTTACGGCCTCCACACATAGCGATCTTTTGTTTTTCACGGACAAGGGAAAGGTCTATCAAATAAAAATGTACGAAATTCCGGAAGGAAGACGCGCCACTAAAGGCAAATCAATTATGAACTTCCTCTCGATCGAGAGCACGGAGAAAGTCACTTCTATTTTGCCGATGCCGAAAGAAACCAAGAAGAGCGATATTTCTTTGCTCATGATTACCAAAGATGGAGTGGGGAAGCGTGTATCCGTGGAAGATTTTCAGGATGTAAGGCGTTCCGGATTGATAGCCATAAAATTGAAACCTGGCGATGAATTGGTTTCGGCGTCGTTTGCCGAAAAGGGAGACGATTGCGTTTTGGTCACTAACAAAGGCCAGTCTATAAGATTTAAAGAGTCGGACATAAGAGAGATGGGCAGAGCGGCGACCGGCGTGCGAGCCATGAAGCTTGCAAAGGGCGATACTATTGTCGGGGCGGATATGGTAAGGAAAGGGGCAAAATCGGCGGCGCTTTTGGTTATTATGGAAAAGGGTTACGGCAAGAAAACTATGCTTTCCGAATACAAGACTCAGAATCGAGGAGGTTCGGGTATTAAAACCGCAAAAGTCACGCCCAAGACCGGCCCTCTTATTGCTTCCAAGGTGGTAACTCCGGAGGAGACGGAAGCGATTGTGGCGATTTCAAAAAAGAGTCAAGTTATTCGGGTTGACGTTTCGGAAATTCCCGAAATTGGCCGTCAAACTCAGGGCGTGCGCATTATGAAGCTGAGAGATGGCGACAGCATTGCCTCGCTAACCTGCTTGTAAAAGGGATAGTTGTAGTATAATAGCTGTACTAATATACGAATGCTTCTAATCACAACCGGTGTGTACGAATCGAAAAAATATATTCGATTTGTCGTCACTTTTAAAGATTGGAATTAATTTGTTGATTTGTACAACCTTATGTTTTCTGATCCCTCACACAACATTGATCAATTGGACTTGCAGTCGGGTATGAGTGTGGCCGACTTTGGCACGGGGTCTGGATTTTACGCGTTTTCCGCGGCAAAGGCGGTTGGGGATAAAGGAAAAGTTTATGCCATCGATGTACAGAAAGAACTTCTCGAAAAATTAAAGAGAGAAGCGACCGCGCGGAAGATTCACAATCTCCAAGTAATTTGGGGGAACCTCGAAAAATTGGGAGGCAGTAAGCTCCGCGACGAAGCTGTGGATGCCGCCGTCGTGGCCAATGTGCTTTTTCAGATTGAACATAAACAAGAGTTTATTGCTGAGGTAAGAAGGGTTTTGAAGCCAAAAGGAAGGTTGCTTCTTGTCGACTGGAAATCTTCGTTTGGCGGTTTGGGACCGACCGCACTTCATATTATTTCCGAACCTGTTGGAAGAAGATTATTTGAATCGTCCGGCTTTTCCTTTGAAAGAAGTGTAAATGCGGGAGTTCATCATTGGGGTGCCGTTATGAGAAAAATGTAATATTGACATGCTGCGGATTTTTAAATTTTATATAAAAGAGATATAATTAGACGTAAACCTGTCTTTTTTATTTTGGTTTTTTTAAAGATCATTTTTAATGAAATCCACTCCATTCCAGATTGTCGTCATAGCACTTTTCGCACTGTTCATTGTTATAGGAATGGTTGTTTTATATTTTTCAAAGGGCGATAGCTCCTCTAGAACTAATGCCGTTACGATATCACTTTGGGGCACTGTCTCTCCTCGGTTAATAGCGGGCGTTTTGAATACCGTAAAACCTGAGGATAAGGGAATAAAAGTTAACTATGTTCAACATACACCCGAAAGTTTCGAGCAGAATTTGATAGAAGCCCTAGCGTCTTCGAAGGGGCCTGACGCCATAATAATTTCTCAAGATTCAATATTGCGTTTTCAGAGCAAAATTTACCCTATTCCTTACAAGAGTCTATCCGAGCGGACTTTTATCGACACTTATATTTACGAAGCCGAATTATTTCTTTCTCCGTGGGGGGTAATCGGCGTTCCTTTTTCGATTGATCCTTTGGTTATGTATTGGAACAGGGATTTATTCGGCAACGCCGGTATCGCCGCGCCCCCAAAATACTGGGACGAATTTTATCGCTTGGCTGAACAACTTACAGTTAAGGATGATCAAAGAAAAATCGAGACGAGCGCGGTGGCACTTGGAGAGTTTAGCAATATCAATAATGCAAAAGCCATTCTCTCGGCCTTGGCGGCACAGGGGGGCGTTGCTTTTACGAAGAGAGATGATTCAAGCGGTCGGGTAGGCAGTTCGGTGCAGACCACAAAATTGACCAACGTTTTGGATTTTTATACCGAATTTGCCAATCCTGTTAAAGCGGTTTATTCGTGGTCAAGGGGTATGCCCAATTCTCAGAGTGCCTTTGCGAGGGGGGATGTGGCGGTTTATTTTGATATGGCGAGTCAGATCGGAAATATTGTCGACAAAAATCCTAATTTGGATTTTGACGTGACATATTTTCCGAATCCCCGCACCACAAAGACGAAAATTACTTACGGTGATGTCTTGGCCGTGTCTGCTCTTCGCTCCAGTCCCAATATTTCAAAGGCAATGCAGGTTGCGATGCTTATGGGTAGCGAGAAGGGGGTGAATGCCTGGTCTACTTTAAGCGGACTGCCGCCCGTAAGGAGGGATTTGCTTGCCAAAAAACCCGGGACGGCAACAGGCGCTATTTTTTACGATTCTGTTTTTTGGGCAAATGGCTGGCTTGATCCAGACGCGAGAAGTACCAAAGTTATGTTTAGAGATATGGTAGAAAATATTACCTCCGGATGGATGACCTCAAGTCAAGCTGCTGGCAAATTTAATACTCAATTAAACTCCCTCATATCAGGAAAATAAAACAACAAAAAATGTATCGAGCAAAAAAAATTGGTTTAGGGTTAGTTATTGGCGCGCTCTTTTTTTCTGTCTTAGTTTCTTTCGTTCCCGCTTTCGTTGTTGCGGAGCAGGGATCCCAAGATTGTGACCCGACAAAAATGATATGTAACCCCGTGCGTTTCTCGACGATTCAGTGTTTTTTCAAAGAAGTGCTCCGGATTGCGGCGGAGATCGGCGGCGTATTTGTGGTTCTTGGCATTATTTATTCCGGCTTTCTGTTTGTATCCGCAAGAGGCAATGCCGAAGAACTCGGAAAAGCCAAGCGGGCAATTACGTACACAATGATAGGGGCGGCACTCGTCCTTGGGGCATGGGCTTTTGCTGTTGGTATTGCAAACACCATAAATACCATTACTAATGGCGTGAAAGTTGAGATCAAATGCGACGATTAGGTTTTGGATCGATTCGATTGCCTAACTGTTAAATAAATGTTTACTTCACAAAATTTTTTGAAACTATCGTTTTTGAGATCGATATTTTTGATTATAGCTCTTGTTGCCTTGGTTGTGGTTCCGTCATTCTTATTCGCCCAGTCCAGTGAAGCGGCCATGAAATATCTTGAACTGGCAAGTTTTTGGCTTGTTCAGCTTGTAACTCTTGCCATTGCCGCCGCCATCATCGTATTTTTTTGGGGGGTGGCGCGCTACATAAGTGGAGGAGATGACGAAGAGAAGCGCACGAGCGCCAGGAACACCATGCTTTACGGTATCATCGGCATTTTTTCGATGGTGTCTGTTTGGGGTTTGGTTTATTTTCTTGGGAACATTTTGGGGATAGAGCCAGGAGGGGCACTCCGTGCACCTAATTTGCCCGGATCTGAAGAGGGGCTCATAGTAGACCGTGATTCGAAGGTCATGCAGATTGTGCAAATGATCGGCAGTCTGCTCTCGTCTGTTATTTATCTCATTATTTCACTTGCGGTATTGTATTTCTTTTGGGGAATTATTCGGTATGTAGGGGGAGGTGCCGACCAAGAAAAAAGGACAGAGGCCAGAAATATGATTGTATATGGCATTATTGCCCTATTTGCCATGGTTTCTATCTGGGGCGTCGTCTTTATGATTGGACAAACTTTGGGAATATCGACCGAGAATAGTTTTATTAGAGTCCCTCAAATTACGGAGATAACGTTGATTGGCGATAGTGATGGAACCTCTATTACGGGACAAGAATTTACCACTTGTCCGGAGTGGAATCCGAATGACCCAAGCGGCGAAGGAGCGAACTTCAAGGCTTTCGTATGTTTTGTATTAAGTTTTTTGAATCCAATTCCGCCTATTTTGGTAACGTTGGCTATGCTGTACTTTTTCTGGGGCATAGCAAAATATATGGGAGCAGGGGATGCCGAAGAATTGAAAAGCGGCAGAACTACTATCATTTACGGAATGTTGGCCATGTTTATTGTGATGGGCGTATGGGGTATCGCGGCTTTAATAAAAGCAGAATTGGGGTTCTGAGCGTGAAATTTCTAATTTGACTGACTTCTAATTTTGGTGAGTCCGCCAGGCGGTGATTATAAATTAGAGCCCAGTGAGGAGCATCCTAGAATTACCAGAAAATACGTTATGAGAACTTGTTTTTTGTTGCTCATTAAGCGTTTAGGCAGGTTATGACAGACAGTAACTATTTCGTTATCCACAACTTCCTAGCTTGAAAACAGAACAATGTATATAATATACATATTAACCTTTGCAAAGGTCGCGTAAAACAAGGGTAATTATAAGCTTATAGTTACTTAGTAACAAATTTATTAATGAAAAAAATATTAAAAGCTTCTACAGTTTTGGCATTGTTGTCGCCTGTAATAGCTTTGGCACAGTCAGTGGGAGGAGGTATTATCCCGGGTGGGATAACTCCGGTGGGTCCGGCAGTCGGGCTAGAAGATGGCGTACCGGCGGCAGGGACAGATAATATTAGCAAGGTGCTTTCTTTGGTTAGCTACTGGTTGGTTATTGTTGCCACAATCGTCATCGCCATTGGCCTTATAACTTTCCTTTGGGGAGTTGTACAGTACATCACGGCCGGTGCGGATGAGGAGAAGAGGGCAGCAGCTCGCAATATGATGCTCTACGGCATCATCGGGCTTTTCGTGATGGTTTCCGTTTGGGGTTTGGTATACTTCCTCGGTTCACTTCTCGGCATTACGCCTGGAGGTGGTGTGGATTTGCCAGGTGTCCCGGCGATCTTAAATACGGATGGTGGTTTCGGTGGTGGTGGAGAAGGCGGTGGCGAACCTGCGCCATAAGCTTGCGATTTTCAACGCATTTACTAACCCGGGCTCCGCTTACGCGGAGCCCGGGTTTAGCTTTCGAAGGAATCGCTTTTTTTTGCTATCAACAAAAGAGCTTTCAGAGTTCATTCGATAGGTATATACTTACATTGTTCATAATAATTACCTCTTAGGTGATGAAATTATTTAAGGCCTCAACAATAATATTTTTGCTTGCTCCCTTTACGGCCTTAGCCCAGAGGGCTCCAGTATACAGCAGTATGCCTGACGGATTACCGGTTTTAGGAGAAATTCCTGTTCCAGGAGAAGACCGTGTCAGTCAGATATTGGAGTTGTTTAGTTATTGGCTGGTCGTCATTGCCACCATAATTATCGCCATTGGCCTTATAACTTTCCTTTGGGGAGTTGTGCAGTACATCACGGCCGGTGCGGATGAGGAGAAGAGGGCAACCGCGCGTTACGTCATGCTTTACGGTGTTATAGGATTATTCGTGATGGTTTCCGTTTGGGGTTTAGTTTATTTCCTCGCCGATATTGTTGGCGTGGATCCTGGAAGTGGGGTAGAACTGCCCGGAATTCCTGCTGTTGTTGATGATCAGGATTTTGGAGGAGGCGGCACTCCTACAGATGATCCGTTCGGCTCATTTAGACCACATTAATTTTATACAGATGTGACTCTAGACGAAATTTTGCAAAAAATTAACACCAATATCGTCAACCCGCTCATTTATCTTTTTTTGGCGGTGGCTATGGTTATTTTTTTGTGGGGGGTTGTGACTTTTTTTCAAAATATTGATAACAGCGAAGAAAGAGCCCAAGGTGTTCGGCACATGATTTGGGGGGTTCTTGGTCTTGTAATAATGATTTCATTTCAGGGTATCATTGCCATGATAAAGAATTTTATCGGCGTATAGCAGTTTCTTTTGGTTTTGGTGCCCGCTAATGGAGGACATAAGGGCTTGCTTGCCGGAAGGCTCTAACTCAGACCCAAAATTTTTCTTAAGTATTTACCGGGTCATTTACTGTGGCTTGGGTTTTTTACGCGAGAGCCAGGCTTCACAATTTATGTAATCGCCCCGCGTTGCTAGCAATTGTACGTATTTCTTTATGTGACCTTCCATTATCAAAGAATTATCTACTCATTATAAGAAAGCTATAGCTATGTTAAAATGAGTAAAAAAGGGAGGGAGTAATTAGCGAAATAAAGAAAGTAAAAAAGCGCAACATTACTGTTGCGCTTTGTGAATGAACTGATACTGTTCACAACCAAACCTAATTTTGCCGTCTGGAAACCTCAATTCGAACCGGGACAGAGTTGCCGGCGATACGGACAGCTTCACCTGTCGTGAAGTGTAAACTCTCGCCTGGGGTCGTTAGGAGCGGGTCAGATGTCACTTTTACATCCTTGCCGTCCATTATGCCTCTTTGGTACCAGAGGCCGTCTTTAGTAGGATCAGTTTTCCAGTGGGTCACGTACCCTGGGTGATATTTGATCCATGGGGACCAGTTGCGATGCGCCATATCGAGCGCCAAAGCATCTATTGCCCAGGTGCCCGTTTGAACGAATTCGCTCGGTTGCTCCGGAGTGTCGCTGACGTATGTCCTCGACATGCTTGGCCCATAGGCCATTCTGTAGGATGCGGCCATGAGCCACAGCATCCCTGCTACAATGAGCCCCGTGACCGCGATGCCTTTAAGAACAGCAACGAGATCACTGAGATCGAGTTGGCTACTACCTGACATTTTTTTGAGCGATATCCAAAACAACAATATTGTAATTGCAACAGTAATTACGAATACGTAGTTTTTTTTCGCCCAAACCCATGCGTCGTTTGTAGTTTCCGGCCACCATGTGTAGAGCACACCGGCTCCGAGAACAACGAGGGGGATGAAGGCCATTTTGAAGTAGCCCCATCCTGTTCCCATTATTTTTTTCGCCTGCTTAAGCAGGGGGTCTTGTGTAGGAGCCCCGTCTTTGGGCAGTTTGATTTCGTAACTGTCCTTATCCATAAACTGTCGGAAAAAGACAATAACGACTGCGGACACGATCGAGAGGGCGATGAGGTAAATGCCTACCTTGCTCATTTTCCACCTCCGTGACTATTGTCTTGCTGAGTTGTCTCTGCGTTGTCGGGCTTTTTTTCGTCCTCAGCCGCTTTTTGTGCCAACGCTCGTTGTACCTCCTGCCCGACGACAATACCTGTCGTGGTTAAGGATGCGATTCCTCCATCTGCCGGAACTATCGCAATTTTGGATTTGCTGACCATTTCGACCGAGGCCTTCATGCCGGCCATCCATAGAGCGTACTCTCTCGAGTTCTTGTCCTCGACCATGGCCTTGGCTGCTTCAGCATGAGCTTTTCCTATCCTTCTTATACCTTCAGCCTCTCCCTTTTTTTCCTCGATTATCACCTGTTTGGCAAGCATTGCCCTAGGTACGCTCTCGAGAGAGACATTGAGGTTGTAACTGAGACCCCAGTCTGCGATTACAACATCACGCAGGTCGACACCCCATTCGACGAAGTCTAACTTTTGTTTTTCTGTTTCTGGTAAGCCGTCCATGATTGCATCTAGTCGCTGCTTTGCTTGTGGATCTCCCACTTGCCATTCAACTCGGCGTTTGATGATTTCCACGAAATTTGAAGCATGTGCCGTGGAAAATTTGAGAGTGTTCTTCCCAGAGAAGTTTAGAAGAGCTCCCTCAACTACTCGGGCTACGTTTCCAAACGCATTAGGTATAGAGGTTGTTGCCTTAAGGAACTTACTGGCGTCAGAGATTTTCATCAGGACTGCCACAACAGGACTGGTAGTTTGCGCCATTTGCAGGGGATCTGTTTCGTCTCCTTCTTCTTTAGCCGGCCATTGCGGGTCGGGTATCCAGTCTTCGTCCTTCAGGTGTCCTTTTGGATCAAATTTGTCCGGATTCGGTACTAAATTTTTAGCAATCTTGCTGTCAGTAAATAGTACGAACCGTTGAGCATCGTCTGTTATGACTATTTCCTCAACACTTACGGCCTTGTTTGGAATGATGTTCCCTGTTTTGTCTGTTCTGACACCGACCACAAAGCGCATAATTGCGGACGGTAACTTTACAATGCGCGTTATGATGGGAGGGGCTAGGACAAAACCGGGCTCTAGGTTTCCTACGGATTCTCCGAAGAGAAGGTATGTTGCTACCTTATCCTGTTTAACATATGTGGCTCCGCTGGCAACATAGGCCAAGAAAGAGACACTTAAGAGTATCACAGGTTCCCACATATTGAAGATGACGGAAAACGTGAGTCCTATAAGAATAATCACCAATCCGAGTATTACAAATAATTCGATAGCTCGTTTTGGCATTACTCGTATTGTGTGTCCATTGCTGCTTCTTTTTGAGATCGGAGGCTGTGCTTTAGTATTTTTCCACAGCCATGCAACCACTATTGCGAACATTGCACCAAGTCCAATTATCAAGACAGAGCGCATTTCGCCAACAAGACCTATCGCGATCAGGAGTGCTGACGCGATGGCCAACAGGATTTTTACGTTCATATTTTTACCTTTCTTTTCTGAATTTCTTGGTTTGGTTGATGTCAAAGTACTAGCAATTAGCACTTGACTACTGACTAGTATCTTATCACAAAAAAGGCTCAAAGTCAAGTTTTAAACACACGAAAAATGGCTTACTGAAGCCGTTAAATTGAGTTTAGGATTTAATCAGCATATAAATAGGTTTTGTAGAGCATTTGGTTTTGCTGGTGCTGATTCAGTACAGGTTTCGGATCTGCTAAGGATGAGGATATGGGAAAACCTTTTTGGCCGAAAGCACAGAGCAGTGTGCTTTCTCGCGCAATTAGACGTTGTGTTTTTTAGAGAAAAAAATTCCAAATTTGATTCCTGTGCAAAGTGCTGGGGAGAGGAATCTTGATCCTTACAGGATCTGTACGGGTTTCCTATTTTTTCGCACGAGTACATGCTCAAAAATATAGGAAAACCCCTTCAATTCCTCTTGGCCGAAAGCCGAGCAGTGTGCTTTCTCGCGTAATTAGACGTTGTGTTTTTTAGAGATAGATATTGCAAATTTGATTCCTGTGCAAAGTGCTGGGGAGAGGACTTGAACCTCCATGCCTTGCGGCACCAGCTCCTAAGGCTGGCGTGTCTGCCATTTCACCACCCCAGCACTTTGAAAAGGAAACTTGGTTTTAGATAATATCCTGGAATTTCATAAAGAACAAATTATTTAAAGTTTGTGCATTTGTACAGAAATGCCGGAGGAAAGTTTCTTGGTTCAAACGCGTAGATTTTACTATCAAATTTTTTCTTGATTTCCTTCCAATTAGATAGGAAATATTGAAATTGAATGTAAGTACCCTTTGGGCCAAGACACTTTCCAATTTCGGTAAACAATATATTTCTGTTTGCCGCAGAGAAGTTGTTTAGGGGCAAACCCGAAATGATGTAATCGACATTTGTAATTCCGATTTCGCGTAATCGCTCATTGAGTTTGAGCGCATCCGAAGCAACGATCATCACTCTTTCATCATTACCGAATGTTTTTTTTAAATATTCGACAAATTCTTTGTTTATCTCGAAAATGATTAATTTGCTAGAAGGGGAAAGCTTTTCCAAAATGATGCGTGTTAACGAGCCCGTGCCGGCACCCAATTCGATAACCGAAAGAGGCTTTGTGGCAGAGATAGGCTTTAACATTTGTTTGGCCAGGTATTTTGAGCTTGGTATAACGGAACCATTAACTTTCAATTTTGTAAAAGCCGCTTTTGCAAAAAGCCAATTTGATCGCATGGAGGTATTTTAACAGAAATAGGAAAAATGTGGGTTATTCGGTTATAACCTGTAAGTCGTTTCTGCCCATCTGTACCGAAGCGGTTTGCTCGCTTGGGGGGCCAACTTACTTTGTTCCTTGTCCCCTGAACAGGACAGTATTATAAGCATATTTTGCGATGCTGACTACATGCAAAACCTCTACAATCAATTTCTATACATTAAAGCGATGAGTAGAGATGTGGTATAAAAAACCCAGTGGCCATTTCTGGTCGCTGGGTGATAACCTACAGTCACTCTCTTATTTTCTGTAGAAGTCGCAGTAACTCCACGCGCTGTCGAAACCACTCATTTGCCTCACTTTCGCAGAGTTTGACGTACCAGTCCTGACTCCGGACTTCTCCGAAATGATGGTGTTCAGCTCGGAATCGGAACCAAACATCGATGTTATTCCAGCGACCTCTAGCACAGTTTGCCTCAGCCAGATATCTTACATCATACTCGGCTAGGAAGATTGAGCTCCAATGGTCGGACAAACCCAAGAGGCAAGCGTCGTCCTCCCTGAAGACAGGTATGCCGTGAATGTGCGGCTTCAACACTTCAGCATCTTGCCGTTCATTCACCTTACCCATCATATGCAAGAAGCAAGCTCCTGATTGAGAGTGTAGCCCGTCAAGTTTCGTGTAAACGAAATTGAAGTGCACGTGTCTTTCAAGGATTGACGGTTCAATTCTGGGAAGTAACCATTCATCATCGTAGAGTTCTCCTCTCTGAATAACCCAGAATCGAGAGCAATCCGGCCAACATTCCATCACTTGCTCGATACTACTAACTGTGAGTGGAATTGATTCAAGCTCAGTTTTCTTCCTTTTCACAAATTCTCCTTTCTCTCAAAGTCCCCCATTCCGTTCTCAGTTAGGACACTTGGTAATAGAATTGTGATATGAAAAAGGTCAAAGATTTGTGTCGGACAGAGCGTTTAGAAA
>MHRK01000058.1 GCA_001820955.1 Candidatus Taylorbacteria bacterium RIFCSPHIGHO2_02_FULL_43_32b
CTCTTTCCATTTTTTGCAACGAGGTGGTTGCGCTCAAAATATTCTCCGATACCTTGCAGTGTTTGGTCGCCTTTCGCGTACAGCTCAAACGCGTGGCGAATAATCGGCGCGGTCTTTTTGTCCACGATAACCGTTTTTGTTCGTGAGTCGTTGATATATCCCACGGGAGCGAGACTTGGATATTCGCCGCGCCTCACTTTCTGGCGCAACCCTCGTTTCGTATTTTCGGAAAGAGAATCCACATAATATTTGCTTTGCCCAAAAGCGATGGAGAGCATAAATTTACCTTGTGGGGTAGGTTCAAACCAAAACTGAATGAATTTGAGAAATTGGAGCTTCTTTTCGTCCACAAGGTAAATTATGCGTCCTCCATCGACAGAATTGCGCGCAAGGCGATCTGGGTGCCATGCGAGGATGCCGTTTGCGAATCCCTTTTCAATCTGCTCAATCATGTCGTTAAAAATGGGACGACCGGGAACTTTGGCAGATTGCTTTTCAATAAATTCGCAAACGATTTCAAGATTTTCTCGCTTGGCAAAATCGCGCAATTCTTGGAGCTGTGCTTCAATACTCAAAACTTGCTTATCCTCCACATCAGTGGACTTACGAGCATACAAAAAGAATTTTTGTTCCATAATTGGTATTATACCAAAAATTCTTTTTGTAGGGCAAAGCAAATAATTAGGAAAAATTGCATTGGATTTCGAACCTCTTTCTTGGCGAAAAAACAGTCCGTCCCGCCGAAGGCGGGACTCCAAATTCGTTAGGAAAATTGGGGGGAAATCAGTGGGACGCGCTTCGCGCGTCCCACGCTCTGGGTGCTTCTGTATCTTTTTCTACAAAACTGGAGCCGATGGTCGGAATTGAACCGACGACCACCTCCTTACCATGGAGGTGCTCTACCAGCTGAGCTACATCGGCAATATTTTTGATCTCAAATATCTTCTTCCTGCGGCCGATTTGAAATAAAGTTCTCTCTTTCTCGCTTCCGCAAAACTTTCAAAACCCTCGGCGTAAACAAGACTTAAGTTAGACATTCTACTGGTCGTTATAGTATGCCCAGATTTGTGTTCTGCCAACCTTCTATCTAGACATCCAGTAACGCCTTTGTAATAACGACCACAGTCGTCCCTTAGAACATAAGCTATATATTTCTTAACATTAACCATGGAGGTGCTCCCCGCCCGTACCGAATGTGCTCACCCGGCACGTTCGGGCGGGTACCAGCTGAGCTACATCGGCACTACTTCACTCCGAATTACATCGGAGCTTCGCAGTGCGAGCCGTGGTTAAATAAACCTATTCTCGCCCAGCGAAGCTCTAACACAATTTGAGCGTAGTTGGGAGCTACGTCGGCATTTTTTGTTCTGATGTAATCATCAAAACAAAATAATGGCGACGTACTAATGAGCCCGCTGCCTGCCCCCCGAGTATTCTCGAGGGGACTGCCCCGTAGTGAGGCGAGTACTCGAGCCTCGACTACTCTGGAGCTACACCGGCTTATTTATTATCAATTTACTTCCCTGCTATCTTATTTGATTTTTTGAATTTTGGCAAAGAAAACCGCCGCTCCTTGGCGACAGTTAATGATTACTCCTGCGGCCTCTCCTCATTATCGAGCTTTATAGCGTAGGCGAGAATCATGAGAGCGCTCCGTACCCGTTCACTCATACCTCCGCCGACCGAAGTACGAAATCTCATTGCCGAGCCATGATGCTTGTCAGTCGTAAACCAAATATCACCCATTTTGTCGATTTGAATGATTATCCGACCTTCCTTTGTGCCGTCATGATCGTCATGAATCCGTTCGTAAGAAACATCTGTTTCTAGTCCCGGAATCCAAAAAGGGTTTTCGATGACTCTTTTTGTATCTCCGACCAACCTCTCCTGCGACAATTTTTTCATTTGTTTCTTCTCCTCAACGTAATATAACAAGCAAACAAATGAGCCGTCAACCTCGAGCACTTAGCTACGCGCGACTCTCGGCCATTCTACCGTTCTACGTTTTACCTACCCACGCGATGCACACAGGCGGGCGTTCCACGTTTTACGATTTATCAAGATACCCGTGAAGCAAATGCTCAAAATAATCTTTCGGATCAGTAAAAACGACTTCATAAAAATGCCCCAGAGGATTGGCCTCCGCCGTGTATTCATAATGTCCGCGTATTTCGCCGTCTTCAAATAGGCGAATATGATACTGAAAATTTTTTCTGATAATTTTCCTCAAACTGAGGACTTCTCCCAAATCCTTCCATGCCATATACGCCTTCGAGTACCCTTTATTTTTCAAATGTTTTGTAAATTCTTCAGGCGTTTTTCCTTTTTTTAAAAAACCGATTATATATTTTTGTCTAAATTTGTGAATTCCAAAGGCCTGCACGAAGGCGGTTAGTTTAGGCCAAAAATGATAAACACTAGTCCAAAAAAGCGTCTGGTAACGGCTAGGCGGGTTATCTTCACCGATACTTTGAACCTCCCTCTCTATATCAATACCGGTTTTATCCTTTACTTCCGTGGCAATCTTATCCGCGAAAACCGAAACTTCATGGGAGGTTACGTCTCCATCCGTGACCAAGACCAGGGGTTGTTTTTCGTACAAACCGACATTACCCATTCGCTTGCCTTTTAAATTTAACAGATTATCCAAAATCCAAGCCAGGGAAAGTTTAAACGATCCGTCACCCGAGGGAAAACCGGGTATACCGGGAAATTGCTCTTTCAATTTTTCAAATAATTTCTCTGAAATAACCGGGTTTTTAAAAAAAGAACCTGCCGTACCAAATTTATCCAAGGAAGGAAATTTTTCCGCCCTTATCTTCAAAACGGCCTCTCGAATATTCTTCAGAATAGGCTTCGGTGCGCCCCTTTGGCCGAAAAACTTGTCCAAATCTTTATAGGAAAGCGACGGCTTCCCGTCCTTTGGCAATTTAAACCTTACGGAAGTAATCACCAAATGTTTCCCGTCCGGTTTTTTGAAAAGGCTATCGCGGTAACCAAACTGACATTCTTCACTTTCTAATCGTCTTTCTTTTGATTCTTTGAGGTCAAAAATTTCAACCGAATCCAGAAAAGAAGAAACTTCTGTACCGTAGGCACCGATATTTTGAACGGGAGAGGCCCCTACTGTACCCGGAATTCCAGACAAATTTTCCAAACCCCAAAGCTTTTCAGAAACAACTTCCTCAACAAAGTTGTCCCAATTTTCACCTGCGGCTACATCTATGTTCGTATGGCCTTTTTTCTCATCAAATTTCATTCCGCGCATGGCCATCTTAACCACCAAACCGGAAAACCCCTGATCTGAAATTAGGACGTTCGAGCCTCCGCCCAAAACCAAAATCGGCACGCCCGCGCGCTTGCCAAAAACCGCCGCCTCTTTTATATCCTCAAGATTTTTTACAACACAAAAATAACGTGCCTCGCCGCCTACTTTTAAGGTATTCAGACTTTTTAGCGGAACATTCTCGTCTATCGTCATCTAAGATTTAATCCTCAAGTGGTTAAGAATTCTGCTCAAAACAGAGGACGTTCTGGATCGCTTCGCGCACGGAGGCCGCTCCCTGTAAAAACAGAATAACCTCCGAATCATTCCTCCGGCTTAAGACCAGCGGGGCTAGCTCCAAAAAGTATGTCTTATGTGAGTGCAACCGCTGGTCTTAAGCCGGAGGAATGGCTCTGTTTAATACCATCTCTAATTAACCATTTCACACGAATTCCTGAATTTTGGCTACAAAACTTCGTTTCCCGCTCGCCATATTTCGATATGACTCGTGCTCCAACTCGTTTTTCGCCCAAAATTCAGAAACTCGTTTAATGTGAAAGCGTTAATTAGAGATGATATAAGTATACTATTTTGCGCCAAGCAGTTCCATAAAACGCTCTTCATCCAGTATTTCTACACCTAACCGACGGGCCTTTTCAAGTTTTGAACCGGGATTTTCCCCACAAACCAAATAGGTCGTCTTCTTTGAGACTGACTCCGATATCTCTCCCCCCAAAGACCTTATTTTCTCTTTGGCTTCTTCTCTTGGCATTTTTAAAAGGGTGCCAGTCAAAACGAATGACATATTTTTTAAAGGCCCGTTTGTTACAACCCCGACCTTGTCCATATCATCGATATTTACACGTTTTAACAATGCCCCGAGCATCGCTCTATTGTTTTTGTCTTTAAACCAGTCAAAAAGCGATCGGGATACAACCGTGCCGACACCCTCGATGAGGTCGAAATCAGACTCTTTGGCCTCAATAATTTTGGAGATATCGCCCAAATGTCGTGAGACATCGATAGCGGTTTCTTCTCCAACTTGAGGAATGGAAAGAGAGAACAGTAGCCGCGGCAAAGAGACTTTCCTGGCCTTATTGACCGATTCCAATAAATTCTCGGCGGATTTTTCGCCAAATCTCGGCAAAGACAATAGATCGCCCCTCTTTAAGTCGAAGATTTCGTATGGTTCGTTAATGAGATTATTATCCAAAAGAAGATCAACAACCTTTGGACCCAAGCCTTCCACGTTGAAACATTTTTTGGAGACAAAGTGGTAAAGCTTGCGCCTATGCTGAATAGCAGAATCTTTTGAAACACAACGCCACGCGGCCTGTCCCGGGATTCGCTCGATACTGCCGTCTCCCCCGCACTGTGGAACCCTTTCCGGAAATTTATAAACTTTTTCTCTACCCGTCCTCATTTCTTTGAGAACACTGACGATGTCCGGAATGACATCCCCTGCCTTTTGAAGAATAACGGTATCCCCAATACGGACGTCCAATCTTCTTATTTCATCCTCATTATGAAGCGTAGCTCTTGAGACAACAGACCCCGCCACGGAAACAGGCCTCAAGTGCGCAACCGGAGTCAAAACGCCGGTCCGACCTACCTGCAAAATTATGTCTTCAACCACAGTCGTCACTTGCTCTGCCGGAAATTTAAAAGCAACGCCAAACCGAGGGGCCTTACCCGTATACCCCAAAATATTTTGGAAACGCCGTTCGTTGACCTTAACTACAATGCCGTCAATCCAGTAATCCTCCTTTTTTGCATTATCCCTCCACTTCTTCCAATAAGCGATAATTTCAGAAACATTTTTGCACAGTTGATAGTTTTTGCCGACCTTAAAACCAATGGTTCTTAAATACTCCAATTCACCAATTTGAGTATCGGGAATAGGTTCGCTTGAAATCCCAAGATCGTAGACAAAATTGTCTAATTTTCTTGAAGCGGCAATTTTGGGATCAAGTTGTCTTATGCCGCCCGCGGCAGCGTTGCGAGGATTGGCAAAGGGAGGTTCCCCCAGGAGCCTTCTTTCCTTGTTCAAATTTTCCAAATTCTTGGCCCCCATCCAAACTTCACCCTCGACAATAACACTAACAGGTTTCAAAAGTTTAAGCGGAACAGATTCGATAGTACGAACATTTAGCGTCACATCTTCCCCTATCTCTCCGTCTCCTCTTGTAGCGGCTCTCGTAAAAAAACCGTTCTCATATTCCATCACGACTTTTAAACCATCGATTTTGAGCTCACACGCATAACTGGGAATCTCATCCTTACCCGTCTCCGCCTTCAAAAAACGCTTAACTCGTTTATCGAAATCAATAATATCCTCTTCCGTAAAGGCGTCGTTAAAAGACCACTGAGGAACTTTGTGTCTCACTTTCACAAATTCCGGCAGGGGTTTGCCGCCCACTCTTTGAGAGGGCGAATCCGGTGTAATTAGTTCCGGATACTGTTCTTCAATTTTCAAAAGCTCGGATTTTAGAGAATCCAGAACCTCTTCATCTAAAGTGACCTTATCAAGAACGTGGTAATTGTACCTGTGAAATTCAATAGTCTGCTTAAGCTTATTCAAACGTTCCAAAACTGCTTTGGGGGCTGACATATCTAATGTAAAATTTAAAAATCAAAATGAAAAATGAAAATGCAAAATCAAAAACGATACTCGAAAAGGATGTAAGGGTCTGCTCAGAATATAATGTCTAACAGAAATGTTCAAACTTCCTTACCTGTCTCTATGATTGCCGAAACGTCTTCTTGTTGGCATGCGGACATAGACAGATCATTTTACATTTTGATATTTAAATTTTCAATTTTCTAGTATTCAACTCTTAGCGCTCTTTCAACCTGAATAGCTTCCCGGTTTCCGGAACACGGCACGTTCCAACCTCGCGATTCTATAATAGTGCCGATATTATTACCATTATAACCGTCGGGTTCCGGGTAACCCTGCTCGGACTCGCTCCAACCGTCATTTATGACATCCAACTTTATTACAGTGACACTCGCGCACGCCCCTTCAAAATCGAAAGTAAAAGTGTTAGTCACTCGCCTATTATTCGCATTCGTATTTACTGGAGAAACAGTAACTGGTATATCGGACTCGTTGCAGTTTATAACAAGGCTGTTAGCCGCTGGCGCCTCATCATAACGGTAAGGCTCTTTAAAATGCGGGTTGCCCTGTAAATCGTAGAACAAAGCGCATTCCACCCCAGCATCGGCAGCATAAAAAGCTTTCTGCGACTGCCTTACCGTGGCCACCAAATCAAATTCCCTCAAGGATAAATTGGCCATGGCCGCCCCTATTGTGATCAGCATGGCGCTTATCAAAACGGCGAACAGCAGACTAAAACCCGCCTTCGAGCTCGGCCATCTTAAAACAACGCCATTTTTGTTCATGCGAAATTTCATAATGGACTAAGTTGAGATTTCCAATTCATTAAAGAACCCCTCATGGTGTAAGTCCTCTTTGGAAAATTTAACCTTTCTCTGTCGATCGTCACCGTTACCAAAGCTTTAGTCCCATCATTGGATTCGGAAATGGAGACCCTTCTTGTTATGCCTGAAGCTTTTCCATCAACATCGTAAGAATATATTCCCGTGTCTTCGTCATAGTAAAGTTCGCATAATTCCGGATTTACACACGAAATAATGTTACTAGGATTATTAACATTGTTCGGTTTTTCTGAAACGCTAATACCGCAATAATTGTCGATGCATTTGTCGAGCCCCCTTAACCAATTTGTGGTACTACCCTCAAAAACGTTGTTGTCTCTTATCATCCTTACATACTCCATTAATTCATCGGCAAGATAAACCGACTCAATGTAATCTCGCACATCGGAAGCGGTCACTAGACTGCTTTTGGCCGCCGACAAAGGACTGATAAGCGCGAAAGTAATGAGGGCCACGGCAATAATCGTTTCTATGATCATAAAAGCCTTGGTTTTGTTGATTTTTCGGAAAGTCATATTGATGTTTCGTCCGAATCGACCTTGCGTTGGGTCGCCAAAGTTTCAACGGTAAAATTAGTCTGCTTATCTTTAAAATCAACATGTCCTTTTACAAC
The DNA here is from genome assembly GCA_001820955.1 of Candidatus Taylorbacteria bacterium RIFCSPHIGHO2_02_FULL_43_32b. Lineage (GTDB taxonomy): Bacteria > Patescibacteriota > Minisyncoccia > Phycocordibacterales > 2-02-FULL-43-11 > 2-02-FULL-43-11. The sequence goes on from MHRK01000058.1 coordinate 7,341, forward strand.
AATGAGTACGTTAGGCTGTTCATTGTCATCGCCTAAGCCGCGAACATAGAAACGTAAATGATCTATTTTGACATCACTTGATGTTATATCGAAATAACCGGTACCCGCATAACGCTGAAGAGTTGTGCCGCTTAATTTGTATCGGCTCTCCAAACCATTGGAATCGGTAAACCGAACCTCGTCGCCTCCGGCATTAGCACTTGGTCCAAATCGACAACCGCCGGACACTTCCGATCCTCCTCTAAAACAGCGATACTCTGTGCCGACCCGCAAATTTCTAGTCATTGAATCTAGAGCGTAGCTAAAATTACTGACGACAGATTTTATCGCCTCGGCTTGTTTATTTGCGGAAACTATAGAAAGTGTGGCACCTGTCGCCGCAACCATAATTATGGAAAAAATGAAAACGCCCACAATCATTTCCATTAAGGTAAAAGCTCTTTGGTATCTGTATTTTTCTTTGTTTTTCGAAAACATTATGGGCAAGCGTTAGCCACTGATATAAAACCGGTAAAGGATACCGTGACTGAGTTTTTCCTAGTCCCGTCTGAGGAAGACATTTCTATGCAGGCAGACTGATAAAAGGAAGGCAAGAGAGGTATATCTCCAGAAGTTGGCGTCAAATTAGTCCTTATAAACGCGTCCGGACTGGGACGCATAAAACTCACCGCCAAATAACTCAAAACTGAAGCAGTCGAGCCGTCACTACAATCTTTTTGACCGGAAGGCCTGGTGGCGCAAAATTTTGAAATGGAATTGCCTCTTCCGATTAAAAACTTTTTAACGAACTCCTTGCTACTGCTCGTCTCACAGACTGATACCGAGGCGACACTCTCAGACGTAGCACCACACCTGCGATTATACCTTTTACTTACATCCGGATCATCGGCAAACATAGCGTAGGACAGTTTGTCGGAGCTAAAGTAAATAAGTCCATAACCTGATTCAAAAGTCGACACCCCACTACTTGTTCTATCTTTGACGGACGTACCGTAGACTTGGGTCTGTCTCAAAGAGAGCGCCATGTCGTAAGCCAAGTTAGTCAAATTTATGCTGTTCGAAAACTTACTAACTCCAATCGAAAGGGTTGCCGACATAATTACGAAAAAACCAATCACGATCATAACCTCGGGAAGTGTAAAACCCCCCGTAAATTTTTTTTTCAATTTTCTGTTTTCAATTTTCATGAAAAAACTAAAAGCTTTCAAGTCTGCAATTTTGTTTTGAAAATAGCCGACAGACTCTAGTATATTTTACATCATAAACGGGAAAAATACCCCAATGAGTTCTGCACTCCAAAAGAACATAAGCAAACTGCCGGCAATCAAAAAGGGACCAAGCGGAATCTCGCTTTTTCGTCCTAAATCGCCAAAAATCAGCCTTAATTTTCTGTTTTTTGAAAACTTGCCGGCTAAAATCAGTAAACCCATAATTAAAGCCGCCAACCAAAAAGAAACCGCGATTGCCGGCAAAAAAAGCCGAAAACCAAGCAAAATACCAAGCCCCACCATCAACTTAGCATCCCCGAGCCCCATCAGACGGCCGCCCGAAAATAGCCAAATAAGGAAAAACGGCAAGGCTGATAAAATTCCGGCCAAAAGTTCCATAAAATAAAATTGCCCAAACAAACTTCCAAACAAAAAATGAATGACGGAAAGTCTCAAGATGGCAAAGAAGGCAAGGCTCGAAACCGTCCAATCCGGGATGATTTTATGGCGCAAATCATAAACAAAAATTATGATAAGCAAAGAGCCGATAATGGTAAGAGATATAAAATCAGCTACAGCAAGGGGAACTACGGCAATTTTCTCTGCGTGAAAAAAAGCAAAAACAAAGAAAAGTCCGGTCGCAATCTCAACCAAAGGATATTGGGGGGAAAGACGGCTTTTGCAACTGCGACACCTACCTCGAAGCCGAAAGAAACTGAAAACCGGGACGAGATCCTTATTTTCAATCTGCTTGCCACAGGATAGACAAATAGAGCGTTTGTGCCTTTTACCCCCGATTCCCTCCCGCAAAATAACCACATTCAAAAAACTGCCGACAATGATACCGATAAAAAAAATTGGTAATGACAAAATCAACATCTTTTATAAACAATAAATTGAACTTAAAGTGAAACCATAAGGCAAAACAGATCCAAATATTATCGCATAGTAGACCCATCGCCTTAGATTTTCCTTTTTTATGATTATTCTTAAGGCAAGTGGCACTGCCAAAAAACCAAAACAAAGGGCCGACAGATAATGATAAAGCCAAACAGGAGAAGATGAAAAATAATCTATAAACAAGAACGGGACAAAATTAATCGCGAAAGCAAAAATGAGTAGAACCTCGGCATTTGCAAATTCTTTTGACTTAATGATCTTTTTAAGAGCCACGATGATGAGTACGAGTAACGAAAGACTGACTAATGACCAGGACACCGGATTACCCCTTAATATTATTTTTCTGCTATCCGAACTATTTTGAAGATAAAACATATCGGCTTTTCGTGCTCCGGGCACAAGCCACCAGTATGGAGAGTCCCCTCTTTCTTTCAACCACGAAGGGACCAAGGAAGAACGCATTGAAAACATGGCGCGGCTGTAAGTACCGACGAACTTCAGATTTTCAAGCCATTCACCTGTGCCGGGAAAGACGATTTCGGTGCCCGGACCATTTTCATAAAACCCTGCTTCTTTAATGACCGGCCCCGGTGCAAAAATATTGAAATAAAAAACCATGATGAACAGATATGTTAAAAACGCGGTGACTGACACAAAAAACACGGCCTTGTATTTTTTTGCCAAAAGAAACAAAAAACTGCCAATAGCGAGGTAAGCGAGACCTGTCCATTTTATTGAAAAGGTCATCCCAAACAAAATGCCGGCAAATAGTAGCGGTATTCTGTAACGACTCCATTCTTCCTCTCTCAAGGCAAAAAACACCGTCACAACGCCCGCCAAACCTAAAAATATCATAATGGCATCCGGCATCATGATTCTCGAATGAATAATCAAAGCATTATCGAACACAGCAAAAACTGCCGGCAAAATGGACTCAAAAATGGAAAATTTTAAAAGACGAGCAAAGATAAACAGAAAAACAGGTATAAGGGAGCCGAAAAACAACGAAATAGCGCGCGCTTTTTCAAAGGGAAAACCAAAAAATAGACTGCCTACCGCGCTTGGAAAACTGCCAATCTTTTCCGGAGACATTCCGAAGGTACTCAAGGAAAAAATCATCCAGCCAAGGGGCGGAGATGGTTCAAAAAAAGGTTTACCGGCAAGCGTGTTTAAAGCGTAAACTTTAAAAACCGCTTCATCCAGCACGGCAACGATCGGCTTTTCTATTTGCGGAGCACGTATCAAAAAAGCCAATATAAATGTCAGAATACCCATAACTATATCTTTTTGCCGACTTTCTTTATTTGAAAAAAGCCCGCTCGCAAATCTATTTAGATTTTCGAAAAATATCACCACAAAATGATATCACAGTTTAATTAGCTTCGTGTTGGTCCACACAAAAAGAGCCCCAAAGGGCTCTTTTTGTACCAAAGAAATACATCTTAGTCAGGTGTAGCCTCTGATGTCTTTACACATCCAATCTGTGTGCAAGTAATAATCGTCTTGTCTGCGTTACTCTCGGCAACAATACTATAACTGGTGCCTGCCCCGCTCAATGACACATCAGAAACCTCATCACCACAATCGGTAGCAGACTGAGTCCCCCCTGTTTCATCACAATAAATCCATCCTGTAGGAAGTTGAACGTATGATGCACCCCCTACGCAGTTTAACCCTCCACCGCCGTTGTTGTTCTCTGTCGGAGCCGTTATCGTCAAACTATCATTCAAACACGACAATAGGGAAGGATTTAACGTTCCAAGCGACTGCTGAGCCGCCGCTATTCTCGCTCTGTCCCTTGCCCCCTGAAGTGACGCAAACACCACCGAGGAGAGAATACCGATGATGGCGATAACCACCAAGAGTTCAACAAGGGTAAAACCTTTGTTTCGCTTCATATATTTAATATAAAAACTATTAATTATAAATAACCTTTAACGACTATTTTAATAAAGTTATTATAGCACCACTCCCCCCCTGTCAAAAAATGACTGTGGACAACCTGGACAGGCGCTAGGCGTTAGGCAATAGGCTCTAGGAAGGAAAGGAGGGGGTGAATAATGAATTATGAATAATGAATTATGAATAATGAATTATGCGTAGGAAACCAAATGTCTTGATGGGATAGAGTATGAATTATGCGCAAATAACCAGCAAAAATACTTAAGTTTGAACGATTCTTTATTATTTTCTTAGGCTTAATTCATAATTCGTCATTCATAATTCAGGCTTCCTGTGGCCCTACGGTGTAACATCGTAGCATTTCCCCCATTTCGGCGATGACCCGGCGTCATTGCTGGTTTCTCCACAATCATCAGACTTTCCATTAAAAGGCGCACCGGAATATACTGCCGCGCCCGGGCAACCTCCGGATGAATCGCTTGAATCACAATTAACAGTATTGCTCAGTTCCGAGTGTTCAGTCTCAAGCACTGCGCCCAAATGATAAGTCTTTGGGTTTGGGCCTGTATAGTTATAGTAAGCATATTTATATTGAGCGGCAGTTGACGGATCGGTTGGGATAGATGACATATAGGAAGCCAAGGGACTCGGACTGCCGTATATTGCCGTTGGATAAGAACCGTTAGCATCTTGATAAGTTGCGAGAGCCAACTGAATCTGCTTTATGTCGGAAATCCTTCGTCCATCGCGGGCTTTTGCTCTGGCTGAACCCATAGAGGCCAAAACGACGCCCGACAATATGCCGATAATGGCGATAACTATCAAAAGCTCCACTAATGTAAACCCTTTTTTGTTATTAAAACGCCTAACCCCCAAACGGGTACCCTGCATTCCCTCCCCAATCGGACGAAAAGTAAAACACTTAAATAAAATATTCATGAGCTTATTATACAACACAAAAACTTATAAATAACGATTTTTTATTGTCTGCTAAATTTAGTGTGGCTGTAAGCTATAGGTAGATAAATCATATCTTAAGATCATAGCAATTTTCCTGGCCACTAACGGAACCCGACGAATCGCAATTTTGAGCTCTGCCGTCAAAATCCGACCTTCCTCGAATACAGGAAACTCCCTTTCTGGTGTCATCGTCTTTATCAAGCATTCCTTCGTGATTTGTCTCCAAAATAGCACCCAAATGATAACCCGTGCATATGACATTTTCTCCTAAAGGAACGTAGGTGTATTTTTTAACAGTGCCCCCATAGGGCGCGGGCGTCGGTATGTATCTTAATATTCCCTCAGAAACCAAATAATCCAAACTTGGCGGATAGGCGGCATGTTTGTCGTAATATTCTTCAAGCCCCCTTGCAATCTGTTTTATCTCGGTCACTCGTTTTGAATCAGACGCCTGTTTTTTAAAAATATCCAGGAAAAAAGCCACTGTCGCGCCGATTATCAAAATAGCGACAATCAATATAAGCATTTCGGATAGCGTAAAACCCCTTTTCATTCTGTTTGCGTTATGTAACAAAAAAACATCCAAGCTAGGCCACTAGGCAATACTCATCGACACGTTATAGATAGGTATGAGAACCGAAGCCAAGAGAAAGCCGACACCAAGACCAAGACCAACCACCATGGCCGGCTCTATAAGACCGACCAAAGCATCGACTGCATCCGACACCTCCCTCTCATAAAAACGGTTCATTGTCTTCAAAATCTCGCTCATTTCTCCGGATTCTTCTCCCACTTTAAACATGGCAATCATTATGCCGGGCATTTCTTCGTGTTTGGCGAAAGCGCCAGAAAGCGACACCCCGGCTTTAACGTCATCGGTAGCCTGCTTAATTACTCTCTTAAACACCGCATTATCGATAATATCGCTTGTTATTTCTAGCGTTTTTACTATAGGAATAGCGGCGGAGAGCATCGTACTTAAATTGCCGGTTATTCTCGCCAAATATAATTTTTTATAAAGAGTACCAAGATATGGAACCTTCAATTTTATTTCAGAAAGAGCTACCTCGCCTTCCGAAGTTTTTGACCAGCGCCAAGCGAAAAAACCACCGATTAGAAAAGCAAACAAAATAAACAGCCCATAGGAAACAAAAAAATCACTGACGGCAATCACCATTTTAGTGTAAAAAGGAATTTCCTGGCCGGATTCTACCAAGATTGATGTCAACTTTGGAATAACCATGGTCAACATTAAAGTCATGACGGCAATAAACGTGGCCACGACAAACAAAGGATATATCATGGCGTTTTTTGCCTTCGACAAAAGAGCGTAAGAGCGCTCAATGTTATCCGCCAAAAACGTAAAAGTCTGATCCAATTTTCCCGATTCTTCTCCCGCCCTCACCATATTGATATAAAAACTGGAAAACAATTTGGGATGACGTGACAAAGCTTTCGAAATTGACGAACCTCCTTGAAGATCGTCGGCCACCTCATTCAAATGGCTTCTTAAGGCGGGATTTTCCGATTCCGACCCCAAAAGCCTGAAAATTCTTAATGCTGAAATTTGCGAGGCAAAAAGAGTCGCCAATTGACGAGAAAGGAGCACTACGTCGCGTGATTTAACTTTTTCGAAAATGCTGAGATTTCTGCTAAGAAGACTGGACTCGTTCGACTCCGCCGGCTTGATTGATAAGATAACCAAACCCCTTCTCTGTATTGCATTCATGGCAACTTCAAGACTGACACTGTCGACAGTGCCGCTCGTCTTGCCTCCATCTTTATCGACTGCTTGGTATTTGAACAGCATAGGCTCCAGGCAACTAGGCTCTAGGCTCTAGGTTAGAAATTAAAGTGTTAAGCATCTTCATAATCTCCGTGAGCAATGCATCAGTTTTACTAAAATCTAAACTTATATCCGCATACAATCTTTTTGAAATCAAAACCTGCGTTTCCAGTTCTCCACCTGAACCAAAAGCTGTTAGAAAAAATTGCTTGCACTCTTTTTTGTAACCCCGCATTTTACCCTCAGCGATATTTGATGGAATTGATACTGCGGCACGTCTCATTTGTGATGTTAATCCGTAAATCTCATCTCTAGGAAATTTTGATGTTAAATTGTATATTTCAATTACTAAATCTATAGCTTTGTTTGAGACAATCAAATCTTTATAAGAATTAATCATCGACTTTTTCTAGCGCCTAGAGCCTAGTGCCTAGTATTTATATCAACTTCTCGAGCGACTTCGGATTCAGTGAATACAAATAGGCGTTCTCGGCGGTTATCTCCCCTCTTCTCACCAAATCAGCCAAACTGCGATTCATGTCTATCATTCCCTGCTGGGAACTCGTCTCAATAATCGAGTTCAATTCGTATGTCCTTTTCTCTCGAATCAAATTGGCAACGGCCGTATTGTTTATTAAAAGTTCATAAGAAGGCACAAGACCTCCCGAAATTCTTGGGATTAATCTCTGCGAAAAAATACCCGTCAAGCTTCCTGCTAACTGAACACGCACTTGATCCTGTTGTCCGGGAGGAAACGAGTCGATGATACGATCAATTGTTTGCGCGGCATTATTAGTATGTAACGTCGAAAAGACCAAGTGCCCGGTCTCAGCCGCGGTAACAGCAGTTGCGATAGTCGCAGTATCTCGCATTTCTCCAACCAATATGACATCGGCATCCTGCCTAAAAGTGCTGACAAGGGCCGAGCTGAAATCCTTGGTATCAAGGCGCACCTCTCTTTGATCAATTATCGAAAGTTTGGGTTCATAGACATATTCTATCGGGTCTTCAATCGTCATAATATGTTCCGGTCTTTTCTGATTTATCGACTCAACCATAGCGGCAAGAGTGGTCGATTTGCCGTGTCCAATCGGTCCCACAACCAAGAAAAATCCTTGCTGTAATTCCGCAAATGATTCCAAAATAGGAGGAAGCGCCAGCTCGCTAAACATGCGAATTTTTTTGGGAATCAATCGCAGAGCTATCGCCACGCCACCTTGCTGGTAATAACCGTTGCCTCTAAATCGCGCCTTGCCTTTGAAATCATAAGAGAAGTCTATTTCTTTAGACTGCGCAAACCTCTCAGCGTCTTCAGGGCGCAACAACTGGGACATAAAACTGGAAGTGTCCGTCTTTGTGAGGGGTTTGTAATTTACTAAAGGTATCAAAAACCCGGAAACTCTGATTGTGGGAACACGCCCTTCGGTGAAATGAAGATCCGAACCACCTTCGGCAATCAAGTGCTCTAGGAGTTCATCTAGTTGTTTTTTATAGTCCATTTGCGCTCATAACCAATAATAAAAACTATTTATTTCCCTTAGCCTCCAAAATGGTGTTTATTTCGTTTACCACTTCGGATGGCACACTGCTTGCCTTCACTATGTAGCCGTCAATGCCCAGCTTCTTCCCTCGTTCGATATCCGCCTGCTGACCTTGGTTAGTAAGAGCAATCAAAGCCGCCCTCGTAGCCATTTTTTCCTTCTTTATCGCCTCAATCATCTCAAACCCCGTCATTGCCGGCATTACGATATCAAACACTATAGCATCATAATCTCCGCCATTCCTCAATTTTTCTATGGCCGCGACGCCACTTGTAACCACTTCCGGAGTATATCCGGAATTTTTTAGCTTAATGGCATACATATTGAGCAAAAACTCATCGTCGTCAACCAAAAGCACTTTTTTGTTCGAATTTGAATCAGGCATGTTCGATAATTTATAAATATAATTTTTAATGTTAAATCTTGTTTACCTCAGAAAAAGGAATCAAACCCTTGAAGGCTTTGAGGAGGGCGTCTTCGTGCATCGTTATCATTCCGTTTTTGCGCGCGACCTTCATTATCTCAATATCTGTCGGATTTTTCAAAATAACTTGTTCCAATTCTTTGTTCATTTCCAATATCTCGAAAACTGCGGTTCTACCCCTCGTACCCTTCGGGCAATCGGGCGAGGGCAAAGCCTCGTATATAGTATCGGGAATTTGTATTTTACTTCTAACCTCTTCTGAAAGATCTTGAAAAGATTTTTGAATCATCATTGATATGCTCCCCTCAACCGATACAGGCTTGCCCGGAGGATGAAGCAATGAAACTAAGCGTTGTGCAACCGCCATAATAAGTGTCGGCGCTATTAAAAACGGATCGACACCCATATCGATCAATCTCGGGATAACTCCGACCGAATTGTTGGTGTGAATAGTCGATAAAACCAAATGCCCCGTCAAAGCCGCCTGAACAGCCAATTGTGCTGTCTCTTTATCGCGGATTTCACCTACCATGATGACATCGGGGTCTTGCCTAAGGGACGTACGTAAGCCCGTAGCAAAACTAAAGCCAATTTCCGGTTTTATTTGAGCCTGATTCATGCCGGGGATATTGTACTCAACAGGATCTTCGAGACTCATAACGTTATCCGTTTCGAAATCAAGCTCCTTCAACATTGAATAAAGCGTGGTTGATTTACCGCTACCAGTCGGTCCTGAAATTAAAATAAGTCCAAACGGACGCTCGATGGCTTTCTTTACCTTTGCCAACCCATCACCTGAAAGGCCCATATCTTCGAGCCCACGAACCCCTCTCGCTGTATCCAAAATTCTCATAACTACTTTTTCTCCGTAATACACGGGAAGGGTCGATACGCGGAAATCGATTTTTTTATTGTCTATCTTGGCGGAAAAACGCCCGTCCTGCGGCTTTCTTTTCTCATCAAGACGAAGGTTGGACAATATTTTTATACGGGCGACCAATGCGTCGTGAACATGATTTGGCAAAACCAAACTGGTTGCTAAAACGCCATCAACTCGAAATCTGACTCTTGTGCGATCACCCATAGGCTCAATATGAATATCCGAACCCGCACCTTCCGTGGCATAATGAAGAATTGTGGCAATAATTTTAGTTACCGGTGCCTGTTCAACGATGCGTATATCACTTTCTTTATTTTGTCCTGCGCTTTCTTCTTTTTTATTCTCCTTTTTCTCCGAAAGTTCGCCTTCAAGCTCTCCAAGCGCTTGATGCACTTCTCCACTTAAACCGCGATAAGTTTCGATAATGCGATCAAAATCTTTCACTTTTATGAGATAGGCGCGTATCGGCATGCTTACCCTCGAGGAAATGAACGTAAGCGCGTTTTGAGTTTCGACGTTCTCCGGGTTTACAACCCCAATCTCAAGAACGTTATCCACAACCCCAATCGGAATTATGCGATAAAACTTTGCGGACTCTCCCGGAATGTAACTTAAAATATTGAAAGGTATTTCAATATTTTCGAGGTCCCGGAAAGGCATACCGAAAAATTCTCCCCGGGTTTCCAAAAAATCACGTTCCAAAACTCCATATTTTTCAAGCGCGGCAAACAAATCTCCGGTCGTGGTTTCCGCGGCAGAAATATCCGGGACATCATCGGCTCTCACTATTTTTTTTTGGACTAAAAGATCAAGGAGAGTCATAGCGTAAATCAACTACCCCGCAGCAGAGCTGCGAGGTATGTCTCTACTCGAGACCTTGAAATAATAATAGAGTCCCTCGATGTATCTGTTTGTAA
>MHRK01000059.1 GCA_001820955.1 Candidatus Taylorbacteria bacterium RIFCSPHIGHO2_02_FULL_43_32b
CCTCAATCCTGGCTTCAGTTATTCTTTCTCTGAAATGGAACAATCCCGAGAATTGGTTTAAAACATATCTTGCTCTAGGGCGTTGAAAACAAAGGGGGGGTTGGAGGGTGTGGACACTTACATACTGTTCTCTTTACAGAGTATGTTGAAGAGGCTAGAATACAAAGCGTCAAAAGTTTCGGGTTTTCATCTTTATTTGACGCGTAAAGACGATATCTTGTTTTTTCGGGAAATTCGACCGGCAAATTGCAAGCACCAAGAGCGGTATAACAATTTCATATCATGCGTCGGTACCCAAGTGGTCAACGGGGACAGACTGTAAATCTGTTGGCTTCGGCCTTCGCTGGTTCGAATCCAGCCCGGCGCACCAAACTTTTTTCAGACCCTTTTTCGGGGAGTTTTTCTGAATCTAGCCTGAAAATCCAAGACAATTTTGGTGTTCCATCTAATACATCTTGGTAGGTTGGTAACTCATCAAACATGAGCGAGAAGTATGCTCGTCTTTGCTGTTTGTTACCTGCACGTAATAGGAATTCTTGGGGGTGTTCCATCACCCAATTCACCCGCCATATGAATTCGTCCAAATCTCTCTCATTCACCTCGAGCTCGTCTCTGTGGCCTTGGGCGACTTTTAGCAGTTGGTCCAATCGAGTCCGTTCTGCTTTGATGTCACTCATCAGATCTTCGTCACCAGTAGCATTGGCGGCAATATAGGCCTTGGTGGCGGCTTGTTTCTGTTCCTGAAGCTCTATAACCCTTTTCTCCGCTCCTGTAGCCGCCTCGATAGTCCCTGCCTGTTTTTGATTGAACGTATCCATGAGCACCAGTTGAAAGCTCTTCAACAACTCCGGTTGAAACTCTAGATCGTTTACGAAATCCTCCACCTGTTTCTCGAAGACATGTTTATTAACCCCGATTCGCTTATGACGTACTCCATCTATTTTGTGGTCAGCATGATATGCAGGATAGTGGTTACCATTCTTGCTTCGAGACGCACTGCCTCGAAATGGCTTATGGCACAGGGTACATAAAATAACATCCTTGAATGGATATTCCTCATTATCACGTGTTCGTATCTCCGGATTATAGTTCTGATGCATCTGCAACAGGCCATCAGGTAATTCCTCGATGAACCATCTGCCACGATTGGCTTTATTCCACCGCTCAATCTCTACCAGTCCAGCATAGAGAGTTCTTATGGGTTTCCAGAGTGTAAATACCTCGTAATTAACACCAGCATAAATAGGTCGTTGAATAACCGCCTGTAATTGTTTAACCGTAAGCGGAATACCACCTGTATATCCAATCTCCGTTTTGTGATCTTTACTCCAACGTGTCCGGATTTTGGAGAGATAACCATCCTTATTTATTTCTTCCACAATCTCTTCGTCAGTCATTTGTCCTTTCGCTCGTAATTCGAACATTTTTTCGTAGAAAGGAGCACGTTTAGGATCTCGAAGACGAGTTGACCTACGCTTACGTTTACCACTGTCTCCGTAATAATGGTCACGCTTGTTTATCATTCCATCCGGTGCAGGATGTACAGCATACCCCTCACGAGCATTAATGGCTTCCTGTCCAACCATGCGAGTAAGCATGTCTCGCTTGTTATCCTTGGCTCGGTCTGCTTCAAGAAGCTCCTGTGTCCCGCTGGGAGAATAATGGCTCCACTTATACTCCAGGCCAAGGTTTTCCATCGTATTTTTATCCGGCTGGATAATACCTGCTACGTCCCTCATTCGTACGCCTCGCTTCTTCAACTCGCTCTTCATTAGGTCGTACATTGCATGTCCTCCACGTGTGAAGCGTTCAATGTTATAGCAGTAATAAAGCGTTACACGTCGCTTGCCAGATTTTATTCTTTCGTCGAGGTAGTTAAGAACAACATCCATTGCCATACGCTCGTCACTATCTCCTGAAATAGTATTGTTCCAGAAACCATCCTCAGCAATATCCACCCCATCATCCGTAGCTAACTTACGGATGTCTTTTTCTTGCACTGGATGTGTGCCATCGAGCTGGCGAATATTGCTGACACGTGTCTCTCCTATGGCCAGCTCTCTATTATTGTTTGTAGGGATATCTTTTTTCATGTTTCTTTGCTTCTTTGACGAGCTCCTCATCTGTTTGTGGCAACAGGTGTATACCTTTTTTCATTGCCCTTACTCTCTCAAAATCACGTGCAGTATCTGCCCTCACATCACTGGTATATGCCCCCGTTATGGCTTCGACTCCGGTGCCTTTTCGCTCCGAAAACCATTCATAAAATCCCTCTGAAAATCTGTATGTAAAATCGAGACGCTCTTGGATCTGTTCATCAGAAAGACCGTCGGCCAGTTTGCCGAGAGATGCCCTGAATTGTGTGAGAGTGATGGCCATATTAGAAATAATACCGTTTTGAGTCTCTAATAATCAATTTTTGGCAGCCAAAAACCCGAAGCGGCAGAGCGAGGTGGGCTTGTTGCTGGTGCATACAAACGTTCGCTGCGCCGATTCGGGCTACAACATGATATTTCGACCCATTTACGTCTCTATGCACCATGTATTTACGGTACCAGAGTCTGCATTCCTGACCAGCTTTTTGAGCTGTGGATATAAATAACCGCCAGCCGGTTCAAGAATTTATATTTTTCTCTGTCCTCGACCTGCAAGTAAGGTAAATTGTCCCGATAAAAAGGGATTGCTTAATTAATTGAATTAATTCGAGTTAATTGGTGGAGGAGGCATGTGAGAAAGCACCTGTATCCGCTGACGCTTGTTGAAATACTCTCGAAAAGTTGATCGTGGGTAGAACTTCAAAACCTCCATACCATCAATAATGCTGTGCGATCGACCAACCCACGCAGGCCGACTCTTTTGCCTTATCAGCGCAAAATCACCGAGTACAGGTAGCCGTATGAATTTATGCTTATTCAATTCCTCCGAAATGACCGCCACCACACTGAAATAGAGCCTCAAGGCCACTTCGGGGTCGATGTAATTAGATCGCTCCGAGACAAGGCGGTAGAAGCGCTCGGGATCAAGCAATTCCTTCTTTCGCAGATGTTTTGTAGGCGGGACCCATGGCATATCTCTTATATTACCTGAGTCCCTGTAGACAGAGGCCGAGTTTGCAAAAAATTACAGAAAATTTTTACGACTTTTGTCATTCAGAGCCAAAAAGAGACCCATTCCAAAAGGAAGAAAAACCGTCCCTGATGGCCCCATTCTATAGGACCCGTCTTGGCTACCACCCTAACAAATCAACTCCCCATACCCCTAATTCAATTACCACTTGATTATTGAAAGAAGTTAATTATTAAAGCCAATCAGTCTTCTTAGCCACGTCTGTCGAACGTGTGTCTTTGGCGTGTATTACACCTATGCAAAGCATTAAAGAAATAGCTCTGGCATCCCCATATCGAGGCAGCGAAAAAACCTGCGAAATGGTCCGAGAGCAGATCAGGGAGCGTTGGAGTGACGAGCTCGCAGATGAGTTCGATCCCTATACCGACGCCATGCCGGCAGTGTCTTGGATGGCCTATGGCTACCGGATACGCAAGGGAGAAAAAGCTCTCAAATCCGTGACCTTCGTCGAGGTTAAGGACGAAAAGGGCGAGGTGGTGAGGAAGATACGACGTGTCGTCAATCTCTTTCATCACTGCCAAGTCCTTAAACTCGCATGATGATCCGATATATGACCGTCACCCGTGCTCCGGGGTCGCTCACTAAACCGATGATTCGCATCCTCAATAGGCTTCTTATAAAAGCTGGATTCGAGATCGGCGTATCTATCGAAGTCAAATACGAGCAAGGCATCATTACCATTAGAAAACTAATTAAAAAGCAATGAACACAGCTTATAAAACTCGGGTCCCGTCACCATTTCAGGTGGCGAGGAAACCCTATGTCCCACCAGTCGAGAAAACAGATACCGTACGTGAGGAGGTAAGAAAGTTACTCGGTACGTACGATTTTTCAGCGACGTTTGAAATTGACGATCAAACGGCAACGACCCTCAAACATATCCCCGGATTGATTGCATTTCTTTGCACCATCAAAAAAGGTGACAAAGTAATCGGGATCGGCAGAGGGGCCACAGTCATTAACCAGATAAACCGCTTTATAGTGCGGACAATAAACTACGCATTTAACGCAAGTCTGGTAGACGGTATTGTTCGCAGCACCAAAATATTGGACGTGTTCCGTCCGGATGCTCAACAGCACCCGTGGAATGGTCCCAGTGCTCCAAAACCTGTCTCCTATGGGGAAACGGAGCAATATGCCGGTAGTGGTGATAGCATCACTGACAAGCAGAAGTCCTACCTACTCCAACTCATCCAGACCAACGTGTCGGATGAGGACGATCGAGAACAGCAGATATCTCAGCTGGGAGAGATGTCGAGAGATGAAGCGTCCGAGGCCATACAGTCTTTTAAGAGATAATTGGCTATACATCAAACGGTGGTATCTATATCAGGTACCGCCGTTTTTTGTTGGTGCAGATCCTTTCTTATTAATTAAAGATGGTGTAAACTTGTGGTAAGTTACGTTTTATGACCGACATGCACAAAGACCAGATCATAACCCTTGCGGAAGCTTGCGAGATTCTTAGCTTACACCCCAACACATTACGTAAATGGGATAACAAAGGTTTTCTGAAAGCTATTCGCTATGGTACTCGCAAGGATAGACGCTACCGAAAGAGTGACATACTTAAAGTGCTCAAAAAAAATAAATGACTATGAAAAACGATCGACAACAACGTCTCACTGAACTCTTAAAGCGTGGCCTAAAGAATATAGAGGCCGGTGAAGAAATACCCACTGAATGGGCTAGAGAACTGTTCCCTCCGGAACGCCGTGAATATGAACTGTCTTACTACGGTAAAGAGAGTGAGGAAAAAGTGATTGCGGATACCATGGCCGTACCCCTGCAGCCAATGAGCACGTTTGGTACCAATGGAGTCGACTGGCACAACAAGCTCATTTTCGGAGATAACCTACAAGCAATGAAGACCTTGCTTCAAATGAAAGAGGCGGGCGAATTAAATAATGCCGACGGTACACCCGGAGTGCGATTGGTCTATATTGATCCTCCTTTTGCGACAAAAAGAGATTTTCATGGGACGAAAGATCAACAAGCATACCAAGACAAAGTAGTTGGTGCAGAGTTTATTGAATTCGTGAGACGACGCTTGATACTGCTGAGACAATTAATGGCTAAAGAGTCCACAATATACTTGCATATCGACTCTCGCAAAGGTCATTACATCAAGGCAATTATGGATGAGGTATTTAGTGGCTATGAATTTGCGGAGATTGCATGGATTTGTGGATTGATGGGGTCTGGAAAGTTCTACCCAAAGGCACATGAAAACATTTATTGTTATCGATCTTCCAGCGCACCTTTCAATCCTCCTCAACGCATAGGACTATCACAACGAATCACTAAAGCACTCCAGCATGACAAGCAAGGATGGTTTTATACACGTGGCAAAGAGAGTAGTGGAGGATCCGATTATCTTAAATCGTATATTGCGCCTAGCACAGTTCGAACAAAAGATGATGCAATTGCATTCGCCAATAAACATAGACCGCAACAAGCATGGAGCGTATGGATCGGCAAAAAAGAACTCGCTACTGCTTTCAATGACCACCCTACTGGTACTTATGCCTACACACCACAAGAGAGTGTCGGTTACCCTACACAAAAGCCTGAAGCGCTTCTTAACAGGATTATTGCTTCTTCCTCCAATGAAGGAGACATTGTACTGGATGCATTTGCGGGTTCAGGAACTACATGTGCGGTTGCAGAGAAACTAAAGCGGAGGTGGATAGGAATTGACTGTGGCAAACTCGCCATTTACACGATCCAGAAGAGAATGTTGAACTTAAAGGATACCATCGGCAATACTGGTAAGCGTTTGAATAATAAACCTTTTACGCTCTACAATGCAGGCCTCTATGACTTCGATACGCTGCGGGCCTTGCCGTGGGAGAGTTGGCGATTCTTTGCACTGCAGCTCTTTGGATGTAAAGACGAGCCTCACACTATTCGTGGGTTTAATCTTGACGGGAAGCGTCAGGGTGCTAGTGTCGTTGTCTTCAATTATTTTGACAAGGGAGATATAGGGTACGAGACTATCGAGGACATTCATCACACAATCGGTAAGCAAGTTGGCAATCGATGCTTTATTATTGCGCCCAGAGGAGTGTTTCTATTTCAGGAGGACTACGTCGACTTTGATGGGGTACGATACTATGCTCTCCGAATTCCTTACTCGTTTATTAACGAGCTCCACACTAGAGAGTTTTCTGCACTGAAGCAGCCGAACGACGAGGATTCAGTAAATCAAACAGTAGAGGCAGTTGGTTTTGATTTCATCAAGCCGCCAGTCGTAGACTTCGACATAAAGGCAGCAAGGAGCGGTGGTGCAACTCTCAAACTTAAAAAGTTCGAGAGTCGTGCACGTGTACGTGGCAAAGAAACAGTGGGAGGTAAAGAGACGTTGTCGACCGTACTTATAGATTATGATTACAATGGCCATGTCTTCGATCTTGATGTCGTGCACTATGCCCATGACATCGAAAAAGGCAGCTGGTCGCTAGAGATACCTGCAGACAAACTTACCAAGAAAGCCATGTTCGTCTTTCTCGACATATATGGCAATGAGGCAAGGATAGTGATTGAAGGTACCAATGGCATTCGATCCAGTAGAAACGAGGCCAAGAAGAGGCCTGTTCATAAAAAATAACCATGCCAACCAACATACGTAGAGATATACGCCAGTTCCACAACAAAGAC
Source organism: Candidatus Taylorbacteria bacterium RIFCSPHIGHO2_02_FULL_43_32b (assembly GCA_001820955.1). GTDB lineage: Bacteria > Patescibacteriota > Minisyncoccia > Phycocordibacterales > 2-02-FULL-43-11 > 2-02-FULL-43-11. The sequence continues at coordinate 6,787 of MHRK01000059.1, forward strand.
TTAGTCTTGAGTGTTGGTAATGCAGTGGATCGGAAGCGTTGGAACGAAGATAAATATGAAGCATTTCTCGACGAACTCTGCGGTGATCGTGAATATCAGAAGGAGGCGATTCGTACTACGCTTCGCTATTTCCTCGCAGGAGAATATGCGGATCTTCGTGCATTGGCAAAAGAAAATTACGACAAACATGAAGTTCTGAAAGAGCGGTACGGTAGCTTTGATGGTTTTGAACATCAACTTAATTTTCCTGACAAATTGGCTGCGACACTTGACCTTGCAACTGGTACAGGCAAAAGCTACGTGTTGTATGGTGTTGCAGCCATACTATTGGCAGAGGGCATCATTGATCGAGTCCTCCTCTTATGTCCATCAACAACTATTGAGTCCGGTCTAAAGGAGAAGTTTGAGGAACTAGCGGGTGATGCAGATCTGCGAGACCTACTCCCTGCGTCTGCGGCTGTTTCAACACCACGGATTATTGATGGGAGCGAAAGCATAGTAAGCGGTAGTATATGCATTGAAAATTATCATGCGGTGCTTGCTCACGTTCGTTCGTCCATTCGAGACAGCTTGAGTGGACACGGAAGTCACACGCTGATACTGAATGATGAGACACATCACATTGCGAACGAGAAGCCCGGACAACAAAGCAGATGGCGTGAATTTCTTTCCAATGTAGATTATGGCTTTAAGTATGTTCTCGGAGTCTCTGGTACCTGTTATATCGAGAATGAATATTTTCCGGATGTCATATACCGCTACTCCCTTAGAGAAGCAATCGAGGAGCGTTTCGTTAAGAAAATTCGTTACGTGGCTGAAATGCCTACAAGTAATCGTCCGGATGAAAAGTGGCAGGTTGCACTAAACCAACACACAGAGATTGCACGCTCATTACGCCAACGCAAAATCAAGCCAATTACTATTGTTGTTACACCAAATATTAACCGCTGTCAGGACGTTACAGAGGAATTGAAAGCATTTCTCGTCGAACATACTGGAAAGAATCGAGAGCAAATCGACCAAGAGGTTATCTCTGTGTATAGCGGGGCTCCAGATCTTCCTCGTCTGACAGCAGTAAACAACCCGAACAATAAAATCGAGTGGATTTTATCCGTCTCCATGCTTAATGAGGGATGGGACGTAAAGCGTGTATTTCAAATCGTGCCGCACGAAGAACGAGCCTTCAATAGTAAATTGCTTATTGCCCAAGTACTTGGGCGTGGTCTTCGTATTCCTAACGGGTGGACTGGCGAACAGCCGGTAGTAACAGTTCTGAACCATGACAACTGGGCATCAAGAATTAAGCATTTAGTGGACGAGATTATGGAGATGGAGCGTCGTATACCAACATTTTCACTTCCAAAATCTTCTGCTAATTTTGATCTATTAAATATAGAATACACTCCGAGGCCTTACGTAACGAGGCACGAGAAAAAAGGCCCTTATAATTTACTTGAAAAAGGATATGTTGATTTACCTACAGAGGGACGAAAAGAAGATGTCTCAATTGAGTTAGTCGATGCAGATACTGATATTCGTACTAGATGGAATACGACCATTCAGCGCAAAACCTATACCACTGAGGAAATAGTAGAAATAATGCGACAACGTCTTGAGGAAGCAGAGGACGATTACTATAGTAAGCAATTCCCGCCAAATAAACTGCGAGACATCGTTGAGACTTCAAAAAAGAAGGCTCACATTCAGCATATTACCGATAGCCACCGCCAACGCTTTCTACAAGCGCTTGGAACACTCCGACGTAAGGAGGCTCAAGTAGTGAAGTACGAATTTGAGGCCGTAAACTATATACCACTCTCTACCAAGGAGCGCCCCACTGAGTCAGTTAGCGCATCTGAACTGCGTGGAGGAGGTACAAAGACACTTTTTATAACACCAGAGACCAAAGCCACTGTGCCGGACGAAGCAAAAGAATTCTTCGCAGAGATAACTGAAGAAGGATCCGGGTATCAATATATTACTGTTCGTAATAAATACGACTTCAAGACCCCTCTCAACGCTGTTATCGCTGACCACGATAACGAGAAGCGTTTTATAAAGCTGCTTACAGAGGCAGCGAATGCAAACGCAATTACATCGTGGATCAAATCAACCCCAAAAAACTTCTACCAGATCGACTACTCATGGAAGAAGGGTGAGCATCCAAAGCGAGGAGTATTCAACCCGGATTTCTTTATCAATACGGGCAACACAGTTTTAGCAGTCGAAATTAAAAGTGATGCCGAAATTAAAGAGCCGTCACCTGAAAACCCAAAGAAGTACGAATACGCCGTTGCACACTTTGAGAACATAAATAAACACCTTACCAAGAAACGAAGTCCCCAGAGATATAAGTTCAACTTTTTGACTCCTGCTGACTTCAATACCTACTTCCAGAGCATTCGTGAGGGCAGTATAGGTGACTTTCAGTCGCAGCTTGATATTAAACTTCGAGAATAATATATGAATGAAATTATTTATATTCTAACTAATGAGGCAATGCCAGGGTATGTGAAAATTGGCAAAACTTCCACAAGCCTAGAACAGCGGATCAGAGAACTTAGCTCATCCACGAGTATTCCTTTTCCTTTCACATGCTTTTATGCATGCACTGTGAAAGATGCATCATTTGTTGAGCACCAACTGCACGACGCTTTTGACAACAATCGAGTAAATCCACGACGAGAATTCTTCCAGATCACTCCAGAACGAGTGGTGTCGGCACTAAAACTGGCAGAGATAGAAAACATCACTCCGAAGAAAGATTTTGTGGAGTCCTCAGAGGACCAAAAAGCACTGAATCAGGTTCGTGCAGAAATACGTGCCAAATTTAACTTCAAAATGGTCAATATTCCGATCGGTGCCGAACTGGTTTTCAGTCGGGATGAAAACATAAAATCAAGGGTGGCTGATAATAAAATGATTGATTTTAATGGCCACATAACGAGCCTCTCCGCCTCTGCACAAAAAATTCTTGGTTATGACTACGGTGTTCAAGGTACGGCTTATTGGATGTATGATGGCGAGACACTGGACGAACGGCGCCGTAGGTTAGAGTCTGAAGAATAACAAAAAAGATTTATGAAAAAGAAAACCATAACAAAAAGTAAGATTAGTAAAAACAAAATGAATATAAGAGATACTATTCTTAAACACGCTACAGCAGGTAAATCCTTTCTTGAATTCAGCGGCATCGACAAAAAAAGAATGTCTATCCGTCTTAAGAATTTCAGTAAAAAGACAAAAGAGAAATACGATGTAGTGTGGCTTAATTATAATGTTAAATACAACGATAATGTGTCAGAGGATCTGCAAACATTACCATCATTACTAACTAAAAAAGGAGTTCTGTTTGTGACATTGCGCAAGGGGCAAGTGAGATGGTTCCCAAGAGGCACCGACCAGCGTGTAATTAATATGGCATACGAGATGATGATGAAAGACCAGTTTTCAAAAGGGGGTCTAAAAATTCAACAATTCTTTAAGGAAGAATCCATCAAAAGTACCGTAGTATTTGGACTGAAATGGATTAAATAGAATAGGACAAGGAGGATTACATTCTAAGTTGTGGCACTTAACCCAAAAGTGCTATTATTTGTGATGTACACCCCATATAGCTCCGAAAGGAGAGATGCCTAACCCCTCGCATTTGCGATGATATGGCACAAAACCAGTAACGAATAGAGACCCCATCTTATAGGGCTATCGTTACTGGTCCCTGCGGGAAACTGCAGGTGGAAGGCGAAAGTCTTCACCTATGAGGTGGGTTTTCTGTTGCTTATTTCTCCAACGAGGAATCTATATGAAAAATATTTTCAAAATTACATTTGCATTACTACTCTTTATTACCATTCCATCTGGTGTTGCACTTGCATCGAACCTAGAGGACACGATGCAGAATTATCAAACGCAACAACAAGTTCAAAGTATTACCAATGGACTCTCCGATATCAGTAATTCTATAAATATACAGACGAGAGTATTTCAGGACGCTCTCAGGCAACAGCAAATTGGAGTGCTTGATCCTGCGTGTGTGAGTAGTGTAGTAGCACAAGTTCGTGCAAAAGACGGGTCCGTTGAGACACAGAAGATGATCGACGACTACGGAATCGAAATGGCAACAAAAATGGATATGTCCAATCCGGTAGTGGCTCAACAAGCATCCTCATATCTCAATTACCTCTACAAGTATCTTGAGTTTCAAGATACCCAGCTCTTCAACCTGCTTATTCAATATTGTCCTAAAAATGTTGTGCCGCAAGTTCAGCAGACCGTACCATCTACAAATTTTCAATGCAACGGAAAAGAGTGGTCAGCTTGCCCCACAGGACAAAAGTTTTTCTGTCCGGCAACTGGTGATGCACAATGCATGCCCTCTAGTGACACCATGTGCAACGGGAAGTCATGGGGTCCTTGCGAGGCAGGATCGAAATTTTATTGCCCTTCATCAGGAGATGCTCAGTGTATAAAGAACGAGGCCCCAGTGGTGACCATACCTACGACAAAAAACATTCAGCCCTCAACAGAAATTCAAAAGCCAGTAAGTAACAACAAACAAGTGAAAGCGGAGCCAACGACGGATGTAAATAATACGCCTGCACCAACTTCTACATATCACAAAGGATTAATTCCGAGATTTTGGTCGTGGTTCACCGGATTGTTTGGACTATAATTATTGGCACACATGAAAAAGAAACTCCTCTACATTGGCATAGTAGCGATTGTCCTCGTAGGCGGTTTTGCCATTTACTCGTATCCAAGTGCCTCCCTCGCCAAATGCCCTAGTGCTTACGGGACTGATGAGGCCGGCTCTGCTGAATACTTGGCCGCAACAAACAAATGGACCAACGATTTTTTTGATACTAATCCTGATGCGACACTCATGGAATGGGCAGAAGCACGACGTCGGTTTTGGATAGCTAACGATTGTACAAAAGAATTACAGGCCTATGAAAATGCCAAGGCTGGCAAGGTTGATCCTAAGAAAATGCAGGAGGTCGAGGGAATCTTGCGGGACGCAATAAATAATCCCACGCCATGAAAAAGAAAGACAAGCCGGAGATGAAGGTAACGTATACCTACATAGAGCCGAAGACCAAAGAGGAAGCCATGTTAGCGGAGGCAAATCTACATAAAGCACATGACATACTTTTCACTGAAACCCTCAGACGACTCAACGAAAAAGACCCCGGAGGAATCTGGTCACATTTTTAGCGATGAGGAGATGCAAGATATTATCGATCTTGGCAATGTGCTGTATGACATACGAAAAAGAATGATTTCAGAGGGGTGGAAGATAAATCACAAACAAGGTATCTGGACATCGCCTGATGGCGTCTCGTACACCAAAGAGACCATGGGGCAGTATCACGAAGACCAGAAGAAAAAGGCTAAATTACAAGCTAAACAGACCGAGTAATATACGAAGTTTATAAAATTAAGTATAATAAAATCATGAAAAACCTAATCGTCATCCCGGCGCTAATTTTAAGTTTTATTGCACTTCCAGCGTTTGCTGAAACCACATCACCCTTGGCAGGCAAGGTTGTCGCACTCGATGCAGGACACGGCGGTACAGACGGAGGAGGAGCTACCGGATACTGTGCGGGTGTGCCTGTTGCTGAAGCGGATGTAAATAGTGCAGTGCGAGCGTTAGTTAAAGCAAAGATTGACGCTGATGGCGGGCTTGGTTATGAAGTTGCCCAGCTATCATCACGAAGCGACCGAGTTGCAGATGCAGAGGGTGCCAACTCTGACGTCCTTATTTCCATTCACCATAATGGGTCCACAAATACCTCTGCCAATTACACTCAGAGCTTTGTGACACAAAAGAACGACAAGGTCTTTGCAAGTTACATCCATCCAAAAATCGTGTCTGCGCTTGGTCTCACTGATAAAGGTATCAAAAATGACGGGTATGGCATGACGGTATACGGCTCGCTTCCGGGTGTCCTCACAGAATCATTCTTCATCACCAACGAAAACGAAGCATGTGATTTCTTGGGTGCCAGGGCGCATGTTCAAGCAGAGGCGCAAGCGATGTACGATGGCTTGGTCGCATACTTCTCACGTACACAATCTGGAGGTGGAGGTAAGGGTAGGAACAACTAAACCTATTTTAGAATAGTCAACGCTAGCTGGCTAGTAGCTCATCTTTTTTCGTATACTTGAGTAATGGAGTACAGCTTTCCTGATGTAATTAGACGGAGGATAGAGCATTTCTGGGGGTACGGCAGTCTCAACGCCACGGTGTGGTTTGTTGGGATGGAGGAGGGGCTGGGCCCAACTACCGATACTCAAGAATTAGAGACACGCTTCCGTGCCGCCGATGGCAAAACCACTATCGATATGCGGCGTGATATGTCTCATCTCGTCGGCCACATGAAGTGGTTTAGATCAGGGGCACCAATACAACCGACGTGGAAGCACCCTATCGCCTTGTATCTTTACCTCAAGAACCATCGTATACCTACATCGGAGGAAATCCGGGAGCATCAGGGATTAATTTTGGGCGACAGTATTCTCAAGGAAAGTTCAACTATAGAGCTCATGCCGTTGCCATCGCAAAAGGCGCACGAGTCAACATGGCTCTATGCGTCATATCCAGTGCTGGGGCTACGTACACGCAAGGAATATCTGCGAACGTACAAGCCTGCACGCATTCTGGGATTGAAACAACTGATAGCCGAGCATACTCCTAAGCTCATTATATTCTTCTCGGTCGGCTACCTGCCGGAGTGGGCACAAGTTATCGGCAAGACGCCGGAAGAAGTGACGCATCAAATGTATTTTGTCCGCAACGAAAAAACGGCGTTCTGCATAATTCCTCAAGGAGCATCGTTTGGTATGTCGTATAAGCGACTCTACAATTTCGCATCGAGGGTGAAGGATCAAGTAGTTCTTGCAGCATGAAATATCTTAAATCAAAACAGGAGTATATAGATCGCTATGACCGTGCTACGGTAAAAGATTGCCGATGGCGTGAGAATTTTCATAAGAACTACAAGCCATCAGAAGAACTTGCCACCAAGGCTCCGCCAAATTTTCACAAAGCCGTGAGCGAGATGACACTGCACTATGATCTGCTGTTCGCCACGATTGATTGGTGGGAGAAGAAAAACACTACGATCCAAGGATGGATGGAAAAAGACCAACATCGAGATGATATGCTCGACTCGGCACGTCCACCGGCAAACATCAGATGCTTAAAATGCTACTCCTTCGTAACTCCAAACCAAGGAACCATTTATGATCTCGATGAAAAAGTACGTGTATTATTTTTTTACGAATGTGCACAAGGATGTGTGCCGCTTCGAGCATTCTTTAATGATGGAGAAGAATACAAATCAAAACCCGATCTCTGCCCTAAATGCCAAACACAGCTGAATAAAAAACGTGAACGTATTGAGGGCGAAAAGATAATCACGACCAGTATGTGCCCGAGTTGCGACTATACGAATACGGACGAGATGGATCTACACATCAAGCCGGAAGAACCCGATCCAGATTTCGAGAAGGATCGAGCCCGATTCTGCCTCACGGAGGAGACCAGTAAAAAACCACTAGAGGAAAAGTGGCAGATGGAAGGTATGGCCAAAATGGTTGACGATTGGAAAGAGAAAGAAAAGCACAAAGAAGACTACGAGGCAGTTAAAAAGATACAAAAGCTCACAGTTATAGACCTCGAGAAAGTGTTTACCCCAATCATTGAAACAGCTGGATACGTCAAGCTTCAATTCGGCACTCCCGACATGGGTAAAGACCTGTTTCTGCCATTCAGCCTTCACGACGCCAAGACAGGTAGATCAGACTACGACAGCAGTCATACCCTCCAGAAGCTCATAAAAGAGGCCATGGTAGGGACAAACTGGCGACTTATGACTGATGGCATATCTTACCGTCTCGGCATCCTTACGGGGAGATTACGGGCATATGAACGAGAGGAAGACTTATTAGAGCTGGTACGGTCAAAGAAAAAGAACGAGAAAGAGACTGTGGAATAATATCCACTAGTCAAAATGTTTGGTTACCCCCATAGTGGGGTTATGTCTAAAAGATCAACATTGCCAGGTCTATTGAGGGCGAGCATAGGGTTTTTTATGAGAGATTGCCCTTCGTGTGGCAGATCCGGAGTAAAGCCCGGCCTAGCTGGTCTGATCGATAACACCCTCATCCTACGTAGATGGTCGCTGCGCACTGTCTCCCTTGAATGCCGCCATTGTGGCTTCAGGTTCTCTTTTAGATGGGAATCCTTCCGGAACGCTCTTTCCAAGCGGGCAGAGCTGGAATGTACAAACAGATCCGAGGACAAGAAGAAGTGCTTTGCCCTCTACAACAAACCTATTGGCCTCATTCAGGAGCTCTTGGACTACAGAGAAGCAGAGGGCAAAAAAGCGGGTGGTCCAGAATCACCATTCAAATCCATGAGTGCCAGTACCCATCCTGATCCTGATGTAGCAGGGTGATACCCGCTCCTTCTCCCTACTGTTCTACTCCTACTCTGTTGTAGTAACTAACGATTGATCTGTAGCTCAAAAAAAGCTATTATCAAGGTATTACGCAGGAGAAAGACTTGGTTGATATGCTTGCGCAGGCATAGGAGGAAACGTTTCAAATACATCCTTCCACCGTAAAACTGTTGTTTCTATGGTGTTCCAACTAGGGTAGACTAAGTGCACCAATATGGTGCCCTTTGTTTGAAAATGCGCGAACCTTCTTT
>MHRK01000060.1 GCA_001820955.1 Candidatus Taylorbacteria bacterium RIFCSPHIGHO2_02_FULL_43_32b
GGCTCTGGAATTTCCATCTCCGATACAGACGATAGCCTCACTTTCGTGGGGATATCGTACCTGTCGAAGATTATCGGGGAACAGGTCTAATGTCGCAAAAATTACTCCCGTCCTCGCGAAGAAAAGTATTCCTCGGCGGCCGCCAGAGTCTCTTTCGTTCCAATGTCATACCACTTTTTAAAGCGCCAGGTATAAACCGGTTTCTTTTTGTATAACCACTCGACGAACCGACCCGGCTGATCCGGACTACCCCCTTCGTCAAGATACTTTTTAACAAGCGGCACTACTTCCTTCGGATAATAATAAAGAGCGGTAGAAACCAGTGTCGATTTCGGATTAAGGGGCTTTTCCTCAAAAAAAGTTACGCGGCCACTATCGTCCACACTAACCGAACTCAATCTTTTAACCCACTCTATGTCGCCAACATCATAAACGGCCAAAAAAGGTTCACTCTTTACGATCGCGGTTCTGTAAAAATCGCCGAGATCGTCGGTAAATAAATTGTCCCCCGCCACGACCAAAATGTCGCCTTGAACACTCTCCCTCGACAGTACAAAATTTAAATCGCCAATCGCTCCCAGCTTGTCATTTTCATCTTCTGAGCAATCATTTACAAATTTAATTTTCTTCTTGAAATCAGAAACATAGCTATCAAACCACCTCAAAAAATCGGCGTAAAACTTTTCGTTAACCACAATATAAATTTGATCCGCTTCTCTCGGCAGTCTTTCGATAATGTACTCAATAATAGGCTTACCCTCGACATCAAGAAGAGGCTTCGGTCTCGTTAACGTCAAAGGATAAAGGCGAGTCGCGTACCCCGCGGCCAATATAATGACATCAAGCGTTTTTTCGCCGGATAGTTTTTTTCTCTCGTTAGCTTTAGAGTCAAATTGCATTTTTTAAAAAATTAAAATCGTAATCACATCCTAAAATGAACCCCTTGCAATGAGACCGAGGAGCAATATCCCGACAAAATCCAAGAAAAAAGCCAAGGGAATAAAAAGAGACATCTTCATTTTCGACAAACCCATCATTGCAAGCCCCAACTCATCCGGAAATGGAGAAGCCACTATGAGCGCGCCAAGGAGGGGTGTGACGAAGCGAAAAATTCGGTTGTTGAAAAGCGCAAAAAATTTTTTGTATCCGGTATGTTTTATCACCCACTCTACATCCAGAGCCAAATTATCCTTAACGAATTTAAAAATCAGGATATCGCCAATAACGGCTCCAATGGAAGCAAAAAATGCAACCTCCAAAGCCGGATATATTTTTGCCGTCTCAAAAAGAAACACTACGGCTGGGGCAATCGTAAAGACGGAAACAAAAAAAATCCCGGCAAAAAAACTGCCAATCATTGAACTTTCACCAAGCAAATCTAGAATGACGGCAATATAACCGGCTTTTTCTAAGTAGACCGCAAAAGCTATACTGCCCGCCACAATAAGAAGGTCGCTAACAATATGGCTTTTTGTTCTTTTCATACCACTTTCAAATATTTTAATATTATGAAAATTGAAAAAGTCAGATAAAAAACCGAACCGGAAAGCATAAAGAAATTGGTGATAATGCCCGGTCTCAACCCCTTCGGCAACTTAAAATTATTTAAATAAAAAAGTATCGGGGTATATATGGCCATCGTGAGACCTCCCAAGACAGCGCTTATCGTAAGCAACATGAGAGGCTGCTTGAATGGCAAAAACAAAGCACTCACGAACACGATTCCGAGAATGAGTCCGTAGTAGAGATGGCTGAGAGAAATATTTTGAAAAAAAGTCAGATATTGTTTGAATGGGCCGGTCTTCGAATTCACATAAATAATATCGGAAACTATCCTAGTAAACGCATCTATAACGGTCCACATTACAGAAAAAAGCATCAAAAAAGCCATGATCAAAAACAGATTGAAACCGAAAGGCCCCCAATTTTCACCGAATATATTGGCCTGAACCACCGCCACATCTAATCCATCAGGCACCAGACCTTTGGGTCCAAGCACCGCATAGGCATTCAAGGAAAGTAGAGCCAAAGTAACAAGACCAAGAAGCCAAAAAATGAGACCCTGATCGATACGAATGAAATGCATCCATTTCTTCCAGCGAACCATATTTTCTTTCGTGGTCTCGAAAGCGTATCCTTTGTACGAAACTGACTCCAATTTACCCGTGATCGGATTTATTATTCGCCCCACATACTTGCCCATTCCTATCTGTTTGTCCCGGTACCAGAGGGAAACGCATAGATTTAACAAACCGCCGGCTCCGGCAAAAACAATCGCCCCTAGCAAAACCTGCAAATCTATTCCTCTTGGAAGATACCCGAAATTCGTCAGCCCGCCAAGCAATTCCTTCACATCCCCCCAAGACAGCGTCAGATAACTCGATATAACGAGCAAAATAAAAAACGTGGGCACAATTATTTTTAGGGATTTCTCGAGCAGAGAATATGCAACCTTGCCGCTAAAGGTCAAGACCAATACCAAAAAAAGACTCATGACAGCCCACCATAAATAATGGCCGAACCCGAACAGTTCTTTTAGCGTCGTGCCTATGGCCGCGGCCCATCCCGGCCAAATGTAAAGCAAAACTGCCGAAAGCATCCAAAACGGAGCGAACCACTTAAACACGCGGGAAGAGGACGTAAAGAAACTTTCACCTGTCGCCAGCGCATGTCGTGCCACTTCCTGGTTTATAAAATACTGAAAAGTGATACCGAGAAGAGCAGTCCAAATTATTCCTAAACCGTATTTTGTTACCAAATGAGGCCACATGATAAGCTCTCCCGTTCCAATGGCAAGGCCTGTAACCACAACCCCGACTCCGATAAATTTTCGCAAAGAAGGCGGTTCTGGCAATTCTCGAATTTCTCTATCTTCATAATGTGACATCTCGGCAATTATAACAAATTTCGTGCCTCTTCCCAAGGTTGCAAATTTAAACTCCATCGTACGCAACGGAGTTTAAATTAGGCTTTTTTCGAAGTTGTCGAGACTTATGAATCTTTATCGTCCTATCTTCCCCGCTGAGACGCTTTGCCGCCCTTTCTGCCGGCCTCCCTCGCCTCCTCCGAAGTAAATTCGTGAGCAGTGCCTTTTTCATGAGCCGCTTTGCCGCCCTTACTGGCTATTTTTCTCTGTTCCTCCTCGTCCATTGAAGCAAATCCGCGATTGCTTTTATTGTCATCGTTTGCCATAAAATTAATTTAATTTATTAGCTAGTAATACCTGACTTAATCGGTGTGTGTCGACCGCAGACTATATTAAGAAATTAGCATTAATTAAATATTAAGCGGGACAAAAAGGTTGATACCACAAACGATATAAACCCTTCCATAACCAAGGTTGAGCGAAAATTATCGTTTTAAATTCAAAAATCGAAATTGAATGAACTGAAGACAAGTATGTTTAGAGAAAATTTATAATTACCGCTAGCAAAGTTCGTCCCGTCCGTCGTTTGTACGTTTACCCATACAAATGCGCAAACATGTAGACATAAACAAAAAACCACACACAAATATCTGGTGGTTTAATAAAATTTCTCTCGTCCTTATTTATGGTGAGCCGGTCGAACCATCCCCGCAGTAAACTGTTCCCCGGGGAGTTCCTCGGCGGAGTATTAGGCGACGAGCACCCTCCAAAACTTTGCCTGCCTCGCCGGTAGGCGGGTTGGAAAGGAGCGTCTCCTAACGGCACTTCCAATTTCTAATCGCTTCGCGGAAGAAATTTAGGTCGCCCACCGGGCGCGACTATATATTATGCAACTATTCCTCCCTGTGCGTTCCGCACGCAGACAGACATCCCCGCTTTCACTAAAAAAATAAAAATATGTTTAAAATTTTTTTCAGAAATTTTATGCAGGTGGTTTAATAATGTTACTATAGTAACATTATTAAACCACCTCAAAATTACTACCGAGAGTCGGAGATGCTGAGCCGTGGGTCGACTCAACAATGATTACTCCAAAACAGCGTCAGCCAAACCGCAACTTACGAATTCTTCGGGAGAAAGAATGGTATTTTTTTTCATCATTTCCATAACGTTTTCTTTGCTAAGTCTGCCTCGAGAACGCTCGGCAACGAGAGAAGCGTATTGTTCATCCTTTTTGCGGTCTTCCCTTGTCATCGCGTCCATATCGCTCGCGGTAAAACGGCGATCATTTTCGAACACTCTCCCGGCTAAATGGAAAAGAAATGTCGTATGCTTGGTGACGAAACGCCTTTCCCCTGTTAAGAATATTATGAGCCCGGAGGAATCAACATCTCCGGAACCGATAGTTATAACGAGCGGTTTTAGCACATATCTAACGTGATCGTAGAATGACATAGCCGTACCAGTCGGGCCACCAGGCGACGTGACTGTTAAGTAAATCGATTCTCTGGGATTTTTTTCACACATCACTCTTATCCTTTCAAGAACTCTCTCGTTTGTCGCATAATTTACTGTTCCAAAATAATCCACGGAATTTTCCGAGGTGAATGAAGACGTGATTAAAGTTGAAACAATGTATTGAGGTAAATTTATTTTTGGTTTATTCACGTTTTTTTGATAATTGATAAAAGGATCGTACTCTTTCTCCAAGCAAAGAGAGTGTTCTCGACTTTGCGAGAGGGACGCCTATTATCGTCATGAATAAAATATGAAGCAAGCAGAACAGCAATTTAGACATTCAAATTCATACAAAAACAAGCCGTCAAAAATGAAGGCCTGTTTCATGAATTTGTGCTTTCAATTTATAAGGATACACAACAGTGCGAGCACCGCTTTGCCGCTTCCGGAATCAATGAAAGACATTCCGGACAATTCTTCATTTTTGGAGCTTCCGTCGGCGCCGGTTTATTAAACCGAGACATGAGCTTGTTAATCGGTAAAACCACAAAAAAATAGATAGCGGTGGCCACAAGCAAAAAAGAAATCAGAGCATTAAAAAATTCGCCGTAATTAAACACACTGCCATTTAAAGTAAAAGATAGATCGGAAAAATCCGGCACCTTGGCAATAGCGGCGATGAAAGGGGTCAAAATTCCTTTTACTAATGAAGTGACGACAGAACCAAACGACGCTCCGATCACCACACCGACCGCCATATCGATAACGTTGCCCCTCAAAACAAAATCTTTAAATCCTTTTAGCATTGTGCAATTTGAATTACTAATAACACCAAATCTCAGCCTCTACAAAAGAAGAGGCAACACGCCCGAATATCGTACTCTGGTTAACACAAAGGCATTGAGCTCGTCCATTTCAATCATACAGCAAATTTAGAAATTTAGCGTGTTGTGCCATAAACAAATTTTTTTAGTTTATGCCCCTCAGTCAACTTGGGTAATTCGCACTCGCCAATCAAAAACTCATCGAGAAAAACCACGCGCCTATCAAAAAAATTACCAACCCCCACCACACCTGCCCACCCTTGAACATTTGGGCTTTTCTGTTTACACGATCAGGAAACCCGATTTTTTCAATTCCTGTAAATAGAGTAACCCAGCCCAAAATAGTAAACCTGCCCCACATTAACAATCGACGTGCGTGGAAGACACCCGTCGTTTTTTAGGTCTCCAGTTCCAAGTTCCAAAGTCCGGCGCAAACGCTCACAAATTTGTCGTCTATGCCGTTTTTGTTCCTGAATATGTGAGAGGTTGCTCCAAATCTC
>MHRK01000061.1 GCA_001820955.1 Candidatus Taylorbacteria bacterium RIFCSPHIGHO2_02_FULL_43_32b
AATGGCGCCGAAAAAATTTGCGCGCCAGTACGAAACAAATTACAATCAAATCAAAGAGAAACTAACTGTCTAAGAAAAGGGGTACACTTCATGGAGAAGGGTCTGCTCGGCGACGCGCGGTACACGGCAAAGCTCCTCAATCGCGAACTAAACACCGAGGAATTGACAAAGATCCTTGAGAAGTGTGTGGGGAAGGGCTGGCTTAGAGACGCATGCGAAACGGCAGAGCTCCTCCCCGAACCCGCACAAACCGAGGAACTAACAAAGATCCTTGGGAAGTTTGTGGAGAAGGGTCTGCTCGGCGACGCGCGGTACACGGCAAAGCTCCTCAATCGCGAACTCAACACTGAGGAACTGACAAAGATCCTTGAGAAGTGTGTGGAAGAAGATGAGCTCAGCTACGCGCGGTACACGGCAAAGCTCCTCATATCTTAAAACAAAGCACGAACAGCTTGGTAAAACCAGGCTGTTTTTTTATTGGAAGCGGCCAGAATTCCCCGTCCCTTTAGAGCGGGGATAGCACGAGACAGATTTTATTGAAAACCCCCGCGCTCCTGTATAAGAGCGCGGGGGTTCAATTAATCTTGTAAGTTTACTTCCCTACTATGGATTATCCCAGAACGCAAGATTTGCGAGCGCTTTGGATGCCTGAGGTGTGGCTTTGCCTGAGGCGCCAAGCTCGGGCGGGATTGCGTAGGAATCACCGCTATTGTTATAGGTATCAAGCTGTCCGGTAAGGCTTTGAATGAGATTCTTGTCGCTTCCGGCATAGGCCGCGTCAGAATTCGCAATCAACAACTGCGTAGCCGCACCGCAACCAAACGCCGCGCAATTCAGTTTGGCCGCAACCAATTGCTGAAGCATTTGGATTCTGGCTTGGTCGAGTGCGTCGCGTTTAAAGTTCTTGCCCTTACCCGTTGTCTTATTGGCGATTGGAGCGTAGAAAGCGCCGAATAATTGACTTTGACCTGTCGCCACTATGTTCGTGATGTTTCCTTTATGGCCACTGATGGTCGTCCCAATCAGCATTTCACCTCCCAATTCATTCGCAAATACATCGCTCGTAAACTCCGTGTGGGTCTGCCAGAATCCGATAGTGCGGGTCGCGCCAATCACCTTTACCTCGATACTTCCCGCTTCTGATTCGTAACCGTTTTGTGGAGAAATATCATTTCCATACGGGTCAAATCCGTGACCGGTAACATTAAACGTAGTATCGGCTGAAATCAGAACGGAGACTTCCCACTTCCAAGCCTCGCCAGGATCTATGATGCCATCATCATTGGTATCGCCACTGACATATTCGGTTGACGACTTGGTTAAATTGAGAATAACCGCATCATAGGTGAGAACAACGGAAGGATTTGTTAGAGGAACCTCACCATCGTTCGTGTCGATAATCGTAAGAATTACATTCTCTCCCGGCAATGACTCCCAAGTGCTTGGTGAAATCGAGATTGTCGTATGAGGAAGCTTGATTGTGTTTGTGGTTTTTGCCTCAACACTTCCGCCTGCTGTCACAACCACGTTATTCGTGCCATTTGTGACACTCCATGCGACACCAGGATCATTTTCCTCAACTTCATAATTTCCCGGAATCAAGTTGTTAAGCGTTACGGGTGAATCCATTACAACACCGTTTACAACATGAATAGCAACCTGTGTTCCGCCCGGATACGACGGACCGGTTACAGTGAAAGTGAAATCGTCTGTCAGAGTCGACGCGAACGGATAACCTGTAAGGTCTATAGCCTTTTCAACATCCAGAGAACCGGGAACATAAGTGTTAGTCACTTCAGCTTGCGCAGTCTGTTTTGCGATAACCGCTACTGCGCCGGCGGGAACAGTCTCAGTCCATTCAAGTCCCGCATCAGCTTCTGTCACCGTATAGTCGCCCGGAATTAAATTGTCGAGTAATACGGTTGTGGGAGCTTGTAGAACTCCGTTTACAAGATTAAAGACAATATTGTGTCCACCAGGATATGAAGGGCCCGTCACTGTGACGGTAAAAGTATCACTAATAGCCGTAGGATTTACGACATTGCCCAAATTAACGATTTTCGTAACTTCGAGCGCACCGGCAACATACTCCTTTTCAGCTGGGACACTATTCTGTCCTACTCCGTCAGTTGTCCTGTTTAGAAGCACACCGCCTACTGTCAAAGCCGCGGAAGCTGTGGCTGTGAAAACATTCGGGGTATTGTTGTTTATGGTGATCGTACAAGTTGCGGTATTTCCAACAAACGCCACAGCCGGTCCGCAAGTGGTTATTTCTGAATCCGGAGACGGCGCTACGACATAAGTAATGTCGGCTGTTACCGCCGGAGTGGCACCACCAGGAACTTGCGTAACAGTTACAACAAACTCGTGAGGTTCCGTAATATTGTTAGTGGCAGTCTGCGGAGCAATCGTGATATATGCGTCAACATAATATTTAACCGCTCCATCGCTGTTCTCGCCTACTCCATCAGTCATAAGATTAAACACAACACCACCGACATTTATGGAAGTCACCGCGTCAACTGTGAACGTGCCGACATCATCGGAATTCAAAACTATCGTGCATTGACCCGATCCATCGGTACCGGAGAGACAGCCTGTCTCATCAAAAGAATCCGGTGCAGGAGATACGCTTCCATCAACTATCGCTCCCGAAACAGGTTGCCATGAGAGACCGGTCTTTTTCTCAACAGTTACCGTGAAGGTGTGTTCATCGCCGACTTCATTTACGTCAGAACTTGGCGTTATCGTAATGCGTGCCGTTACGTAATCTTTTGTCGCGTCAGCGCTATTGTCTCCGCCAGTATTTGTAGCGACCGGCAAAGTTACCCCAAGCACGACCGGTGAAGCGGTAGCATGAATGACCACATGACCGGCGGTCGGAGAGTTAATCGTTATCGAACAAGTGCCAGCGGTCGTCGTGCAAGTATTCAATCCGACAAAATTTGCCGTCGCGCCATTTGAATTTGTAATCGAGAAAGTAACAATAGTGCCGTCAGAGGCCGGACCCCACGCACCATCGCCGTTATGAGTCTGAACGTTTACTGAAATAACGTGATTGTCACCGATTTTATTCGTAGCAGTCAAAGGCGTGAGATCAATTTGAGCGACCGGTTTTGTGTTGGTGAAAGTGCAGGTAATTACCTCGCCAGAATTCGGAGTTATTGCTGTAACCGGATCACCATTGTCACAAACAGCTCCCGTTTTTGCCCAGCCAGTCGGAATAGGCGTTTCGGTAATAGAATAGGTATTATCCGGATCAAGATTTTCGTAGGATTTACTGCCTGTATTAGCAACAGTGGAAATCGAATCAGTTGATGGCAATCCTGTGCCTGTCATACTGAAGTCAAAAGTTGAATTTCCACCCACTGTGTTTTTCACAAGAATTATTTTCGCGAGTTTTACGTTTGTGAACGTACAAGTGACTGTTTCGCCAGGGGCAACATCTATATCGTTTACTGTCTCTTCTGACGAACAAGACGTTCCATCCAACTGCCAACCAGTTACAGCGTCTTCGGTTACCACATACTTACCAGGTATAACTTCAGTGTTATAACTCGGAAGACCTGCCGCAGTAGTGTCCGTCAACTGAAATGTTGCGGGGTTACCGTTTCCAAAATTATTGTTGAACGTGAAAGCCTGCGTATTGCTGTCAGGAACCGCATTCTTCTGAATAATGATATGTCCCCTCTCTGTATTGGTGAAAGTGCAGGTAACTATTTCACCGGCCTCAACATTGAAGGTCGCGGTTCTGGACCCGATATTTCCCGCGCTGTTTCCATCACTGCAAGAAAGTCCCGTAAGATCCCAACCTGCTAACGCTGATTCGGTTACTTCGTAAGTTCCAGGAACAACTTGTTTCGAAGAAAGCTGATCATCGTTTAGTGATGTAACAATCTCACCGGTAAAGCCGAACGACTGAACGCTTGCGTTTGGCAGTGTCTGTTTTTCAATAACAATTGTTCCCTTCTTTGTGTTTGTGATCGTGCAAGTTTTTGTCTCGCCAGCCGCCAATGAAACCGAGCCGTCACTCGCGCAATCTCCGCTAATTACGGATGTGTAATCGGAAAGATTTGTAGCAAGCGCGGCTGTTTCGCTCACAGTGTGAGAACCAATAGAAACTACAACCGGACCAGTCGTTCCGCCATCACCCACTTCAGCGCCCGTCCCGGACGTAATTCCGTCAATCTTCAAATTAAATCTTCCCGTGTCATTTGATGGAACCAAAACCTTATTCACTATAAGTGTCGGCTGTTTGGTGTTGCTGTAAGTACAAGTAATTGTTTCTCCCGCATCAACGTCTATCGTAGCGACACGGTTTACAGTATCAACAGAACTGCCATTATCTGGATCACTGCAAACAAGATTGGAAAATGTCCACGGAGAAAGCGGTGAAGTTTCGGTTACAGTCTTTGTGCCCGGAATTACGTTGTTGAATGTCTGACTTCCCGCGCCGGCCGAAGTCGTAATGTTGAATCCGGATAAAAGCTCAGAACCTGTCGCAGTGTAAGCAAAAGTATCATCTCCGCCCGAAGTTACTTTGTTGATGATAACAGTGCCCAATTTCGTGTTGGTGAATGTACAAGTGACTGTCTCACCGGCTTGCAATGAAATTGCGTTTACCGGACTTCCGTCAGAACAAGTCGCGCTTGTTTGCGTCCAACCTAAAACGGGAGTTTCCGCAACCGAATATGTTCCCGGTACAACCGCTCCGCTATCGTGAGGAGTCGTTTCATCAGCTAGAGCAAAATTTGAGCCTGCGTTTGTCGTAAAGTCAAAACTCTGTAAATCACCGGAAGGAATAGTTACCTTATCGACAATGATATGTCCCCTCTTTGTGTTCGTAAACGTACAAGTCACCGTCTCGCCGGCTTCAACATTGAATGTTGCCGTTCGAGTTTCCAGATTTACCGTGCTGTTCCCATCGTCACAAGAAAGTCCCGTAAGATCCCAACCGGAAAGCGCAGACTCTGTCGAATTGTATGATCCAGGAGCCACATTGGCAGAAATTGTTCCGTTGTTTACAGAAATTGAACCTGAAGGCGTGCCGGTGTAATTGAATGTGTCTGTTCCTCCGACCATAACTTTCTTAACAATCAGAGTGCCACCTTGTGTGTTGTTGAAAACACAAGTAACTGTTTCGCCAGCCGAAAGATTTATCGAAGCAGGATTTGATTGGTCACTGCATGTAACACCACTTTGCGACCAGCCAGTTGGAATGTTCACTTCAGCAACAGAATATGTGCCCGGTGCCAAATAACCCGAATCATTTTGCTGATTGTCGATTAAGAAAAAATTGTTTCCGTAGCTTGGATCAAATTCGAACTCGGCCTGTGTACCGCCCGGGTTGGTCTGTTTTTCAACAATAATTTTTCCTTGCTTAGTGTTCGTAAACGTACAGGTGATTATTTCGCCCGGATCAAGCTCGAGATTGCCGATGGTTTCCGTATCACCGATTGAGCTTACGCAAGACGCGCTTGTTTGAACCCAGCCCGCAGGAAGAGTTTCGGAAACTGAATAGAGTCCGGTGTTCAAAGTCTGGTCATTCGGTGCCGCAACGTCCGTTAAAGCAAAATCGTTATAACCGGTTCCAACGGCATCAAAACTGAAACTCTGCGAATCCGCGGCCGGGACCGTGACCTTGTCTACTATTATATGGCCGGTCTGGAGAGTGTTCGTGTAAGTACAGGTAACGCTCTCGCCCGCCGCCAGATTTATTGTCGCAACGCCTGTCCCCAAATTAGTAGTCGTATTACCCGTTGGGTCAACACAAGTAAGATTAGTGAGCGACCAGCCCGATACAGCACCCTCATCAACCGTGTATACACCTGAAGCTAGGCCTGAAAATGTTTGGCTATTTGAAAGTGTTCCGTCTGCATCATCGTCAAGAGAAAAATTACTTAATCCTGTTCCTGTAGTTGTAAAACTGAAATCCTGAGCATTATTAGGAACTGCATCTTTGACTATAGTGATGCTCGAATTCTGAAGAACTGTCGCTGACTGCATCTGGTTATCTCGCTGTCCAACCGCCGCACCGTCCAACTTATCGATTGCAACATGATAGGGCGAACCGTTTATATTAACCGCAGAATTACCAATTCCCCAATCTATTTGGCTCGACACATGTGCTCCAAAAGTAATGAGCACTGAGCAAGTATTCGCCGTAGTGTCCTTGTCAGCACAGTTAGACGGTACATCGAAACTTACCAAAATTGTAGTCTCGCTGTCTCCTGCGTATGAACCGCTGACAATAGTTGGTGCGCCGACACTGGTAATTGTGCCATTTCTAATTTTAAAATATCTATTACTTTCCGCGACATCAAATCCCGACGCATTAGGATCTGGTGGAATTAGTAAGGACGGATTAGGAATTAAGGTATCGCACGACGGAAATCCAGACAACCCTTCACAAAAATCAGCGTCGGTGACCGTGTTTGGCGCTAACTCAGAAAATGTATCCGTCGTTAGAAAATCGTAAGCATGTTTACCTCCTTTGGTTGTACCATACTTGAAAAGTATTGTGTGCGAACCGGGAGTTAGTCCTGCAACGTGAGCTCGCTGTACTGTGGCTTCACCTTCGTAGTATGTCGAATTGTTTGGTTGCAGATTACCATTTGTCCACCGACAGCCACTATCCCCTGTTGCATATCCATCACCGTCATCATTTGAACATTGGTCATACTTAGCAATCCCAGAATCTAAGAAGATTGTCTCTGATAGAACTGCTCCACTGGAGTTAGAAGCAATTACCTTATAGTACGGCCTAAAAATATTATCGAGGGTATAAGTTGTAGCGAACGAACCAACTGCATCAGCCGTAACATTCTGAATAGACTCCGTATAGTTTTCGCCGCCCAAATCACTTCCAAAAATCTTCAAAACAATGTTTTGAAGGGAACCAAAGTATTTTCCAAAAATAGTCGCTGTCTCTCCTGGATGATAATCCTCCTTATCCGTCTTCAAAACAGGTGAAGTAGAAGTAACTGATGAAGATACCGATGACGAAACCGGAACGGGCGCGGTTTCTTCAACCGTTTCTTCCGGCACAGTTTCCGAAGACTCCTCGTTCCCTTCCACCGACTCAGTCACAGCTTCAGTTGATTCCTCAACAACGGCCTCTTCCGTTGTCTCAGCAACTTCGGCAGAAACTTCCTCGGGATTTGAAACTACAATCTCAGAGGGTGGCGCCTCGGACTCTGGCGTCGTCACATCAGCTTCAGTGACAACAACCTCATCAGTTGCCGGAACTGCTTCTTCTGGAGCTGGTTCTGTCACTGATTCCGATTCTGTTTCCGATACTACCGCCGCGACATCCGTACTTTCCGTGGCTTCCGAAGTAACAGCAACGTCCTCATTTTCAACAACTTCAATTGTTGTATCTTCCACAACAACTTCAGTCGCCTCCGGAACTTCACCAACCGCGTAAGCGGCCACCGGAACAAAGTTGCCCACGAACATAAGCTGGGCAAGAATTGTCATTCCAGCCATAAAACTACTCGCTGACTTTTTTCGGCCAGCAAACATATTTTGCATTTTAT
Organism: Candidatus Taylorbacteria bacterium RIFCSPHIGHO2_02_FULL_43_32b; assembly: GCA_001820955.1. GTDB lineage: Bacteria > Patescibacteriota > Minisyncoccia > Phycocordibacterales > 2-02-FULL-43-11 > 2-02-FULL-43-11. The sequence goes on from MHRK01000061.1 coordinate 7,539, forward strand.
TTTTAACTAACTAGTTATTAATTCTTCGAAACTTAAAGCACCAAAAGAACTCAGATATCCGCGAAAAAAAATATGAAAACTCATTCAACTAGCACACATTATTTTATACGATAAATTCATAAAGATGAATTTATTCATAATTTTAGTTTTATCCCCATGTGAGTCAACCAAGACAAAGAACTTATTTCGTGTTCGAAAATTATGACGGATTAGCTATACAAAATATTTCATCCGGTAGTATACATATAGGCAAGGAAAGCCGGAATTATATAAAGGACATCTGTCCTTTATAGTTGTCCTTTTAAAAAACCTTTAGAATGCGGGCTAGCAGAAAGGCGCGGCCGCAAAGCGGCCGCGCCATTTCCTGTCATTCTATCTTGCTATCTGCACTATACTAGAGTGGCAACTGTTCATCACAGTGTCCAGGACCAATCAACCCTTCGTTGAATGAGCCGAAAGTACCAGCAAGAGTCGTCCAAGCTGATTTTGCTCCCCCCTTCAGTGACGCCGCTTGAGCCGGCGTGTTTGCCGTGAACAACGCTTCCGCGCTTGCAATTGCTGTTACTACATTAGCTGGAGCAGATGCGCCGTCAAGAATGTTCAACTTAGCCGCCATATACTGGTGTGCCAAGTTATAGTAAACATTTCCTTTTGGTGCTGTCTTGAAAACCTGTATCCATGTCTGGCCGCTCAAGTAGAACGGCGCGTCGGGTCCTCCAACATTCGCCCAAGCCTCATCAGGATGAGCCGCTGGACCGTAGATCGAGTGTGTCTTCCAATAACCCTGGGTCAGAGTGCAACCCTGCGGACAGTCGATATGAACCAATACATCTTCAGACGCAGTATCTGTGGTCTGTGTGTCATTCGTGATCAAAGTAGCCGTATTCAAGACATTGTGGTCACCGCACTCCGCGTCCGTATACACTACCGTTCTTGTGTAGTGGAACTGCTTCGGTGATTCACCGACAGTTACTGTACCAAGAACACCGGCAAACGTGTCGGTCACATTTACTTGCTCGTCAATGACATTGGCAGGTGCTCCAAACGCTACAGCGACAACGCCGTTATAGTTGGTAGTTCCTGCCGGAGTCGGTACACCGTTTTTGTCGTAAGAGTAGTTCTGCTGGGTTGCGGTCGCGGTATTTGTTCGGTTTGTGCCATCAGGCAAAGCCGAGCTGTATGTACAAACGATCGAACCCGAAGCCGGAACCACAGTGGCCGGACAATTGACTGCCGCACCTATAGCCACCGAAATAGTGTCGATAACAGTGGTCAAATCTGCCTGCATGGTTGGATTGTTGTTCGCAATCGTAATGTTTCCGGCAACGGCGAAGTTGGAATCCGTCTGTCCGACAACGCTAGCTGTAACAGTGTAGTGAATATCGTAAGACTGATCTGTTGCAAGAGTTATTTCTGTCGCATCAGCTGTCTTCTCGATGTTCCAATCATACTCTCTATCGAAAGTGGTGTTGGCCGTTTTCGTAACTGTAAGATCGTAACAATTTACCGTCACTTCTGCACTGTCATTTTGTCCGGTCTCTGTGATAGTCGCGGTATTCGGAACAATATTTCCGGTTCCTGTGTACTGACCCTGTTCCGTTCCACAAGCAAAAGGACGAGTGTATGTGTATGAAGCGCTGTTAGAAAAAGGACCCGCGTCACCCAGAGCATACGTGTCATCGACGTTAACCTCACCATTTGTCACCGAAGGTACAACGTTAGAGAAATCAACAATAGCTTCACCCGAATCTCCTCCAACATCACCGGTCGTGGCAACGGTCGCAGTATTGGTCTGAGTTGTATTGCTAACTAAAGTTGCAGAATATGTACAAACCAAATTCGCTCCTGGAGCAAGACTGTGAGGAAAACTGACAGGGCAATTTAAAGTATCCGCCGCTCCATCAAGAGAGAGAACGTCCGCCACGCTCGTTATATTGGCCGCAACCAAAGCCGGGTTATGAATTGTTATTGTTCCCGTCACAGAATGAGTGGTTTCTCCAGGAACTTTAGTCAAAGCAATCGTATACTCCGATGTCCCCGTATCACCCTTAAACAAATTCCAGGTCGACGGAGTCACTGACTTATCAATTGTCCAGGTAAATGCCTGAGTTGTTGCAGGCACGGCAGTTTTGGTTACTTCAAGAGATACGGGAACGTTATTTACAGAAATCTGTTTTGATCCATTAGACGGATTATCAAAACCATCTTTCAATGTACCAGTCCAACTAACAGTAGCTGTCCACGTACCACCGACTAAATGAGCACTGGATGCAACATAGTTCATGCTCCCGACGAAAGCGATTCCTGTTGGATTCGGATAGTTAATCGGTCCAAACTGCTGAAATGTTCCGTCAGGCAAGGTTAGAGTCATTACACGCCCAGAAACATCACACCCGTCCACAGAGGCCTCGTTGCCCGCAGTGACAGAAAATGTGATTACTTCACCAAATGACGCAGACGCTGTGCTTCGAGCAATGTTTACAATGCTATTATCAGCATTGCATCCACCTGGTGAGGCTGGGTCAGCGGCATACGCCGGTACTGCCGCAAAAACTGAACCGATGACGGCAAGCATTAGAGCACCGGAAGCTACTACACGACCTAATTTATAAAATGTATTCATAATTATTTTTTACTAATAAATTACTGCTAACTAACTACTAATAATGTGGCGACCTAGTTTGACCAACAAAGAATAAGAGCGACTCTTTAATTTTGGTCAAACACCACCCGCGATCAATCTTCGTTTGGTTCTTTAATGAAAATAAACTAGGCGCTTTGCGAAAGAGCCTAACGCAGAAATTACGCAGGTCTAATATTGCATGAGCTTAATGAAGAATTGATGAGTTTAATTTTTTACTCGGCAACAAACTGTTGCCCACGTTAGAATCGAGAGTTGTGTTTGACAAAAACCATATTTAGGGACAAAAAAAGCCGCCGATTAAAGCGCACCTTCTCTATCCTCTTTTTCTTGGCTTGAATGAACACGAACTACTCGAATGTACTGCACAATTCTATAGGCGAACCTACGGCATGTCAACAAAAAAATCTATTTCTGCTATTCAATTCCCTCTCCACCTTAGTCGCCAGATCGACAAGCGTCGCAATATCGCCGTCGGTCAATTTACGTGGCGCAAAATCTTTGACACAGAATACACCTATCGGAAAACCGTCAGAATTATGAAGCGATATTCCCGCGTAAAAACGAATAAAGGGAGCTCCTACGACGGCCGGATTATCCTTAAACCTTTCATCCTCGAGAGTGTTCTCAACTATAAATATTTCCCTATTCAACATTGCGTGTCCGCAAAATGACACGTCCCTTCTTCCCTCTTTATCCTTAATACCAAAACATGACTTGTACCATTCTCTGTCGGCATCAATTATCGAAATTGTACTAATCGGCACATGAAGCCGAAAAGCCGCCTCCTTCGTGTATTTATCAAATCTTTCCTCCGGCTGGGAGTCCAAAATTCCCATATTTTTTAGGGATTCCAATCTTTCTTTTTCGTTTGTCGGTAATGGTGCCTTAATCATGAAATGTATATTTAGTACTTTCTGTCCTCAACAATGACGGGCGAAGGAATAACATATTACATGAAAAATTGACCCAACCCAATTCCTAATGGGCAGCACTGGGAAATGGTTCTCGATGGCGCCCATAAGAATTTTGGGAATTGTGAGTTTACACTCAGATCTTCATAATTTTCATAATTTGGTGTAGTATACCCGGCGGAAGAAATGGTTCATGCAAAACACCCCTACTACCATCTATGTACCCGGCCTCGACACCTCCCGTCGCGACGAAAAAGGCGATGTCCTGTTCCAATTAGGTCAGCCGATAATGCAACTTATGGAATTGGAGGTCGATAAAGAGAGATATGAGGCCTGGCTTAAACTAATAAATAAGCGCCGAGTACGAAAAAGACGCGCAAGGCGTAGCCGTTCTTAATGAACGGTTTTTCTTTGCAAAAAATGTAGTTTTCAAATTTTTCGCTTACAGCTTCACGAATACGCCCCCAATTCAGATCTTTTAAAAAATTGAGTCTTAATTGCCGCCCGACCAACTTTCCGTCCCTCTGTATCTCCTCACCCCACCCCCATCAAAAACCCCCACTCATTTTAGCGTGGCTATAGCCACGCTAAAATGAGTGGGGGTTTTTGCATCACAAAACCCGCCTTCCGGCGGGTTTTGATGAAAACATTTTTAGTGTTTAGCGTGTGACAGAAATAACAGTCGCTGCCAGCTCCGTCTCAGGAGCAGAAACGGTAACTCGTCCCAAAGTATCCTGTTGAACTTGGTATTTCACCGCGTTGGCAGCCACAGCGGCACATTGTATAGATGATCCGTTTGCAGTCGATTTAGGATCAGTTGGTAACGCTGGAAGGTAAGTCGGCACTAACAAATTGCAAATAGCCTGAGTGATTTCTATTGCAACAGCTGGAGCAACAGGAATGCCGGCAGGAATGGCTCCCTTGTTATCCACGCTATACTGACCAATTGCGTTTAATATAGCATTTACATTGGCTGTCCTCTGAGAGTCACTGGCCTGTTTAAATTGTCTTGATGGATTGATAGCTACCAAAACCACGGCCGCCAAGATTGCGATAATGCCGATGACGACTAGGATTTCGATGAGCGTAAATCCCTTTTTATTTATTTTCTTCATAATATCAAAAACCTATTAATAAAAACTAATAAATTACATATTCATGAGAATCATGAACACCACGCCGTTATACCACTAACCCGCTCATTACGCAATATTTACCAACTTTCGCGCAACCCCTAGTCCACAATTAAACTAATATAATCATTAGGAAATCATGAAGACGCGTGCAATTTCGATCGCTAACTTCTTCAGTTTTTTCCTTTCGCATTAGAACCCAAATCTTGAAAGTGAGTCGACAGTAATCCAAAGCAGAATGTCTCCAACTACAAATATGCCCGGTAAAACGTACCAGAGAATACTATTAAACTTTGATCTGTAATTACGATAAGAAATGTAAATGTTTGAAACGACAGACAATACAAGCAGAGAGGAAAAAAGCCACCTGACATTCGTATAGTAATAAATTGTAATTAGACCCAAAGCTAATACGATTGGAACTAGAGAAAACAAAAATAAAACTAATACAAATTCTTTTTTCATCTTTAGAAATAGAACTAATAAATCAAAAACAGTCTATTTGATAGCATACTCTGTTGATAAACTTTTGATGTATATCTGCAAAGTCCGTTTACCCGCAAGCACACTTTTCACACCACCTGAATAAACACTTGATTCATCCCTGGGTGGAGAATATTCGATTTTCAGCACTTCCTTTTTATCAACCTGCCAATCCTGGATGTACTTTTTAATTATCCCATCTTTCTCATCAAAAGTAACTGTAAACTTATTGACTTCCACTGACTTTTTAATTTCCCCAAACTGAAGACTCGTAAAAATCAATTTGTAGACTGCACCAGTATTTTCAAACAAATATTCCAAAATACTCTTATTTCCGGCCTGGTCCACAATCATGCAACTTCGGAAATCACATACCGCATCCTCCCCATTTACTCCTTTAAAAACATATCCTTTTGTTGCAATGTCAAAATACGTCACAAACTGGGGATAAGTTTTGTCTATTTTTATCATAACAGACTTTATGGCTTCATTGTTCCCTGCTTTGTCTACACTATAAAATTTTAATTCAGTCTCGCCTTCTGTGCTTATGACAATCCCTTCAGTATAAGTGTTAAACGTAATTCCCCCATCAAGCGAATAATTCGAGATCAAGACCCCAGAAAGATCATCCATGGCCGATAACGACACATGAACGTCACTTCGATACCAACCGCCATTTCCTTCGTCGCCAATTACATGAGGCTCCGTTTCCGGAGGAACGATATCATCACCCAATTGACCTGCAAGAACTGAATTTCTCACGATCTCTTTGCTTTCCAATCCTTTTTCTACAACTATTGTGTCGTCACTGCTCTGATCGGAAATGCTAAATTTAATATTAGTGTTAGTGTCTACCGCAACGTCATTAAACATACTTGTAGTTATATTTTCGCCATTTTCATTTTCTGAAATAAGCAAATCGAAAGTGCCAGTGTCAGTCCCAGTTCCCTCTATTCTATAATTTTGTCCTTCATCCGTCGGCAAATAAATAAAAGTCTCTCCATCGATAATATCGTAACCAACATTAGGAATTCCACGCTCCAATCCGTTTTCTATTGGACCCGTATGTTTACCTTCTTCGTCATATATATGCACTGCGACAGGACTGCGCCAAGTCAAAGTTTTTCCCTTAAAATTGCAAAATGTACGATCATTTCCAAACTTATCACTTGAAGCAACGGGCCTGTTTAGCAATATATTAACAATAGCGTCCCTCACGTATTCGCTACTTGGCAAACTCAAATGACTCGCATTTTTTGCGTAAAACTGATGATCTTCCCCCAAATTTATTCCACCTCCGCTAAGTAAAGGCACCGTCCCGTCCCCGCTACTATAGCCGATTTTGCCTACATTCCCCCCAACCCCCAAACTATATGCGGATTGAGTGTTAACTTTACAGCCAGTAATATTGTACGTATCAACAAACAACGGAGAAAAAAGTCCGAGTTGATTTTGAAAATGATCAGCCAGCTCAAAAATATTTTGCGACGCACCTTTCGAAGTTAGATACTCCTTTGTTTCAGCCAAATTGTAATAATTACTAACGCCAAAAAATTTATATGGTTTAACATAGCCACCTTGTTCGGAAAAATATCCATTGTTTGGTAACAATTCATATACGGCAGGTGATCTTCGACCAAGCTCTTTAATTCTATCGCTATCAAGCCAAGGAATCTCCATTTGGTCTCCAGAAACTATTATTCTTGCCGCTTTTGGCGATCCCAAATGTGGAGTTCCGACAAATATTAATTTGTTAACATCCCCATAACCGTACTCGCTAAAATAACTCTTGGCCAATAACCCGCCCATACTGTGAGCGATAACATTGACTTTGCTCGCACCCGTTACTGTTTTAATCGCATTTATTTTCTCACTAAGTAAGTCAGCAGTATTTTCGAGGTTTAAGCGCCAATCATATGGGAAAAGATAAATTGACTTGTTCCTAACATAACCTTCAACCTCTAACTGTGACATTAAACCCTTAAATATGTCTGCAATTTTAAAATTTATTCCTCCAACAGTTCCTAAGATATCGTCGATTATATCTTTTGCTATAATTGAAGTAACAATAGACCTCCCGTCATCGTCCAAAGCCAAATTTTCTGTAATGAATTGATCTCCCACATCATCAAACATTTTCCCCAGATTCAGCCATATCAACTCATCACCATTATACAATTCACTTCCGCCAATACCCGGAATAATTAAAACCGGCTCCAGCTCGGTTTTTTCGGGTGTCGGATCTTCGGAAAGCCAGGGAGTGAATAATGCCTCGCCCTGAATTAAATTACCAAGACCTCCGGGATTCTCTGTCGC
>MHRK01000062.1 GCA_001820955.1 Candidatus Taylorbacteria bacterium RIFCSPHIGHO2_02_FULL_43_32b
AAATTGAGAAAAGATTAAATTCATGTTAGTATAGTTGTGAGGGTTAGTTTCAACGCTCATACTTATACTATCATACTATGGAAAGCAAACAAAGTAGACAAATTGGGGATAAAATAAAAGTCTTTCGAGCAAAGCAAGGATTAACACAGGACGCTCTTGCGAGAAAGTGCGATATTCCCTATACAACACTGACCAAGATTGAATCGAATGTGATAACGAAGCCGTCAATCCAAACGGTAACCAAGATTGCCGAAGGGTTGGGAATAAGTATTGACGCTTTGATAAAATAAACATTATGACAAAAATTGAAAAATTAAATAAAACCGAAGAATTATTGAGCAGAGGTGTCGAAGAAATAATCGACAGATCTAGCCTTGAAAATAAACTGGGAAGCGGGAAACAACTTCGTATTAAGCTCGGCATTGATCCAACAAGTCCAAACATACACTTGGGCAGATCAATCCCATTACTTAAATTGAGAGATTTTCAAGAACTAGGTCATAAAGTTATATTAATCATTGGTGATTTTACTGGTTTAATTGGTGATACTTCAGATAAGGATAGCGAGCGACCGATGTTGTTGGAGGAAACCATTAAAGAAAATTTAAAAACATACATCAAACAAGCAGCTAAAATCATCGACATCAACACGACTGAAATTTATCATAACAGCAAATGGCTTGGCGAGTTAGGTTACATGGATATTGGTCGCCAAGCAGATGTTTTTTCTCTTAGTGAATTTATTTTACGTGAGAATATTAGCCGTCGTTTAAATGAAGGAAAAAGAGTGTCTTTGCGAGAGTTATTGTACCCATTAATGCAAGGATATGATTCAGTAGAGGTAAGGGCTGATGTTGAGATAGGTGGAACGGATCAACGTTTTAATCTTTTAGCGGGGAGAGACATGCAACGGTTATACAATCAAAAACCGCAAGACATTCTCACTAATCCTATTATAGAAGGATTAGATGGAAGAAAAATGAGTTCTAGTTTTGGTAATACTGTTAATCTATTTGACACACCCAATGATATGTTTGGTAAAATAATGTCACTAAAAGATGACTTTATTATTAAATATTTTACCTTACTTACACGAGTTGATATAAAATCAATTAGTGAATACGATTCAAGTTTGAAGGCGGGCATTAACCCTCGCGATCTTAAAATAAAACTTGCGTTTGAGATTGTGCGAATGTACTACTCGGAAAAAGATGCGCGAATTGCCGAAGATTATTTCATTAAAACATTCTCTAAAAAAGAAACTCCTGTAAATCTGCCAAAATTTAAACCCAGTAAATATGACATCATATCTATTTTGATTGAAAACAAGCTAACATCATCAAGATCAGATGCCAGAAGAACAATTGAGCAAGGAGGCGTGAAGATCGACGGTGTGGTTATAAAAGACATTCACCATGTTGTATCGTCAGGTTCGATATTACAGAAGGGTAAAATTAAATTCGTAGAAATAATATGAATAAAAATGTAATTAAGATATGCAAAAGTTTTATTAAAGAAATACTAGAGAAAGAAGATTGGTTCCGTCAATTAGTTAATGACAAGGCTTGCGACCTTTTGTTGCTAACAGGGACTGCCACCGAACAAACAAAAGATGTTTTTTCAGATATAGATATATTTTTAGTTTGTAAATATGATGCGCAGGTTAAATATTCTCTGAAACCTGTACAGATTTATAAGCATAAAGGGGAGGTATTTGAGATATCAATACTTTCAACCGAGAAACTTTTTAATGATAAGTATCACAAAGAGAGTATTCATTGGTGGCACCACACATATATAATTAAAAGTTATAACAAGGAGGCAGTAAAAGCTTTATCTCGGGCTTCTCGTTTAACGAAGAAAGAGTTTTTAGATCGGTTATGGACTAATTTTGTTTATTTTAAAATTAATACTGCCGATATTGAAAAACAAATCAAAAGAAAAGAACCTCTTAGTGTTAAGTTATTATTTAACGAAAACATTAAACTTGTAATAGATTCTGAACTTGTGTGTAATGGAGAATTTCCTTCATGGAAGCAGTTTGGTCGTGTATTACAACGAATAGATAAAAACCTCTATGGCAAAATTTTAGAAGTGCAAAACTTTAACGATTTTAAAGAGTTGTGGGACAATAACACCCAATTACAGTCACACATTATTAAGATTTTAAAAGATAACGGTTTCCCTATTGATGAAATTAACAATTGGGAAAACTGTAATTTGGAAAGAATTACTTTTCAATATAGATGATATTTATGAAATCAATTTATAGCGACAAAAAAAGTAAAATCTTTATTGGAGATAAATTTGAACTTGACCTTGGTAACATCTTTGATAAAGGTAAATTGAAACATAAAACAGTTATATTAGTCACTGGGGTTAGAAGTTTTATTAAATCAGACTATTATAAACAGCTAAAAAATGTTTTAAGGCAACACGAAATCGTTATAGCAAAACATATAAAAGCCAAACCAAATCCAGATGAATTACACACTATCCATGCCCTATCCATACCCAAACATAAGTTTGATTTTATACTTGCTGTCGGTGGAGGATCGGCTATTGATACGGGAAAACTAATAAAACATCATTTTAATAATTCTACAAAGTTAATTGCAGTTTATACATTACCAGGTTCGGCAACCATAGTTACCCCTTTTGCTGTTTTCAATAATAGTGAATTTAAAGTTGGTGTGGTGGCAGATAATCTTATTCCTGATTATTCTTACATCAACACGAAAATTATTAGCTCTTTAAACTCTGAGAGGAAACTAATAGCTATCGCCGATATATTTTCTCACGCAGTAGAATCTTTATACTCCCGAGCGAGTAATAGTGTCAGCAGGACAAGAGCTAAAAATTCATTGAATATATTGGTGGCTCATAAGGTTGAATCGTTGCCAACACAAGAATTAATAATGGCAGATATACAGGCTGGTTTAGCCGAAAGGGTTGGATTAGTGCTTTTTCCTCATGCGGCTGGCCATTACTTAACTTATAAATTTCATACTCCCCACAGTATTGCAACAATGTATTTTTTGACTCAATATCTTATATTTTTATCGAACAAGGGGGTTGATATTGATTTGAGATATATTAAGTATGCAGAATATTTAGAATCACTTTTTGAAAAGAAAAAGTTGATACAAAAAATTAGATTGTCAAAAAAACAAATTCTTGAATTGTTTAATTTAACTCATAAACACATGAATTTTGCATATGAAAATGCACCCGTTAAGATAGAGCAAAGTGAATACGAAATAATTTTAAAAAATTATGTCAAAAAATAAAACACAACTTAATCTTTTAAACAAAACACTTAACATAGCCAGAAACTCCAAGTTTTACAAATCAAAACTTCAGGGTTTTCCATTGGAATTAAAAAATATTTTAGAATTACAAAATTTCCCCTTTACAACAAAAAAAGAATTGAGGGATTGTTATCCTTTTGGTGCGTTAGCGGTACCGATTAATGATGTTGTCGAATTACACACAAGTTCTGGCACTACGGGAAAAGCTGCATTGTCTTTTCTTACAAAAGAAGATTTAAAAAATAGTTCCAAGGCAATTGCAAAAGCTTGGAAATGTTTTGGAATAACAAAAAGTAGCCGTGTACAATTTATGATGAGTTATGGGCTGTTCAGCGGTGCTACTCTTAATACTTATGCTATACAAGAACTCGGTGGTTTTGTTGTACCCGCTGGTATTCAATCTGCCGAAAAACAAATTCAGATGATGTTGGATTTTAAAATCGACACTATCGTTGGTACGGTAGGGTATTACTTTTATCTCTTTGATTATATAAAAGAGAAACAGATTCCGCTTGAGCAATTTTCTCTCAAGTGTGGAATAATGGCCGGTGAAATTTATTCAGATAAGGTTCGTTCGGAGATTGAACGTAAGTTTAAGATAAAAATATTTGATCACTATGGATTATGTGAAGTCAATACTGGTATTGCATATGAATGCGAGTTTAGAACGGGATTACATTTCTTAGATAATTATGTGTTACCAGAAATAATTGATCCAGAAAATGGTAAGGTATTACCAGTAGATAATGAAGGCGAGTTAGTTCTTACAACACTCAAGAAGAATGCATTGCCATTAATACGTTATCGAACTGGTGATATTACATCTATAAAATCTGGTAGATGCCCTTGTGGCAGAAGTTCAATTAGAATAAATCGGATAAAAAGAAGAGTCGATGATATTATATTTATAAAAGGTATAAAGATTGATCCTTATGAGTTGAAAGAATATCTTTTAGAAATTGCAGGGGATAATATTTTTAGTGATATCAAAATAAGAGTGGGAAATAGTTTTGAAAATTATAGTCCGGAAATATTAGTAAGTCTGAAAAATCCGTCCAGCACTAATCTTTTATCAGTTATCCAAAAGACATTGAAAGAGAAAACATTATTAACTTTTGATGTTAAACATATTAGTCGTGATTATTTCCAAAGAGGAGAAAATAATAAAGTAAAATTTGTTGAATATGTTGATAAAAAATAAACATCATTTGGATGATTTAATTTCCGATTTGATTAAAATAATCAGCGAGACAAGAGCTGGGCTTTTTGAACTAAACAGAAAGATAACACTAGACACTAGTTATTGGATTTCGGAAGATTACAAGACAGTAAAAGCATATCTTGAAAATTACATAAAAAATCACTACTCTATTAAATTGGTTAAGAATATAAAACCTAAAGGTATAATTTTAATTATATTATCTTATAACGAGCCTTTTATTTTATCTATAATACCTTTATTAAATGCTCTTATTATTGGTAATGAGGTTATTTTAAAGCCAAGTCGAGAAGCTGAAAGTTTTGTTAGAATGATCTGGCAAGAATCAGGAATTATTGAGAAATATAGATTAAATTTAAAGATTGTCTCTCCAAAAACACACAACGAAATTACAGACCTAATTCAAAGTGTGCGAGCCGTTTATTTCTTTGGTTCACACAAGGTGGCTCAAAGTATTTCCAAAATATGTGGTGAATATTATGTAGAATTCTATCCAGAAATTGAGACGGCTGATTCAAAGATATTTAATAAAAATCAATCTGCTATTAAGAAGGATGCTATCCTGACTCTTAAAGAATCATTTAGCCACTCGGGTCAAACCTGCCAGAGAATTCAAGGAGTTTTTGTGCAGAGAAACTTCTATAATGAGTATATTGAAATACTTAAAGAGGAGTTTATTAAATTATGCCAGTCAAAAGACTTGAATAAATTTGTCGATAATAACTATGCTTCAGCAAGAGAAGTCATGGTCAAACTACTTTCAATTGATGTAGATAAATCTCAAGCAGATGAGGTTGTAAAGATTAAAAGTTTGCCTTTATTAGTTATAAATCCGAAACAAGATAGTGAATTTATTAAAAACGCTTACTTTTTGCCTGTATTATGGATTTCACCTTTTGATTCTAAAGAACAACTAATCAGAATGTTAAATTCAAGGAAATTTTTATTAGGTCTTAATATTCAAAGTTATGATGACGATTTTGTTAAACATATTATAAGTAATACTAGATTTACTCGCTACACAGTTAATACCACTCATACAAACATTAGACTGCAAGAAGGATGGGGAGGATCTTGGCCAAGTGGTTTTTCAGGTTATAGGAGCTGGATTGAACATTTTTCTGATAATTATATTGTAATAGATGAATCTAAATAAGAACCTGACTCAATTTTTGCCCGCCCGAAATTCGCCAAAAGAAATTAGCGGAGCAAGCGAAGGATTCCTCCCCAAACCCCTCCTCCTCCGCTTGCGACATCCGAATTCAAAAAAGATTAGCCGAGTGTTTTGCGAAATCCTTTCCCCAAAAAATAGTTTTCGCAAAACCGAGTCCGCATTAGTCCCGCCACCTGCCCAAATACTTGGAGGGCAGAGCACCAAAGAAAAATGTCCTTTCCTTTTTAGAAGAAATTGGTCGCGCGCAAATCAGAAAAGTAAGGAACATTTTTTTTGGTGTCCGCCGAGGCTTTGCGAGGCGGTGGCGGGGCTGATTCATTCGTTCAGTTTCCGCTCGAAAAAAGTTCGCGCAAAGTGTATAATTACAGCACATCGAATGGAGTATAGAGCCAAAAAAATTAACCATGAGCGGCCGCCGATAGCGGTCGATTTTGATGGTGTTATTCACGGTTATTCGCAAGGCTTTGGAGACGGATCGATTTATGACGGTCCAATTCGAGGAGTAGTGGAAGCGATGACTAAGCTAAAGGAAAAGTATTACGTTTATATATATTCATATCGCACTGGCACCAAGGAAGGTCGGGATGCGGTTGGGGAATATCTAGAAAGACATGGAGTGCCATACGACGAAATTTCAACCACTAAGCCTCCGGCAAAATTTTATATAGATGACAGGGCGATTCGTTTCAAAAATTGGAAACAGACTCTCAAGGATCTCGACAGTTTTGAAGAAGAGCTGAGATCAAAATAGTTTTTCTCTTTACACTAAACGCTAAACGCCCCGCTCGATTCGCCTGATCCGGACGCATTGATTGTCGGAGCCATGTCCAAGAAAACATCTTTCTTCTGATTTATCAATTAAGTTTGCCGAGTCAGGCGGGCGGGTGTACGCTATCTGCATGCTCTACACTCGAAAAGGAGATAATGGTACGACCCAAACAAATTTTTCTTCAAAAAATTTGAACGGGCAGGCAAAAACATTCAATTGCAATCAGAGAGTGTCCAAAAGCTCGGCTATAGCCGAGGCTTTGGGCTCGTTGGACGAAACCAATTCTTTCATCGGACTTGTTAGAGCCAAATTGATCGCATTAAATGATTCAAAATTCTCGATTCTCGATTCTCGATTCGAACAAATTTTACTAGACGTTCAGGAAAATTTGTTTATCGTTCAGGCAGAGCTTGCCGGAGCCGAGGGGAAGACGATAAGCGAAGAGAAAGTAAAGGAGATAGAAAATTATATTGATACAGCAGAAAAAGAAATGCCTCCCATTAAAAGCTTTTTTATTCCGGGCGCGACCGAATTGGGAGCGATGTTTGATGTGGCTCGCACAATTTCACGTAGGGCCGAGAGGAGGGTTGTACAAGTTGTCGAGGACGGCACCCGAAAAATGGGGGAACACTCAAGGGCGTACCTTAACCGCCTCTCGTCACTTCTTTACGCGTTGGCGAGACTTTCAAATCATAAAGGCGGTATCGCTGAGAAAGCACCGACTTATAAATAAATGAAAGTCAAAGTTGGAACAAAAAATGAGGCCAAGTTAAGGGCGGTAGAGACCGCTCTTTCGGAGTATGAGATATTTAAGGGCGTAAAAGTCATTTCTATCGCAGTGTCTTCCGGGGTGTCCGATCAGCCGATGTCCATGAGAGAGACCGTGCTTGGTGCCAAAAACCGGGCACTGAAGGCTTTTAGTGGTTGCGACTACAGTATCGGCCTAGAGAACGGTTTGGTTGAAGTTCCGGGTTCCGAAACGGGTTATATGGATTTGGGTTGCTGTGCGATTTATGATGGGAAAAAATTCCATCTCGGGCTTTCGAGTGGGTTCGAGTTGCCGCGAATAGTACAAAAATATGTAAACGAGGGGCTCAACATGACGGACGCGGCCATAAAAGCAGGGTTGACTGAAAATTCTAAAATCGGCGCGGAAAATGGCGTAATTTCGATCTTGAGCAAAGGAAAAATAAGAAGGGAAGATTATACAAAACAATCTGTGAAGATGGCTCTCATCCAAATAGAGAATGCCGCGCTCTATGCAAAGGCCTAAAATCTGGTATAAATAGTTCGCGTTAGCGGTAAACATGGTGCCCATAGTTTAGTGGTAAAACTCTAGCCTGTGGAGCTAGTAATGAGAGTTCGATTCTCTCTGGGCACCCAAATTAGCGAAGCGTAATTTGGTGCCCAAGCGGGCCAACTGCTTGGCCCGCGGGAGGAATCGAACAGCGGAATCAAGTTTTGCCAGCAGGCAAAACAGATGAGCTGGTGCCCAGACCAAGGCGAGCGACGGCGAGCTTTGAGTCGCGGGAGATTCTCTCTGGGCACCCAGCGGTTCAAATAGAGTCCATGGGGTATAGAATGTACCCCCCCCGTTCCTTCATGCTAGTATTTCTATATGGAAAAATTTGATTTCGAACAATTACCAAATAATTCTGAAAAGCAGGAAAAATATCATTATAATGACAGTAGATTTGAATATGTTGTGCCTCCATTAAAGAAGCTTTGTGAAACCTTGCGACATAGATTTGAAAACGGAGAATACGATGTGATAATAAGCGACGAAGTCAGAGCCAGAATTCCAACACTCATTATTAAAAAGGTAATGACTGGACTAAATGCGAACAAGGTCCCAGAAACTTACTTCATAGCCTCTGGGCGAGGTACCATTGATTCAAAATCGATAAAAGAATTTGCCCAGAGTCATAATTTAGGTAATAAGAAAATACTTATTGTCACCGAATACATTTCTCGGGGCGGAAGCATTATGAATTTATGCCGCGTTTTGAAAGATGATAATGTAGTGGATTATGAGATAGCCTGTTTAAGCTTGAATCATCATTATTTAAGTGATGACGGTAAAAAAGAATGGGAACAGATTGTTAGTAATGAAGAGTTGAAAAACCATGAAATTTTTATAGGGGAATATGGAGAAGGTTTCGGGGCGACACTTCATGATATGAGTGGGGTAACCAAAAATATAGCGAAGGGAGATGAGATTGTGGGAGCCCATCCAATTAAATCTAACACTGAACAAGAAAAGGTGAATCTGTCTCGGATTGATGTCAACACAGCCGCTCAAGAAATCTTGGATTCAATTAGAAAATAGGTTCCAAGTAGATCCATTCTTGATTTTCGAGAACCACTAGACTAAAAAAATGCAAAGAACCATCATTTTAGCCTCTACCTCTCCCCGCCGGAAGGAGATTTTGGCGAAAACTAATCTTAAGTTTGAGGCGGTGCCGAGTTCTTTCGAGGAAGACATGACTTTAAAAATGTCTCCTGTCGATCTGGCCAAGTTCCTCGCGTTGGGAAAAGCCACAGCCGTAGCGAAAAATTATACGGACGCCATTATTATCGGTGCCGATACTTTCGTGGAGTTCGGTGGAAAAGTGATGGGGAAACCAAAGACAAAAGAGATAGCCAAAGAAATGCTCGAGGCTCTTAGCGGTAACAGTCACCGCATTCTCACGGGGCTTGCCGTAATGGATTCAAAAACCAATAAAGTGGTTACAGCGGTCAGTGAAGCCTGTGTTCATTTTCACGAAATGTCCGAAAAAGAAATTGATGATTACATTCAAACTGGCGAACCTCTCGACAGGGCAGGGGCGTATGCAATTCAAGGGGGTGCGTCGAATTTTATAAAAAAATTGGAAGGTGATTATGATTCAGTTGTGGGCCTGCCCCTTGATCAATTGATTGAGATACTCCGTCATGATTTTGGCGTAGGTATTAGCAGGAAGTAGCAAATATTAAGACGTTTCAATTAAAAAAATTCAAGCCCGGCACATATGTGTCGGGCTTAAGACGAGAGAAAAAAAGGAGATTGAGTCGGACTCAAAAAGGTTGAAGCGAAAGTGTTGGTTTGCTGTGTTTGACACAGCGAATTGAAATTGGGTGGGCGGGATGACCTCTTCGGATCGGACAAAATGTCCTTTGAACTAGTCTGAGGGTAATACTATCAAATGCGGGGATCGTTACAAGCCCTTTTAAGACTTGGACAACATAAAGATCTTCATGTCATGAAAAACGCTCGGGTTCCGAGAAGAAAACGCACATAAAATCTGGCTCGATTTTTGTTATGCTCGGCTCGTCAGCCTCCGCAATGTTTTCTTCTCGGAACCCTCGCTTTCGACTTTTGCTCGCAAGTCTCTGCCGATACAAAGGTTCGCTCTAACCTTTCGCTCGAGTACGAGCTTAGTAACTAAAATTCACTGCGTTGAGTTATTCCGCTTTTTAGATATCATTGCCGTTATGTCAACGGAAGACAATAAATACTCATACGAATTGCCGGAAGAATTGATTGCCAAAAAACCGGCGGAACCAAGGGATTCCGCACGGCTTTTTATATTTGATACAAAGAGTGGACGTATAGATTTTGATATTTTTTCAAATCTCAATAAATATTTACCGGAGCACTCGCTTTTAGTTTTTAACAACACTAAGGTGGTTCCGGCACGTATTAACCTTTATAAAAAAACTGGAGGAAAAGTTGAGATTTTGTTTTTGGTGAATGAGTGGGGTGGGGGAGATACGTCATTCAAAGTAATGGCGGACAGAAGGCTTGAGATTGGAGATGAACTCTCAATCGGAGAAAAGTTCAGGAAAGATTTTTTGGTTGAGAAACAGGAATCGCATTTCTTTTGGCTCCGGCCAAACTTTGAGGCCAATAAAATATTTGAAATTTTGGAAGAGTTTGGTATGACGCCAATCCCAAAATACATTAAGGGTACCGATATTTCTGAAAAAGAATTAAGAGAAAAATATCAAAGTATCTTTGCCAAGAATCCGTCATCTGTAGCCGCTCCGACAGCGTCTTTGCATTTTACTTCTGGTTTATTGGCAAAATTAAGTAATGCCGGTTTTGACAGAACTTTTGTCACATTAAATGTTGGGCTTGGTACGTTTGCTCCGCTTACCGATGAAAATTTCAAGAAAGAATCTCTCCATTCGGAGTCGTTTATGATAAAGGATGATGCAGTAGAATCTATTCGTGATGCAAAGTCGAATCGAAATCCAGTAGTTGCTGTCGGAACAACTGTTGCTCGCACGCTGGAGTCGGCCGCCTCCCATATATTTGAAATGAATTGCCCGATATCGGGTTCAACAAACATTTTCATACATCCACCTTTTAATTTCAAAGTTGTCGATTGTTTGGTTACGAATTTCCATCTACCCAATTCCTCGCTTATGATGATGGTCGAAGCTTTTCTAGAGAATAAAAAATCACCGCTTCATTTAGTTGAGCTTTACAAAAAGGCTATCAAAGAGAGATTTCGCTTCTACTCTTTTGGGGACGGTATGTTAATCAAATAATTTGTTTGACAGCCAAACTCAATTTTGTACTATAGTTTTTAGACAAAATTTTTCCCCAAGGACTTTCTATGAAGAGAAATCGTTTGGAGTTGATTGTTTACAGGTGCGGGGGCGTGGTCGGCAGAGTATATCGATTTGTCATTGGGCGAGAAGAAGTAAACCCAGCTTGTCTTACCGGATGGTTTCAGTATACGAGAAAGAGGCGCGTTTTCGTTCGTGCCAAAAGACTCCGCTGTGGTTCGAGGGTTTGGGAAGCATCGTCGTAAGGTACAGCCGGCCAAGAGGTCGGTTTTTCATTTAAAGGGTTGAGGGGTGCTACATTATCCCTGATGCCGGGCTTTTACTCGTACCTCAAAGCTTCCATCGGGCTTTTACGGGCGGCCTCGCGTGCGGGGAATATTCCGAAAATGAGGCCGATTGTGGCGGATACTCCAAGTCCAAGAACTGCTCCTAAAATAGGGAAGCTGAATGACCAGCTGGCGATAACAGTTTTCGACAAGACGAATGAAATGAGAGCTCCTAACCCAGAACCGAGCAGTATTCCGACTATTCCGCCCACTGATGTCAGAATTACGGCTTCCATTAGGAATTGGGTCATAATGTCTCTGTTCGTTGCACCTAGTGCCTTTCGAAGGCCAATTTCTCGCGTTCTTTCCGTCACTGAGACAAACATAATATTCATAATTCCGACACCTCCCACCAAGAGAGATATTCCAGCAACACCAGAAAGAAAAACCGTAAGAATGGTGGTGATGAGGCCAAGTCTGTCCGCCAAATCGGCTTGGGTCTCAACAAAAAAATCATCTTTTTCCGGATCTGTGATGTTGTGTGAATCTCGGAGTGTGGCTTTGATGTCAGCCACCGTGCGGTCGATGTTCTCGTCTTCATCAGCTTCAACAATGAATCTGTGAAAGTATTTAATGCCAAGAATGTATTGCTGGGCGGTGGTGTAGGGGACTATGGCAATTTCATCAAAGTTAAAAAAGGAAACTTGGCCTTTTTTGGGCAAAACTCCGATCACTCTAAAATTTCTGTTTTTAATTCGAATTTTTTCGCCGAGGGCATTCTTCTCTCCGAACAATTTGTCTTTTACTTTATAGCCCAAAACGACTACGTCCGCGCGACTTCGTACGTCGTCTTCGTTTATAAATTCTCCAATTTCAGGCTGAAGGTCAAAAATTGAAGACATAAGATCTGTGGCACCAAAAAATGTTAAGCGATAGGTTTCGCTTCCGTAAGAGGAAGATTCTCCTCCAAAAACTATTGGCATGACTGCTTTGAGGTTTGGAACGTTGTTTTTGTTTTTGAGTGCCACCAAGTCTTTTTCCTTAAGAGAGTCACTGAAAATTTGCGCGGCGTCCGATGGGCCTGTCGGCTGTCTCCCCGGAGCCACTGCTATTGTTTTTGAACCCATGCCCTGTATTTGGGAGAGAATTAGATCCTGGGCTCCTTGCCCTAAAGACATGACCAAAATAATTGAGGTTATGCCAATAACGATACCCAAAATTGTAAGAAGCGTTCTCGAGCGATGACGCCTTAATGCCTTAAATGCGGTTTCGATTTGGTGATGGAATATCATGGCAAGTGCAAATTTACGAATGAATGCGAATCTTAACGAATTAACTTAACGAATAAAAACCATAGTTACTTAATGAACTCTTCCTTCGCCGTGCGGCGGTTTTTAACTTTTTCATCGCTTTCAACGGTACCGTCTAAGATCCTAACGATGCGGCCGGCGTGTTCTGCTGTGTAAGTTTCGTGAGTTATAAGTATTATCGTCTGTCCCTTGGCGTTCAGATTTTCCAAGATGGCCATAATCGCTTTCCCTGACTTCGAGTCCAAGTTTCCGGTTGGTTCATCCGCAAAAATTATTTTTGGTTTAGTGACGATAGCTCTCGCGATGGCCACTCGCTGTTTTTCTCCCCCGGATAAGAGGGCGGAATCGTGATTTGTTCTGTGAGAAAGACCAACTGCGTGAACAGCTTCCTTTGAAAGAGACTCCCAATCTTTTTCCGGAATGGGGGAGTACATGAGAGGCAATTTTACGTTATCTATAACGCTGGTTTTAGGCAATAGATTGAAAGCTTGAAAAACAAAACCCACTTGGCGGTTGCGTATAAGAGCTTTTTCGTTTTCCGAATAGCTTTCAGCTGGCTTGTCCTCAAATTTGTAGACGCCGCCTGTGTGAGAGTCTAGGAAACCAAGCACATGGAGCAGTGTCGATTTACCCGAACCTGATGGACCCATGATGGCCACAAACTCGCCCTCATGTATTTTAAGCGTTACGTCGTGCAAAACTGGGGTTTCAACTCCTTCGTTGAAATAGGATTTTGCAAGATTTTTAGTTTCGATTAGGCACATTTACTTTATTTCTTTCCGGGGAGAGCAACAATGTCTCCCTCATTCAATCCCGAGACGATTTCAAGCATACCGTCGCTTCCTCGCGCTCCCGTAGTTACTATTCTTTCCTCTGTGCCGTCTTCGGTTGCCACGTTTACTATTCGGCCTTTATCGCTTGAAGTTACCGCTCTTTGAGGCAAAATGAGCACTCCTACTTTCTCCGATGTTTTAATTGTGATATTGGCAGTCATGCCGGAGCGTACCGGTTGTGCGGGATTGATTAGAGAAAATGTGGTTTTGTATGTCGAGACTCCGTCGATAACCGTTTCCGCCGGATCCATGGAAATAATTTTTGCGTCAAAAATTACCGTATTGCCGTATGAATCCAAGGTTACAATCGCGGAATTTCCTATTGCGGTTTTTGCCAAATCCGCTTCCGGCAAGTTTGCTTCTATCTTGAATAGGTTTTTGCTTATAACACTTACAAGGCTCGTTCCGGCACTGGCTAATTCGCCGACCTTCGCGTCTTGTTTAGATAGAATCCCGTCGATAGGGGAACGGATAATCGTTTTTCGGAGATTGGAAGAGGCACTTCTAACGTTTGCTTCGGCTTTCATTATCGCGCTTCGCTGTTGAGAGAGGACTTCTGCTGTTGAGCCCAGTTTCAAAACTTCCAGCTCTCTTTTGATTTTTTCCACAGCTATTTTTTGTGAAGAGATGTCATCAATAGTGCCCGTTATCGATTGGATTGCGGTGTTTACGTTTGCGCGTCCCGTGGCGACGTTGTCCTTGTACGTTGCAATAGTTGCTTCGGCCACGTTGATTGCGCTATTCAATGCTGACGATACCTTTACAAGGAAAGACTGCACATTTAAAAGGTAGGTCCTTACTTCTTGCAGTGCTTCATCCATTTCTTCCTGACTTTTTTCCTGTGATAGGACAGAATCATTCAATGTTCTGAATTTTTCGAGAGTAAGGGTGACAGCAAGGCGAGCGCTTACGGCGTCATTTTTTTGTTGTTGATTGCTTACGTTAAAAGTCAAATCGGGGTTGGATGTTTGGTCGTTTGAAAATATGGGGTCAGACTGTTTGTTTACAGCGCTGTCGGCTTTGTTGTAAGCATCGTTAATAAATGCCGGAATACTGCTATAAAAATTCTTCAGATCCTGATTGGATTTTGCGAGTTCCGACTCTTTTACCAGGATTTCTTCAGGACGGCTACCTTTAGAGAGTTCTTCAAACCGCGCTTTGGCCGATTCGAGGTCTGCTTCGGCTGTTTCGAGAGCGGCTTGCTCCGTTCCGTTTTCAAGCGAGACAATAATTTGTCCCGAATACACCATGTCGCCCGCTTTTTTATAAATGGACGAAACTGTGCCACTTTTCTCAAATGCCAAATCAACCGATTCCATCGGTTTAACTGTTCCTGAGAGCAATACTTCCTCGCTTATTGAACCGCGAGTAACTGTTACGTACTCCGCCTCCGCGTTATTGGCATTTCCTCTAAAAGCAATGACAGAGAGGATTACTATGATGAGTAATCCTACGACTGCGTATTTACGTTTCCCTGTAAACATTTTTTTAAATACTGATTGTTGTTCCATTCTGTGTGTGATCTCAAGGTGTTTTCTCAAGAAAACCTATCGAAATCTAATTTAGGCTTATAATTTACGTTTTATGATATATGGGGCTTAGCAAAAAGGTTTATATAGTTGTATGCCTTGATTATATTACGCTTTAATTACAATATAATCACCGAAAATATAGCATTTTATGAAGAATTTGAACAATACAAAATGGGCTGAGGTGGCCGCCTTGCTTAAGCGGGGAGGAATTGCCGTAATTCCGACCGATACTATCTTTGGTATTGTGGCAAATGCCATGAACGAGAGTGCTGTTCAACGGCTTTACGAGATGAGAGGTAGAAACCCATCGAAGCCTTGCATTGTTTTGTGCGGAAGCTTAGAAGACTTGAGGTTGTTGGAAATTAACGTTTCGGAAGAAGAATTGCGAATGCTGAACAAAATATGGCCAAATCCCGTTAGCGTCATTTTCCAGTGTCCCTCCGATGATATGAGCTATCTCCATCGGGGGAGTAAGACATTGGCGGTAAGAATTCCAAAAGATACGGCACTCAGTAAGTTTCTGAAGGAGACCGGGCCTTTGGTTGCGCCGAGCGCCAATCCTGAAGGAATGCCGCCTGCGAAAAACATAGAGGAGGCCATCAATTATTTTGGGGACAGTGTTGGCGTGTATGTTGGGGGAGAGGTCAGTAATGAACCGTCGACACTCATCAAGGTGGTGCAGGGGAAACCGGAAGTACTTCGGCGGGGCGCTTGGGAAGTTCCAAAAGATCTGTAGAGGGGTGTTAGGTTTTGAGGTGAGTTTTGTTGTACAATGATAGCCCGATGTTTTTTATTTTTAGAAAAATTATTTTGCTCTTGGTTATCGCCCTGTCATTTTCGACCGGGTTTTACCTAGGGAGCGGGGGAGATGACTTAAAGAATGTTTCTGTTGTTCAAAATGTTTCGACGAGCACGGTTGCGGTAATAATAAATAGCGGTTTGAAGGCTACGGAAGTTTTACCCAAAGTTGAGCTCGTTACGGGCGATACTTTGTTTGCCGTTTTAGAAAGGGGCCTCAGAAAAAAAGGAATCGAATTTTCTTACAAAGACTACGGCGGTAGCATGGGCGTTTTTATTACTTCGATTGCTTCAACGACCAATTCTTCTGACAAATGGTGGCAGTATTATGTAAACGGGCAATACGGAAATGCTGGAGCGAGCACATTTAAGCCACTTTCTGGAGATGTGATCGAGTTCAAATTAACAGGGGAAATGCCAAAATAATAGAAAATTATGACGTTGAAAAATAAATTTTTTATCGCACTCGGTCTCATCGCGTTCGCTGTCGCTGGTCGTTTTGTGCCTCATCTTTGGAATCTAACTCCTGTCGCGGCTGTTGCCCTGCTTTCCGGGGCGAGGCTTGGTTTTGGTTGGGGTATTGCGGTTCCGCTTTCTGTTATGGCCATAACCGACCCCATTTTGGGTCTAACGGGTTTGCCCATGATGTTGACCATTTACTTAGCTTTCATTTTGCCAGGAGTCATTGGGTATTTCGCAAGAAATTCGAGTAGCACGGCCTTTGTTTTGGGTGGTAGTTTCGCATCCACTATATTCTTTTATCTAAGTACAAACGCCGCCGTGTGGATGTTTACCAGCATGTATCCCCACAATTTGGCAGGACTCATTGCTTCTTATGTTGCCGGATTGCCTTTCGTTATGAATCAAATTGTTGGTGACTTATTCTTTACGGCGGCACTCTTTACTATTTGGGAATTCGGTAAAGTTTTTGCTGTTCGAATGAAAACAAATAAAATGAGCCTTTCGGGAGAAAAAGTGTTTTAGTTTTTGTAGACATCATGGTTTCCTATGGCCAGTAACACAATTTCATTTCCAGACTGTTCAAATACGATTTTTGTTTTGTAGTTAACCGAAAAACTCCAATAACCCGGGAGAGGCCCGTGGAGCTTATGCACCTTTAGAGTTGCGTGGTTTCTTTTATCTTTGAGCAGTTCAATTTTTTCCTCAACCTCCTGCCGCAGATCTTTTTCAAGCTGTTTAAACTGCTTAATAAAAGATGGTTTGAAACCGATTTCTAGCATCGCATTAAAGTTTATCTGCCAAATTTCTGAGTTTACCCTTGAGGGTGGGCTCTCTTTGAGCGTTAAGAACGGAGGTGATGGCTTCTTGTTCTCTCAAATGGTCGATGGCCCTACGAACAACTGCCGCTTTATTGGCTCCGCGGCCTAATTTAACCTGCTCGTTTATGAAGTCTTCTAAATGTTGGGGGATGGGGACCGATAATGTAGTCATACTTTTTTTATTGTGATTATATGATATTGTCATATGATACTATCATATACGCTCTCCTGTCTATTGACATAACAGTAATAAATATGCTAAAATTAAAGTAGTTCAAAACCCCTAAGATGACTTATGAATGCAATCATTCCTACCATCCAGCAAAATCCACTGGCTACTTATCTAGTTCTCTTTGCGTTTACGCTCGCGATTTCATGTAGCTACGTAGGGTGCTATCTCTACGTCCTACGGAGATTTAAATGGAGAACATCCCGGGCACTCGCAGTTATGGCGGTCGTTGTGTTGGCTCTCCAGCTGATCATTTTTGGCGAGTATGTGGGTCAGCATGGCCTCAAATTATCAAATGATGAGATTTGGAATCACTTGTTGACGATTCTTATAACGTCGGCAGTCATAGTAATTCATAGCATCCAGGTCAAGGTACGCAGGAGAGAGGAAAATCAGTGCAAGGTTGTCGCTTGAGTTAAAAACGCGGGGTGCTGAATCGGAAGAAACCACTGCTCACCAAAGGACGCCCGTAGAGCGTTCTTTTCTTTTATATGCGTTTTACGTACATTCGTCCTGGTGGCCGCCCTGATTTTCTTGACGGTACACCGTCCTAGAAAATCCAAGTGTAGTCGCTTGGCGAGCTACCTCCAAAGGTCTTACCTTACCCAAAGAAATCGGCGGAGAGCTTGACCTTTCCAGTCTCACCACCACCGAAAGAAACCGCCTCAAACAAGAACGCCCTGACCTCCGCATTATCCCGTAGCTCAATCCTTTTTGTTTACGCGAGAGAGGGGAGCAAGGTTTCCGCGATATTCTTGTTTATTTATAGTTTCTCCCACCCTACGTTAAGGGCCTCTCAGCCGTTCTTTCTTCCTTGACTGGCGGGTTCTTGCCTGTAATATGCTTTTAGAATCTCGTACTTATGAATGCAAAAGATCTAACTCTGCAGGGTTTTTTGGAAAAAAACCTTTCTGGACGATATCAAATCAGTTCGACCAGTCTTCTAATGTCATTTGGGCACGACGAAGACAGTGCGGCCAATACCGAATCAATAATTGTGGACCTCGAGGCTCCGCCGGAAGAGAATGCCCTGGCCGCATTGGTTGTGCGTTATCTTCTCTGCTGCGGTTTCCACATCGAAGGTAATGTCGTCCCTTTGGTAACTCCGGTTGGTTGGGAAAAAATTTCAGGTTTCCCTGACGCGCAGCAATATACTTCGGGTGCGATGATACGCGGAAGCTCGCCAGATTTAGGGAAGGTGTTAGTCCAGGTTTATCATTCGGATTCCTCGGCCGCATTTATTAAGTCACCAATAGGGTGAATGATACATCGCCTTTTTTTGGGGGCGATTTTTTATTTTATTTGCACTCGTCCTTTACGCTAAACCCTAAACGCCCCGCCCGATTCGCCAGATCCGGACGCATTGATTGTTGGAGCACGTTCCACGAAAGCATCCATATCCTGTTTTCTCGATTAAATTTGCCGAGTCAGGCGGGCGGGTGTACGCTGTTCCCATGACTCAAATACTTTACGGAAAACCGGCTCGGGATTATTTCGGGCAGGTACTAAAAGAGCGTGTTAAAAAATTGAGGCAGTTGCCGTCCCTTGCGATAATTCAAATCGGCCGAAAGCCGGAGTCTAATTCCTATATTCAGTCAAAAATAAAATTCGGAAGAGAGATTGGTGTATTCGTTGACCATATTACTTTGGATCAATCGGTCACTGAAAGTGAAGTTGTCGAAAAAATTAAAGAGTTGAATGAGGACGATAAAGTGGATGGTATTATTGTGCAGTTGCCCATACCGGCCAATTTATCCAAACAAAAAATTATAGATACTATTACAGTCGAAAAGGATGTAGACGGTCTTACTTTTGCAAATGTCGCAAGAAGATCTAAGAGTTTGAAAGAGGCAATTACTCCGGCAACAGCGAGAGGTGTTATGGAGTTGTTGAAATTCTACAAGATTGAAGTAAAGGGAAAAAAGGCCGCAGTGCTTGGCCGTTCCGAGCTCGCTGGTCACCCAATTGCTGAGGCGCTGTCATCGTCTGGCGCAAAGGTTACCATTTGCCATAGTCATACGTATAACGAGGAGGAAATAACCAAGAAAAGCGATATTGTGGTTGTGGCAATAGGCAAACCGAAATTTGTGACCGATAAATTTTTCACAGCGGGCAAGAACCAGACAGTGATTGATGTTGGCATAAATGTGACATCGACACCTGATGGCTCCCCCAAACTGCTTGAAGAAGTGTCGGGCAAAAAATTTGTCGGGGATGTCGATTTTGAGAAAGTTTCGCCTATAGTCGGGGCGGTTTCTCCGGTTCCGGGCGGTGTCGGGCAGATGACTGTGCTTGGGCTGTTTGAGAATCTCATAGATTGCGTCCAAAAGAATGGATAGAACCCATCTCAAAACCTATCACAGTCCAAAGGCGTTAGGTTTCGGGATGGGTTCTAGGGTTTGAATTTTGCACCAACACAGTTATACTTTTTGCGGTAATTTATAAATTTATAAATCGATATGGATCAAAATCAGAATATTTTATTAAGCAGTGGTGTAAGAAAGGCGGGAGTTGTCGTGTTGTCGCTCCTCGCGCTATTTCTCTTGGCCAAGTCAGTCAATGAGTTTAAGACTTATGGTGTGATCGGTAAAGATGTGGCCGCAAGCAATACGATCACCGTTACAGGGAAGGGAGAAGTGGTCAAGGAGCCGGATATTGCCACTTTCGCTTTCGGATCGACTGCGGAGTCTCTTTCTGTCGCTGAAGCACAGGATAAATCAGCGAAGGCTATCAACGCCATAAAAGATTTCTTGACCCAGAATGGTGTTGCGGAAAAAGACATCAAGACTACAAATTACAACATCTATCCAAGGTACAATTGGGAGGATGCCACTTACATGAGGCCAGGCAGACAGGTTTTGGCTGCGTACGTAGTTTCTCAAATGGTTGAGGTTAAGGTGCGCAAACTTGCTGATGCGGGTAAATTGATTGGAGGACTTGGCGAGCTTGGGGCAACTGACATTTCCGGTTTATCTTTCGGTTTTGACAAGGAGGAAGTGGTAAAGAGCGAGGCGAGAAATTTGGCTGTCATTGAGGCCAAAAAACAAGCAGAAGCTATTGCAAATAGCTTGGGTGTTTCTCTCGGTCGCGTAGTGAGCTTCAACGAATCCGGAGAGCCATACTATCCGAGGGCTTACGGAATGGGCGGGGCAGACATGATGAAATTGGATTCGGCGGCAAGTATGCCACCCATTACAGGCGGTGAAAGCAAAGTTATATCAAACGTTACTATCACTTACGAACTGAAATAGAGGTACTGAGGATTTAAGAATAATTTCGGTTCGTTTACCATGAAAACCCTGCGCGAAGCGCAGGGTTTTCATGACTGTAAGAACCGCCGGCTTTGGCCGTGTGTAGGTTGGAGGGTAACCCCTCACACCCCCAACCACACCCCAAACCAGTTGAGTGGATCTCTCTGCCGTCGCGACAGAAGGACGGAAAGCAGT
>MHRK01000063.1 GCA_001820955.1 Candidatus Taylorbacteria bacterium RIFCSPHIGHO2_02_FULL_43_32b
ATCCTCTGCTACTCATGCTTCTATTTTACCATTGTTTCTCTGGGATTTTTTGGGAAGTTGTGCACAGGGGTGTGAGGGGTTACTTTTTGGTACGGTTTTTTTGAGGACTTCAAGGACTGACAAAAAACTTATTTAGGCATACATTTCCCACTTTGTCGTTTGACAGCGTCAAACGTGAATGCTAAAATTTTAATGATTTATGGAGGTGCTCTTTAGGGGAAAAGGTTATTGGTTAGCTTTGTCGTGTTTGTATTTTTAGCAAATAAATTAAATTTCTATGCACGTTTTTAATTTTGAAGTTTTAAAAAAGATGGTGTCGGCGATTACCGTCCTGTCACTCGTTTTGTCCGTTGTAGCAGTGCCTCTGGGGACATTAGCGGCCGCGCCGGGTTATACGATGGGGGTTGTTAGTGCCACCGTGACAGGAGCATTACAGCTTTCAATTTCAGGAAGTGCTTCAGCTGTGCCTTTTGTCGGACAGGAAAATTCACAATTTGTGACTTTTGTTTGGGGAGATGGTACGGAGGATTCGTACGCAGTTCAAACTGACTCTCATTTTACCACCACTTTTACGGCCAAAGACTTTTCGACTTCTTGGACTCCGATTTCTCACATTTATTCGACTTCAGGCACGAAGTCAATTATAGTCAAAGTTCATCACAGAAATTATAGCGGTAACGAAGGCAACGCTTCTCAATTTACTGCGGACGTTTTCGTTCCTCCCGCCGTAGTCAACGTTATAAAAAATGTTGTTAATGGAGGAGGTGGCACTAAAACTGCTTCTGATTTTACATTAACTGCTTCAGGGTCTAGTGTTTCCCCGTCATCCTTTTCTGGGTCATCAGTAGGAACCACAGTTAGTTTGATGGCTGGAGCGTATTCAATTACTGAGACTGATCCTATGGGGTATAGCGTCACCTATTCTGCGGATTGCGCAGGCAATATTTCATCGGGTGAGACAAAAATTTGTACAGTTACTAATACGTTCGAAAGTATTGCAGATTCCACAGCCCCTATCGTTACCATTTCTCCAGACACTCAAACTATTGAAGCCCTTAGTTCTTCGGGTGCGCCGGCTAGCTTTACAGTTTCCGCTGTCGACGAGACGGACGGTAATATTTCGGGCAGTGCATCGTGCGACCATGCTTCGGGCAGTGTTTTCCCACTAGGTTCAACGACAGTCACTTGTTCCGCTACGGACGCGGCTGGTAATACGGGCACGGATACGGCGGTTGTCATTGTAGAGGACACAACGTCTCCTTCGATTGCTCTAGTTGGCAGTCCGACTATCGATTTGAATGTCAGTGGTACCTATTCTGAACCTGGTGCAACGGCGAACGATTCGGTTGATGGTGACCTAACTTCCGAAATAATAATTTCAGGAAGCGTTAATACGACAACTCCGGGCATTTACGTTCTAACTTATACGGTTACTGATGCGGCTGGAAATTCTGCCAACGTTACGAGGACAGTGACCGTTTCTGATGCCTCGGCCCCCGATTTTGGCGACATCGATGATGTTAATGTTCCGGCTGAAGGATCAACTACCGTAGTCAACTTTACTTTACCTTTAGCCACCGACGACGTTGATGACCCAATTACGGGAATCTGCACGCCTCCATCGGGTAGCGCTTTTTCGGTTGGTACCACGACTGTCTCTTGTGAAGCCACAGACTCGAACGGTAATACAGGCTACGGCTCATTCTTGGTAATTGTTACCGATGACAGCGCCCCTGTGATTTCTCTTATTGGTGATTCGTCTGTTATTGTGACTAAGGGGGCAACGTACACTGATGCCGGAGCTACTGCATCAGACAATGTTGACGGTGATTTGACTTCGGAAATTATTACTGTAAATCCGGTCGATACAGATACCATTGGCGTTTATTTCGTCACCTATAATGTCAGTGATTCTTCGGGTAATGCCGCATCTTCAGTGACGAGAAGCGTCGAAGTAGTTGCCCCCGAAGTTGTCACTTACACCATTACGGCATCCGCGGGTTCTAATGGTTCAATTAGCCCAAGCGGTTTGGTAACGGTTACAGAAGACAATGATCAGGCTTTTACCATAACGGCAAATGGCGGTTTTGAAGTTGAAAATGTTTTGGTGGATGGAGTTTCTGCTGGTGCAGTAACGAGTTATTCTTTTTCCGCAGTTTCCGTCAATCATGAAATTTCAGCCAGCTTCAAATCAACGGGTGGCGGGGGAGGCGGAGGCGAAGAGCCGGAAAATTCCGCTCCTGTAGCATCTCCAGGCACTCTATCTGTAACAGCAAACACTAGCGGCACAGTAACACTCGTCGCAACTGATGCTGATTCGGATCCGATTGCCTATTCAATTTCGTCCCTACCTTCAAGCGGTACTGTGTCGTTGTCTAATAATTTAGCAACATATACGCCGAATTCCGGTTTTACAGGTTCCGACCAATTTTCTTTCGTTGCCAGTGATGGCACGGCAACGAGTTCTCCAGCTGTGATTTCGATTATGGTTAATGCGGTTCCGGTAACCCCTCCATCGAATCCTCCTTCAGGTGGCGGGGGTGGGGGAGGCGGAAATGGTTCACCCTACACTTTCGGATATGTTCCGCCAATTTTGGGCGGGGGATCAGTAGTACCGACCGGTGAAGTTTTGGGTGCGTCTATTACAGCGGAGGAATTGGCCGCGTGTCTCAAGGAACCGTATTTGAAGACATATTTAAAGATGGGTTCGAACAATGATCCTGTCGAAGTTCTTAAGTTACAGACTTTCCTTAACGAAACAATGGGTTCAACGATTCCGCTTACCGGATATTTCGGTCCAATTACTTTTGGAGCTGTAAAGAAATTCCAGACATCCTACAAAGAAGAGGTCTTAATTCCGTGGGTTAAAGCTAGGGCTGCTTCGGATGATTCTCCATCGGGATATGTTTACAAGACGACCAAGCGCTGGATAAATATCATGAAGTGCAGAGATTTGGAGCCAATAACTCCTATGCCACAGTTGCCGTAAAATTGGTAAGTAGTAATACCATCTCTAATTAACCATTTCACACGAATTCCCGAATTTTGGCTGCAAAACTTCGTTTCGCGCTCGCCATATCTCGATATGACTCGCGCTCCAACTCGTTTTTCGCCTAAAATTCAGAAATTCGTTAAATGTGAAAGCGTTAATTAGAGATGGTATAAATATTATGAATTAAGTATTATGCAAATCACGCCCCGATTCGCTTTGCGAATCGGGGCGTGCGCTTTTCCATAAAAAAAGCGGACATGCGTCCGCTTTTGGTCTAAAATTCCGAAGCTCTCTGCGTAGTACTGAGGGAAAAAATTTCGTTCATAACCTTGGCGACCTCATCTACGCAGGACGCTTTCATTTTTGCTTCCGCCTCTTCTTTTACCGCCGGACACTCTCTGGCAATTTTTCGAAGAGACTCGTTGTCCAAGTCCATCGCCTTCAGAATTTGCCAAGCCTCTTGCCTTCTGTTTGGGAAAACCTTCATGACTGAAAGCAGAGAGTTGAAGTCGGGATTCTTTAAGCCTATGGCCAAATTGACGGCCAATTCGTTGTAAGGCTGTATTTGACTTTCGATGATGCGACCGAGAACACGTGGCTCCGGAGCCACTGATATTTGTCTCCAAGCCTCATTCGCCAGTGAAGGAATCTTTAAAAAGATAGTCAACATGACGAACTGTGGCGAGTTCATCTCTAACAGTTTTCTTGCCGCTCGCTCTGCTTGTCCTGGCACGCATTCGATAATACAAACAAGTCCCGGTTCGTCTGTTGTCGGAGAGTTGATCAGCACTTCTGCCGCTTGTTCTCTCATTGGTATGGGGACCGCCGGAGACAAAATAATTTTTGTAAGATGCAAGGAAGAAGGTTTCCTTTGAAGCAGGATTTCCGCACTGTCTTTCGCCAAATATGGCATTCGCACCATAATATCGACGAGAATTGAGTCGTTAACCTCCTCGAAGGTAAGCAGAAGTTTCGCCGGGTATTGCCGGAGTCCGAAATAATTCCAAGTCGAATTATGGTACAAATCGCAGACCTCATTATACCCGGGTTTGGTTTCGATGAACGCCTGCCATGCTTTGTCTCGTAAATAGGGCGAACCTTTGACCACTTCGATAAGTTGCGCCGATGTCGGCTTAAGCGGTAGTAATTTTGCCCACAGGGCATCCAATTTTTCTCCTACGGTATTTGTAATACTCATATTCTTTTGTTTTGTTGATTTTGTACGAACAGCTTTTTGGAATTTAACGTAAATTGAGGCAAAAGTCAATATTTTGACATATATTTTGTTTGAACGTAAAGTAAAGCAAGAAAAATATGAGTTATGAATCCATCTTTTACCTATGGGATGGGGCAAGCTTTCGGCCTAATCCTTGAAGACGAAGTTGCGGAGGTTCTCGAAAAACTTTTACACCGCAAGGAAATTAGCTCTTACGAAAGGCACGCAAAAAATTCCGCGGAAGACCACACCGGCAGGGACTTCACAGTCTCTAAGAAGATGCACGACATTACTGTGTGGGTATCTTTTGGGGTGACAATGTGCGCAAGGCGTGCCGGTGGAAGTCGAATAAGACACAGGCCGATACCGGTTCTTTGGATATCGGACTGCACGACAGAGTCCACGCAGAAGGAAGTGGGGGAAATGATTCTTAGTTTATTCAAACGAAACGGCCATTAGGAGGTCGTTTTTTTAATTCCAAAATGTGACATAATATGTAAACATTTCTCACTGCCGGTTTGAATGTCTATAGGAATTAAATATGAAAAGAATTGCAAGACATACCAGAAAAATATTGATACCGCACAAAAGCAATAATTACCGGCCGTATCTCTTGCGGTCTGTCGGGGTTGCCGCTTTTTTGTTTTTCGTTTTGGGTGCTATGTTTTTGTCGCAAATTCACGTGGCGATTTTAAAAGGCAGTGATTTGCTTGCGAGCGTTTTACCGTCATTTCTGGTTGATTTGGCAAATGCCGATCGATCTGCCAACAATGTGGGCACATTGAAGGTGAATCCAAAATTAGTTTTCGCGGCTGAAGAAAAAGCGAAAGATATGGTTAGCCGCGGCTATTTTGCTCACAATAGCCCCGATGGAGTCACTCCCTGGCACTGGATAGCAAAAGCCGAATACGATTTTGCGTACGCTGGAGAAAACTTGGCTGTAAATTTTGACGACAGCGCTTTGGTGAACGACGCTTGGATGAATTCGCCAAGTCACAGAACAAATATTTTAAACGGCAAATTTACGGAAATCGGTATTGCCGCTATCGAGGGCGAATATAAGGGAAGAAAAACAATGTTCGTTGTGCAAATGTTTGGAACGCCAGCCGCGCCGCGCGCCCTTTCCTCGGCGGTTTTAACTCCGGACGGGGAAGCGGGAGATGTTAAACCGGTAGAAGTCGAAAAAAATCTGAAGCCGATAATAACGTCGTCAGTACTTGGCGAAAGCGTTGATCAGACTTTTCTTGCAGTCGAAGATGTGAACGCTGAGCCCATGACAACAAATAGGGCACAAGACGAAAAAATTTTGGAAGAAGCGCCACCTGTCGGACTATCAGATTCTTTGGCTGTGAGCCCAACCAGACTTCTCGGCTATGTTTATCTTGCAATAGGCGCGGTTTTGGTTTTTGCTTTTCTTGCCATACTTTTGGTGAGTCACGACAGGCGGAAGCGGCATCTAATATACATTTCTCTTCTTCTAATTATGCTAGTGTCAGTTTATTTTATTTATAGGGGGCTCCTTCTTTCAGATGTTGTGATCAAGTAATATTTTTGCTTTTGAGCTTTAGACTACTAAATGCTCGCTGATCCCCGGCTTTTTCAATCTACGTAAAAAATCCCTACTCATTATAAGAAAGCTATAGCTATGTTAAAATGAGTACCCTCTAGGGGATAACATAGGCTACATTTTTTGAAGGTGTGATCCTTTGTGCTTATTCTCATTAATTTTGCCGCTTTAACAAAGCAAATATGTTACTCATTATAAGAAAGCTATAGCTTTCTTATAATGAGTCCACAATTCAATCTAAAAAGTCTTCTTAAAAAATATTTTTTGTGTTTTTGCTCTAGTATATAGTTATAAACAAATCAATTTCTATATAAAAAAACTTAATCATCATATTTTTTATGGTTACCAAACTTGGCCGATCGGCCAAGTTTGGTAACAGGTGAAGTTAACTGTTAAAGCAATCTAAGATAATATAAAAAAATGCATAGCTACAGTTCTCGGAATAGGTAAGGGCTTTCTGTGCCGGAAGACTTTTTTGGTGAGGCAAGTTATAAGCCTATGTCAGGAATAAATTTTTTTAATATTCGATAAAAATATATTTGTAGTCTAGGTTTGCCGAATACGCAAAAAATATTCCAAAAAACACCTTATTTCGGGCATTAAAATGACAGATTAGATGGGGGGAAGCGTCAATCACTAGTGTCCCATTAAAATTCTCTCGAAAATGAAAAACCCCTTGAGGTGAGCCATAATGTGTCTGTCGGACTCATTATGAATCTCAA